>JBJTOZ010000223.1:0-3479 GCA_046074825.1 Hyphomicrobium sp.
TGCAAAATAGCTACTTCTGGTTACCCGTTTTTTCTTGTAGTATAGAGAGAACAATGATTAAGAAAAACCATGCGAGCTATTAAAAAAATGAGCCCAATTAGCGTACGTCTTGAAGAGGTTATAAGAAAATCTCTTGATAAGATTGCCAGCGAACAGGACCGCTCATTATCTTGGGTTGTAAATGAGGCCTGTCGTAGGTATATTCAAACTTATAGCGGAAAAAAGAATAACCATAAGGACTCATAGCGCAATCAGATTCCCCTTGTGTATTCTCACATGACACTGGGATTAGTTCCGCATACTGAACGATTGAATTTGTGATCGTGCTCCTTGGGGCGATGCTATTCGCTCAGTTCCTCAAGATAAAAAAATTATGATATTTATATTGCGCATTCTTCTTTAGACAAAAGAAAGCTTCCGACTTCAGATCCTCTGCTATCTGTAAAATAAAAGCGGAATGCCCCTCCCATCCTCAAAACTTTCTCCAGCGAGGGATTGATACAATGTTGGGATTTGAGATTTTTTTTGCGTTCCTCCAAAAACTGGGACGCCTCTGCTCCTGCAATCTTACGATTAAGGAGATAATAAAATGTGAGTGTCGCGCCTTTTGCTGAGACTTTTTGAAGAGAGGCCATCTCATCTATTTTTTTGGGCAGGGAGAAGTTCATTCGTTTTGCAATACTTGTGCTCGCCTTGGCAATACGTTCTTGGCGCAGACGGTCGAAGTAGTCAACATGTCCAAAGTAAATCAGCGTTCCCAGACACGCCAAGAGAAAAGCCGTCACGCTCATCGCAAAAAGGGAAAGAAAAACTTTTAAGGGAGAAAAAGGAATACCCCAAACAGTCCATCTCTCATCGTGCCTGAGGAACCTGTTTTTTTTCAAAATTTTGACGTTAAAGCCTTTTTTTATGATCCAAGAGATAAAAGTTCCCACCATTGCAAGAAGATAGGGAGTGCGTTCCCAGCTTAAAATATTAAAAAGAAGAACGATGAAACTCTTGTCGTGTTCTGGATTGACGAGTGTTCCGGAGAGCAAAAAGCCAGAAGCTAAAAGAGTAAGAGACACAAGAAGGGCAGAGGCAAAACCCCACACAGGATGTTTAAAAAAGAAGGGCAGACAGAAAGCACACAGATAACTAATCTCAACCCATGTTGAAAAGGACAGTTGTGTCAAAGAGAAAATTCCTGTTTGGCATAAGATTTGGAATAAGAAATGACGTCAATTGGGATTAGTCTTTTTTTCAGTTATTATATCCTCAATCAGGTTTATCTTTCATGAATTAAGAATTTTTATGAAACTGACCACAACTTTCTTTAGGTCGCTAAAGGGATGTGCAGGCTGAGATCTCATCTGAGATTGAAAAACAGGCAGAGCCTCAGTACTTGTGCAATCTCTTTAATTTTTTTCCTTGCCGCTTCGTCTTGTAGAGAAGACCCTACTTACTTTTCCCCAACGGATTGGGATCTTTAAATTAAGGACTAGAAAAAGGGAGCCTCAGCCTTTAGAACACACGTAAATCTGTCACGCATTGTAAAATGCTCAAAACACAAAAGCCTTCCTCGGGCATAACTGTGAAGAGAAATCCAAGGAGTTTTTTATGGGTCGACCAAAAGTCGCTCTGATCAGTGGGATTACTGGACAAGATGGGGCCTATCTTGCGCGTTTTTTGCTCAATAAAGATTACATTGTCCACGGGATCAAGCGCCGCTCCTCCTCCTTTAATACTGCACGTGTGGATGAACTTTACGTAGATCCCCATGACACGCAAACGCGTTTTTTTATGCACTATGGCGATGTCACCGATTCAACAAATCTAATCCGTCTGGTTCAGGAAACTAAACCCGATGAAATTTATAACCTTGCAGCGCAAAGCCATGTGCAAGTCAGTTTCGAAACGCCCGAATACACCGCCAATGCCGATGCTCTTGGAACATTGCGTTTGTTGGAAGCTATTCGCATTCTTGATTTGAAAGATAAGGTTCGCTTTTACCAAGCTTCCACCTCTGAACTTTATGGAAAAGTGCAAGAGATCCCTCAGCGCGAAACAACACCCTTCTATCCTCGCTCCCCTTATGGAGTGGCCAAACTTTATGCGTATTGGATTACAGTCAATTATCGTGAAGCTTATGGGTTTCATGCATCAAATGGGATTTTGTTCAATCACGAAAGTCCTATGCGCGGAGAAACCTTTGTCACTCGCAAAATTACGCGGGCTGCCGCTGCCATTCATTTAGGTCTGCAGGACGTACTCTACTTAGGCAATCTTGATGCCAAGCGCGATTGGGGACATGCCAAAGATTTTATTGATGGGATGTGGCGTATTCTTCAACAACCCTCTGGTGACGATTATGTCCTTGCGACAGGAGAAACCCATAGCGTGCGGGAATTTGCAGAGCGCGCCTTTGCCTGTGTTGGCCGCACTATCGCATGGAAAGGTTCAGGCTCCAACGAAGTCGGTGTTGACATAACAACCGGCAAAGAGGTGGTTCGTATCGACCCTCACTACTTCCGACCCACAGAAGTTGATCTTCTTTTAGGAGATCCCTCAAAGGCTAAAGCAAAACTGGGGTGGACACATACCACCTCGTTTGAAAACCTTGTCACAGAAATGGTTGAAAGTGATCTTGATGCTTTAAAGAAGCAAAGTCACTGACATAGTCCTTAGGACATATGAGAACATGCGTAAAAGTTATGACCTTAAAGGCAAACGTGTTTTTGTTGCGGGAAGCTCAGGCATGGTGGGCTCAGCCCTCGTGCGCCGTCTTCAAAGCGAAGATTGTACTATCCTCACGAGCACCCATTCTTCCCTAGATCTCACGTGCCAAGCAGCAGTGATCGCCTTTTTCGAAAAACACAAACCGCATGCCGTCCTCATGGCTGCGGCGCGTGTTGGAGGGATCCTTGCAAATGACACGTATCCCGCTCAATTTCTGTACGACAATCTGATGATGGCTGCCAATGTCACGCACGCTGCCTTTCAAAAGAAAGTCGAAAAACTTCTCTTTCTAGGATCCTCCTGCATATATCCTCGTCTTGCCCCACAACCGATTGAGGAGAGCGCACTTCTAACCGGTCCACTTGAGCCAACAAACCAGTGGTACGCAATTGCAAAAATTGCAGGGTTGAAACTTGCTGAAGCCTACCGCCGGCAACACGGCTGTGAGTATATTTCAGCGATGCCCACAAATCTCTACGGTCCTGGCGATAATTATGATCTTGAAAATTCTCATGTGCTCCCTGCCCTTCTCCGAAAAGCACATGAAGCCAAAATCAAAGGGGCTCCAAGCCTCACGGTTTGGGGAACAGGGAAACCAAGGCGAGAATTTCTGCATGTTGAAGATTGCGCTGATGCTTTAGTCCATCTCCTCAAATTTTATTCCGATGATGCGCCTGTCAATGTGGGATCAGGAGTTGATTACTCCATTGCAGAGGTTGCGCACATGGTCGCTGAGGTAGTGGGATTTGAAGGACGGCTTG
>JBJTOZ010000224.1:0-32240 GCA_046074825.1 Hyphomicrobium sp.
AACCCTCACTGCAAATGGGGGGCAATACCTCTCATAATCTCTCCCCATTTAAGATGAAAAAGTGGAGGGGGTAAGTGCAAAAAATCCAAAATGCGTCGATCTAGATAAGGCACAGAGAAAGCGGCAACGTGAGCATTAATGATATCAGCAACTAACTTTTAAGACCGGTTACGTAGTACTAGTGGCAAATCTTTCTCTTGATGGGAATAATAGTGGTTAGAAAAAGCCGCATTCATAGAGGCTGCGGGTGCATTGGTTGGATAGGAAATTGCTCCAGAGGGTAACTCTTTTTGACCACCACTATAGGTTGTAGGCTGGACGGGAGATGAACTTCCACCAAACCAAGTATCAATCAAATCTAACTCAGCCGTGCTTAGTTGTAAATCTTGGTTGCGACACCGTGCAATAACGTAATTTCTAAATCTGCTCGAGAACATGTCTGCAGTTGCCCCTTGCTCGAACCAAGGATCAGACTCACTTACAACCTCTAAAACAAATCTGACATCTTCGCGACGCACTTTCACTCCCAATTCGGCAGCACGTTGCATTATGTTTGAAAGGGTTTGTGCTCCTGTCAAACCATTTGCTGCTATCTCCTGCGCCATTGCATCAAACAAAGAGCGGTATTCTGGAGGTGCAAGAGGGGGGACCTGACATGCATTATGGATACGAGCAATTGATTGTTGTGTTGCAGCGGAGGTTTCTTTAATTACGGGAGACTTTGGTTTTGGAGTTTGAACACCTGTCTGAGCAGAAGCATCAAATGAAGAGATCATATTCTGAGTGCCTACACTAGAGCCAACCGATGCTTTTGGTATGGCAGACTTCTGAACTGAAATATAAGGTTCATTTATTCGCGCAGCATTTTTCTCAACGCGAGGGGTATGATTTTGAATATCTCTATTTGTCGACAACCCGACATCTTTAGTATCTGAATTTTTGGAACTTGTATCGTCTGATTTTCCAGAATTCTGCGGAGATATTGGAACATGACTGACATCATAAATATAATAGGGGGCTTGGTTAGAAATGCGAAGATTGGGGGGGAGTTCTTTAGCTAAAAAAGCACCAAATGTACCTGTACCAGCCCAACCAGAGCCAAGTGTTTTCTCATCACCAAGAGATCGAGAGACGCGGTCCGAAAGAGCATCGATGGGCACAGGCTGACCAGCGTTTTGAAGCAAATTTAGAACGGTAGATAGTATTTCACTTCTTATTGAATCAAAGCTTAGGTCCGCCTCCGCATTAGTTAAGGTTTCAGAGGCTCCTTTGTGATTGGAATAATCTTCACGATCCACAAGAAGAGAATTTAATAGATCATCCTCCCGAATTTCTCCATCCGCTATGGCTGAATAGGGAGCTGCTGTTAGTTGGTTTACAAAAACAATTGTTCTACGAGCATGAGCACGCAATCTATACAAAATGGGCGTAAAGTCTGCATCACCAGAAAGAATGATAAATTCATCAAAACGCGTCTGATGACTTATTAAATCATTCATATCCATAACAATACGAATTTCAGCTGAATTTTTTAGCTGGGATGTAAGGGGTGGGCAGTCTATAACCTCCATTCCCGCACGCAAAAATTGATGGCGCACAAAAGGGAAAGAACTCATATCGGTTGTGTTGTCAGAATTGTTTCGCCGAGGAACAGGATTGCCGTAACATCTGTTAAGAATTAATTGCCTCTTTGGAAGCGTATTAGCTTGTTTGGTTAATGTTATTAATTGACCACTTTCTATTTGACTAAGCCAAACGGATGAATCCTTTGCAAAACGCTTAGCTGCTTCTTCACTTTTTTTCTTCAAAGACTGATAAATATTATCATAATCGATGAATACAGCGCTTAAAAGCGGTCCAGGATTCTGGCCCATCATAATGACAACCCCCGTTAGCAAAAAAAACTAAATAAGAGCCTGTTATGAGTCGTATTAGATCAGCAAGATTACCAAGACACAGGGGAGACTGTTGATAAAATTATCATGAAAATACAAAGAGTTGATTTTTTAGCGCCAGTGATTTTATAGTGGAAAAGTCGGTCTCACAGAGGGAGGAGCAAATTTTTAATCGCAGAGTTTGCAGAAGGGGCTTAACTAAAGGGTGGATTTTCATTTTCCGGCGCGAGAATTAGGTCCTTAAAACAAAAACCTGGCGCTACTGTACATCCTACTAATGTCCATGCTCCCAAAGTTCGTGCTTTCTGCCACCACCCTGCTGGCACGCAATATTGGGGATGCACTTTTTTTTGAAGATTAAAACCTAAAGTGACTTCTTTGACGGAGGAATGCGGAGCTGCGTAATACAATTTAAGAGGTGATCCAGCATACCAGTGCCAAACCTCGCTCGATTTAATTTTATGCCAGCGTGTGGGATGGTTTTCAATTATAAGAAAATATATTGCTGTGGAAGCAAACCTTCCCTTATTGTTACCCTTTCTTTCCCGAAAAGTTTCACGGTAAAAGCCCCCTTCTGGATGAGGTTCAAGACGTAATGATTTTATAATATTCTTTACTTCGGCAGAGAGCATTGAATGCATCATGCCTTATTTTTTCTTTTTCTTAGTTCGCCGAAGATACGCCAATCAGCTACAGCACCCATTCCAAGTAATGTGCGAGTTGCAACGACGTGTGGTCTAAGAAAGACATTCGTTTGCAGTTCGAGCTCAAGTCTTGTTGGAACTGTAAGTCCGCCTTTTGCTAGGATTTCTTCAGCCTCTTCTAATCGATTTCTGATAAGCGCATTTTTGGGTTCGATTGAGAGCCCAAAACGAGCATTGGCTACTGTATATTCATAACCACAATAAAGATGAGTTTCTGGCGGCAGAGATGCTATCTTGCATAAAGAGTGCCACATCATTTCTGGGGTCCCTTCAAGGATTTTCCCGCAGCCCATGACAAACAATGTGTCTCCTACAAAAGCTAATTTTTCATCTGGCATCCAATATGTCAAATGTCCTACTGTATGACCAGGTGTCCCAATAACTTTCACAATGTGTCCGCCAACAGACAGAGTTTCAGAATCTTTAACTGAGATGTCCAAGCCAGGTATGCGTGCAGCTTCAATGGCTGGGCCGACGATACAGCACTTAGTTTTTTGTTTAAGATCTAAGTTGCCTGCTGTATGGTCATTATGATGATGAGTATTAAGGATATGGGTGAGTGTCCAGCCCTTGCGTTCTAATTCTTGTGTGATTTGACAAGCATCTGGTGCATCAATGGAGAAAGTGGTTCCATCTTCAGTATGAACCAGAATTCCAACATTATCTTTTCGGCACAGAAATACAGAAATCTCGAGACTGGGCATCCTGATAAATACAATTAATAAAATTTATATATTTATTTAAACTACTCCGTAGGTGTTATTAATTCAATCCTCTTGATTTTTTGAAATTTAAAATTTTCAAAATCTTGCTGTAATAATAGATCTATACATCTGATCTTTCCTTCTGCTTTGTGGAGTGCTCTTAAGGATTTGAAATTTATGGAATTAGATGTTCTTGATTTAAGAGACTTTTATAAATCACCTCTTGGTGTTCTTGTGCGTCGGGTTCTAGGGGAAGAGGTTAGATATCGCTGGCGTAGCTTTAAAGGAGGTGTGGTTGCAGGGCTTGGTTATGCCGTTCCCTACCTCGGGTCTTTTCGACAAGACTCCGCAAGGCTTGCTGCTCTAATGCCTGAAAACCAAGGAGCACATGTGTGGCCTTCATCTGGTTACATTCAGACCCTACTAGTGGAAGACAGACACCTTCCCTTGCCAGACAATTCAGTTGATCGTTTGCTTCTTATTCATAGTTTGGAGGGTACAGAGAGACCCTCTATATTGCTGCGGGAATTATGGAGAGTTCTTGTTCCAGAAGGTCGTCTTCTTATAATTGTGCCTAATCGACGAAGTGTATGGGCGCGTTTTGACTCCACACCATTTGGGCATGGACGACCTTTCAGCCGTTCTCAACTTGAAAGGTTGCTGATTGAGGGATTGTTTACTCCTTTATCGTGGAGAACCGCGTTGCATTTCCCTCCAATAAATAGCAATCTTTTGTTGCAATCTGCACAGCTGTGGGAAAAGACAGGTTCTCGAATATGGCCAGCCTTTGGAGGGGTTGTATTGATGGAAGCCCGCAAAGAGGTGATGGCGCCAATTGGAGGAAAAAGATCACCTGTAAGGTCGATTCGTGAATTTGCCTCTATTGTTCGCACCTAATAATTAAAGCGAGCAAAAGAACTTGTACCAAAAAATTTTTAATTTTTGGCATTGGAAGCTAAAAGAAAAACTGCCTTCTCACCAAGTAAGTTTTGTAAGGAAAAAGAGTTTTTAATAAAAGTGCTCTTTCCATCGCTATTAAAAGCTACTGCATTCTCAACTTTCGCATCGACTAGAAGGGCAAGATCAAAAAAATCTTTAATACTGCAAAGATGTGAATCGGGGGTCTCGTACCAAGCATCAGGAAGGTTTGGAGTTCGAGGCATTCTACCATTGAAAAGAAGTTGAGCGCGTATTTTCCAGTGTCCAAAATTGGGGAAGGATACAATGGCCTTTCGACCAATTCTCAAAAGATTTTCAAGAACAAGTTTTGGCTTGAGTGTCGCCTGAATGGTGAGAGAAAGTATAGCGTAGTCAAAAGCTCCTTGAGGGAAGCCAGCAAGATCGATATCCGCATCCCCTTGAATAACTGAAAGACCTTGAGACAAACATGAGTTTACATTTTCGCGATTAATTTCAAGGCCACGCCCCTCCACTTTTTTTTCCTTGATAAGCAATTTTAACAAAGCCCCATCGCCGCAGCCTACATCAAGAACTCTTGAGTTGGGCTCAACCATTTCTGAAATGAGGACATGGTCGACACGATTAAGTTGAGGGAAAGCAATTTTTTTAGAAAATGAGTTTTTATCTTCATTCATGCAATGCCCCTTTTCAGAGCGGCTGCGCCGAGGAAGCCTCTAATACTTGAAAAGAATTCAGGTTCATGAAGAAGGAAGGCATCATGGCCTTTGTCACTTTCTATTTCGACAAAAGAAACATTTGCTGCGGCCCCGTTTAGAGCCTTAACAATCGCCTTATTATCGCGGGTCGGGTAGAGCCAATCGCTAGTGAAAGAAATTACACAAAATTGTGTTTTGCTGCCTTGGAACGCCCTAGCAAGATTGCCACCATGTTCTGCTTCCAAGTCGAAATAATCCATTGCTCTTGTAATATAAAGGTAGCTATTGGCGTCAAATCGATCGACGAACGTTGACCCTTGATGTCGTAGATAACTTTCAATCTTGAAATCCGCATCAAATGAAAAGGATCTTCCGCCTCTATCTTGAAATCCCCTTCCGAATTTATCTTGTAGTGCTTTTTCTGAGAGATATGTTATATGAGCTGCCATGCGTGCTACTGCTAATCCTCGAGAGGGACGAACTCCAGATGCGTAATAATTTCCTCCCTTCCAGTCTGGATCAGCCATCACAGCCTGTCTTCCAACCTCGTGAAACGCAATGTTTTGCGCTGTATGCCAAGGCGCTGTAGCAATGGGTATTGCAGTAAAAACTCTTTTTTTATAACGAGCGCACCACTGCAGGACTTGCATCCCTCCCATTGAACCCCCAATGACTGAGAAGAGATCATCGATGCCCAAATAATCAATCAATCTGCGCTGCGCATTGACCATGTCGCCAATTGTAATAACTGGGAAGTCAAGGCCATATGGTTGACTAGTAGAAGGATTAATAGAGGCGGGTCCTGAGGACCCCATGCATCCACCGAGGATGTTCGCACAAATAATAAAAAAGCGATCTGTGTCGATTGGTTTTTTTGGGCCAACGAGTGTTTCCCACCATCCGCCTTTCCCCGTTACGGGATGTTTGTTGGCAACATGTTGATCGCCTGTTAGAGCATGACAAATCAATATGGCATTTGACTTATTAGAATTCAAAGTCCCATAGATTTGGTAAGCGATGGCTAGAGAGGGAATTTCTTGGCCTCCATCTAGGACCAAGGGTTCGTTGGAGGGGAAATTTATTAATTTACTTTCAGGACGCAAAACTTGGCTAAGGGTGGTTTCTTGCCCAGCATTAAGACTGCTGTCTATGGAAAAAGTCGGATAGAAATTTTTAATATCCATTTTAGCTCTACCACTTTCAGCCAAATTGATGGTTGATTGAACCAGTTTTGCGGCAGGTCTGCAGAGCCTCTGCACTGACATCCGTTGTTGTAACGGGAGCGCGAGGCCTTTTAGCAAGTTATTTAAGGTGGCTGCAAGCCGGCCGGCAAATCACCACGTGATAAGGTGTGATACCGAATTGAAACTTTCTCTGCAAGAGCTGTCACAAAAATTATATTATTGCGAAGATTTCAGATGCTTATCACCATAAGTAGAAATTAATGACTTTTCCCAATGTCTTCCTTTGTATAACAAGAATGTGTATGTATTTACTTTTAAAAAATGAAAGACAAAATTTATGTCGTCCGACTTGCCCGCCCCTAGACCGAAAATTCTTGAGATTGAATCTTATGTTCCAGGGGAAAGCTATGTCCAGGGGGGTATTGAGCCCATAAAGCTTTCTTCAAACGAGACACCTTTAGGTCCTAGCCCGGATGCCATTAAAGCATACCAAAATGCTGCATATAATTTGTCAAGATATCCTGATGGAGAAGCAAAACATCTAAAAGAAGCTATTTCCACTAAGTATAACCTCAATCCGAACTCTATTATATGTGGAGCGGGATCAGATGATTTACTCTCCTTAATCGCGCATGCTTTTATAGGTCCAGATAATGAAGGACTTTACACGCAATATGGGTTTTTGCTCTATAAAATCGTCATTCTTGCTAGTGGCGGAAATCCTGTGGTGGCTTCAGAAATAAATTATAGGGCCGACGTTGATAAAATTTTAGAAAAGATATCTTATAGAACTAAAGTTGTTTTTCTTGCAAATCCCAATAATCCTACTGGAACTTACCTGTCACATAAGGAGGTTAACCGTTTACGAAGAGAGCTTCCTTCACATGTTGTTCTTGTTCTTGATGGCGCATATGCTGAATATGTTTTGGAGCGTGATTACGATGCAGGGATTGAGCTCGTCACAAATACAAACAATACAATTATGACCCGAACATTCTCAAAAATTTATGGTCTTGCAGGATTGCGCGTCGGTTGGGCCTATTGCTCAAAAGGGATTGCGCCAATCCTAAATCGCATTCGCGGCCCATTTAATGTCTCTACACCCTCTATTCTTGCTGCTGCTGCAGCAATCAAAGATCAATCTCACTTGAGCAGTGCGATTGCTCATAATGAAAAATGGCTGTCTTGGATGAAGTCTGAGATCGAAAAGCTTGGATTGGTAGTAACCCCAAGTGTAGCAAATTTCCTGCTTGTGCACTTTCCTCTTCTACAAAAAAGAAATGCTGTGCTCTGTGACGAGTTTCTAAGATCACATGGCATCATTGTTCGTGGTGTTGGAAGTTATGGTTTGCCTCATTGTCTTCGCATTACAATTGGGAAGGAAGACGAAAACAGAAAATTAATAGCGGTTATGGGAGAATTTCAAAAAAGAATGACTGATACCAAAGATGGTCTCTCGTGATGTTTGAAAGAATAGCTTTAATTGGTGTAGGATTAATTGGTTCCTCTATCAGTCTTGCTTCCCGCCGTGCTGGACTTGCTCAGTCCATCGTCGGATGTGCCCGAACTGAGCAGACCCTTAACACGGCTTTGCAGTTAAATCTGATTGATAAAGCGTATCCTACAGCAAAGCAGGCTGTTGATGGGGCCGATCTTATTATTTTATGTGTGCCAGTAGGGTTGTGCGGATCAATTTCGAAAGAGATTAGTCCTGCTCTCAAGAAAGGAGCCATATTAACAGATGTTGGCTCAGTAAAAGGAACAGTCGTAAAAGAAATCACTCCACATGTACCTCGGGAAGTTCATTTTATTGGCGGGCATCCCATCGCAGGGACGGAACAGTCTGGTCCTGAAGCAGGTTTTGCTGAGCTTTTTGATGGTCGATGGTGCATACTCACTCCAGAGCAAGGGGTAGACTTATCAGCACTAGAAAAATTAAAGTCCTTTTGGCAGCAACTTGGTTCTCATGTAGAGATTATGAGTCCAGCGCATCATGATTTGGTTCTGGCTGTGACATCTCATTTGCCCCACCTAATAGCTTTTAATATTGTAAATACGGCTGCTCACCTCGAGAGGGTAACAAATAGTGAAGTGATTAAATTTTCAGCGGGAGGGTTTCGGGATTTTACGCGCATTGCATCTTCAGATCCCACCATGTGGCGCGACGTTTTTTTGAATAATAAAGAATCCGTTTTGGAAATGTTGGGGCGCTTCACAGAAGATTTAAGTGTTTTGCAACGGGCCATTCGCTTCAATGATGGAGAGACATTATATAAAATGTTTTCTGAGGCCCGCGCAGTGAGACGGGGTATTATTGACGCTGGCCAAGACACCTCCAGTCCTAATTTTGGTCGCCCTGCTAAGGCAAAAACCAGCTCTTAGATATGAAGCATAATCATTACAATAAATGCCCTAACGATAAGATATATTTTTCGATTTAAAGTCGGTCTTAAAAATTAACCACAGCTTGAAAAACCACAGCTTTGGCACATCCAACAACTTCCAATTTTTAACAATTTTGGCAAACCACATCTTGGACATATGTGAGCAATGTCAATGCTCCGAGGTTTTTGATTATTTGTAATGGGAAAGTTTTCAATTTTTGTCTTTGTAGTTTGAAGCTTTGGATTTTCTTGATGGGGAGGGGGGATATCTAAAGGAGTCAACACCGCTCCTGTGATAGGATTAGGTCTAAAAGTCGTGCAGCCTTTGAGCCCTAGACGATATGCTTCTTCATATATTGATGTGAAATCTTCAAAGGGTAAGTCTGAGGGGCAGTTAATCGTTTTGGAAATTGAGCTGTCAATATAAGGTTGAACAGCTGCCTGAATACGAAGATGATCTTGGGGCTTCAGATCGTTCATTGTTATAAAATATTTAGGTAGGTTTTTGTCCTCGCCGAATTCAGAGATATAGCGTGCATAGATGTAATCCTGGAGGATCTCTTCATGGGTGGCTCCTGATTTATCAACTATCCTTCGACGTGTATGAAAATTAAATACTGGCTCAATGCCACTAGAAACATTTCCAGCGAAGAGAGAAATTGTCCCTGTAGGTGCGATAGAAGTTAAACATCCATTCCGTATCCCGTGCTTGGAAATTTCCTTGCGTACTAACTTATCTTGTCTTTGAATATTTGGGCTTTTTAGAAAATGGGTCTCCCTGAAAAGAGGAAAGGATCCTTTCTCTCTACTTAAGTGACAACTTTCAAGATAAGCTGCGTGGGAAATAGTCTTCATTAAATCCTGAGAAAATTTTTCGGCGATCACAGAATTATATGGAATGCCCAACATAATCAGAGCGTCAGCAAGACCTGTTATCCCTAGCCCAATCCGCCGTTTCGAGAGAGCCTCTTTTTTTTGAGCCTTTAGAGGAAACCTCGAAATGCTAATGACGTTGTCAAGAAAGCGGATCGCAATTTGTGTAATTTCTTCAATTCTTTTAAAATCTATTTTGGCCTCACGTGAAAAGGGTTTTTTTATGAACTTCGTGAGGTTGAGAGATCCAAGCAAGCAGGCTCCATAAGGTGGTAATGGCTGTTCACCACATGGATTTGTTGCTGAAATTGATTCCAAATAATGAAGATTATTTTCCCTGTTGACCCTATCTATAAAAATTACACCAGGTTCAGCATAATTGTAGTTTGCTCTCATAATTCGTTGCCACAAATCTTGTGCAGATACGATACGAAATATGGTTTTGTTAAATATCAAAGGCCACTTAGCACCTTTTTTGACGGCCTCCATGAATGCGTCAGTGATAAGAACAGAAAGATTAAAGTTCCTCAGTTGATTTGGATCTGATTTTATATCTATAAAGGCTTCAATATCTGGATGATCACAGCGAAGGGTTGCCATCATTGCTCCCCGACGTGTTCCAGCCGACATAATTGTCTGGCACATTGAATCCCAGACACGCATATAACTCACAGGACCAGAGGCATCTGCGCCTATGCTTTGCACAAGGGCTCCCCTTGGTCGTAAGGTTGAGAAGTCTTGTCCAATTCCTCCTCCTTGTTGCATTGTGAGCGCTGCCTCTTTGAGGTTTTCAAAGATACTTCCAAGATCATCTTCGATTGTCCCCATTACAAAGCAATTAAAAAGAGTAACTTTCCTATGGGTCCCAGCACCTGCTAGTATTCGACCTGCTGGCAGGAAGGAGAAATCTGCCATTGCTTCGTAGAATTTTTCAGTCCAAAAATCTTCAGATCTCTTGTTCTTTTTTTCAACAGCAGCAACAGCCTTTGCAACTCTTAGAAAAGTGCTCGCGAGATCTTCATCTGATCCAGAATGCTTTTGACCGTTTTCATTTAATGGCTGATAGCGATATTTGTTCTCCCAGATTTCTCTGGAGATGGGAGCTGGAAACTGGGGAATAAAACTCATTTTATAGACAACTCAATACTGGTCGATCATCCTCATTTATATTGATAAATAGACTGAAAGTCAACAAATGTTCATGTAATGTTTATTATATGTTCTCAGAAATCTCCCTCCTTATAAATTTATTCTGCTTTTGGTCTTGGAGGGGGCTGAGGCTGTAATAGAGCCTCCTCTAGCAGGCGTGTGCTAGCATTTTCTATGGCTGTTTCAATTTGTTCTTTGACAATTTGCCGAGGAAGACGCGGAGGCAGAGGCGGGAGAAATTCGACTATGATTGTCCCTGGAAAACGTTTTATTTGTCTTCGAGGCCAAAATAGCCCTGAATTAAGTGCGAGCGGAATACAAGGTACTCCAAGTTCCTCATAAAGAGCGAGATAACCTGATTTATAAGTTGGAGGAGCACCAGGTGTTCTGCGCGTGCCTTCTGGAAAAATAAGAATCTGTCTTCCTTGAGAAACACGTTTTTTAGCATCTTTAATCATGCCTTTTAAGGCTAATGAAGCCTTTTGACGCTTCACCAAAATATGCTCAAACTTAAGACAAAACCATCCATAGAAAGGTATCCACTTCAGTTCGTCTTTAAGAATGATTGCTGGATCTTTGAAAAGGGGTATTAAGCCAAAAGTATCCCACGCAGATTGATGCTTTGCGACTACAAGAACGGGGCCTTTTGGTAAATTTTCTAATCCACGAACTTCCATTTTTGTTTGCGTTATAACCTTTAATAACCAAAGTGAAATGCGAGCGTGGAGCTTAAGAGCAGCCATCGCCCAACTTCGAGGACAAAAAAGGAGGAAAGAAAAAGAGACCAGCATAAATGCTGTAACAAAATACATAGCACCAGCAAAAACAAGTGATCGCAGCATTTTTTACTTTAGATATCTGATAAGGATATACGATATTATAAAATATATTTTAGCTTAGGGTTCATGTATTTACATAAAACACTCATTGAGTTGCTGAAGTCAGCTTATTATTATTTGACCTTAAATACCGAAAGCTTAGACGCATAGCAGAAGGCAAAAATTTAACATACTCAGCCACAAGATTGCGAAGTTTAATTGGACTTAACCACCACTCTGACAGATCAGTGTGGCTTGATCTTACTGGATGTGGGATGAGTCGAATGTCTGGAAGAGCAAGCCTTAGTTCAGCTATGCTTCTAGGCATATGATAATTGGATGTTACAATTATAAGGGAGTGAAAATTATTTGCTTTCACCCATGTTTGAGTCTCAGACGCATTTCCAGTAGTATTGAGCGCTGTATATCCAAGATCGACACAACAATTAAATGTTTTAGAATCAAGTCCGGCAAGACTTCGTATATCTGCTTGTCTTGTTTGGGTGTTTACACCTGATATTAAAAGTCTTTTTCCAAACCCTTTTTGGAGAAGTTGGGCTCCTTCTTGAAGGCGGGCTTGCACTCCTGTTAGCACAACTATGGCATCAGCTTTTTCTACTACTGAAGTTGATAAGTTAATCACGTTGAGAGAAAAGAAAATAAAACCCAAAATAAAGCCAGAAACGACCAAAAGAAATAGGATTGTGCTTATTTTTTTAAGAGACTTCTTCATTGTGAATTCTGGTTATATGCATTTTGGGACGTAAATTAAATTATTTAAACTCTCAGAATTAATGTCCTTTAAAGAGAAAAACTTTTTTTCAACAAGGATACGCTTTTAACTGAAAAGAGGTAAAAAAAAGAAAATTATAGATTTTGATTTATCTTCTCGAGTTAAGAATGCGAAATACGCCTATACGACTGGTTAGAACACACAGTGAAGAAACGATAACTACAACAATTCCTAGAAGCAGAAGGCTCGCTGTGTCTAAGGCGCTTGAACCAAACAAACGATGCATTTCTGCGGATATGGAGGTTCCCTCTCCAATCGTTTGCATTATTACTGGAATGCTGGTGAAAGCGATTATTGCAAGTAGGGCGCCAACACATCCAGCCCTAATACCAAGTCTTAAAAAATGTTTTTCAAATTCACGCGCTATAAATCGATCTGTTGCTCCAACAAAGTGAAGAACTTCAATGATCTCACGATTGGAAGCCATAGAGCTTCTTGTGGCAGAAACAATGATAGCTGTGGTTGCTGCTGTCATAAGGAGTAGGATTGTTATTCCTCCTAAAGCTAGAGAACGTGTAAGTGTGCGTATCTGGAGCTGCCATTGACGGTGATCGTCCAAATAGACCCCTTCAAACTTTTGAGATAGATCTTTGCGCATACCTTCTATATCAATGCTCTGTTTTCGATCGAGTTCAATTGCGATTAATCGAGGAATAGGAAGAGTATTTAAACTATCACTTTTTCCAATCCAGGGTTCGAGTAATTTTGTTGTCTCCTCGATAGAAAGGGGGCGGGCAAGCTTAATACCTTTCACACCTTTGAGATAATCAGTGGCCTCTGACAAAATGTTGTCGGTTTCGTTTCCTCTTTGTTCGATCTGCACAGTGATCTCACTTGAAAGATCTTTTAGCCAAGCATTTGCAGACTGATTGACCATGTACACAGCAACAGCAGTTAGGCATGCAAGAAAACACATTATCGAGATTACAAGGGTTAGAGACTTACTCGTGACGGAACCTGCTGGAACAATAGGAGCATTTTTGTAAACGTTGTTTCGATTTTTTACTCTTTGTTGAGCTCGGGAGGATGAAGGTCTGAGGATTGCAGTGTTTGGATTATGATAATGGGAATGAGTAAGCTCTGTAGGGTAACTGTCTGGCCCTCTAGAGGTTCTAATCGTGGAGTTTTGATTTTCACTAAACGTTGTTGAAGAAGATATTTTTTTCTCTGCCGAGATATCTTCTGTCTTCAGTTTTGTATGACCCGAAAGGGGCTTATTGAACGATCCGGACATGACCATTATATAATTCCAATTTCGGAGCCTTAAACTGGCGCATCAGTTGATGGTCGTGTGTGGCGATCACTATTGATGTACCTAGTCTGTTAAGTTCAATAAACAATCTTAAGAGGCGACGTGCCATTTGGGGGTCAACATTGCCCGTTGGTTCATCCGCTAAAAGTATCTCTGGTTTTCCTATGACTGCACGAGCAATAGCGGCTCTCTGTTTCTCTCCTCCAGAAAGAACAGATGGATACGCATATATTTTATCTCCTAACCCCACCCATTGTATAAGATCTGTTACATCTTCCCTGTATTGCTCTGTCCTTTTTCCAGCAACCCGAAGGGGAAGAGCTACATTTTCCCATGTTGAAAGATGGTCTAACAATCTAAAATCTTGGAACACGATTCCAATTCGACGTCTTAATTCAGCACGTTTGGCAGCTGTGCTCTTGCTAATGTCTTCACCAAACATTTCAATGTTACCTTGGGAAGGGTGTATCGACATAAAAAGAAGACGGAGCAAGGATGTTTTGCCGGCTCCTGAAGCGCCATGGAGAAAATAGAAAGATCCCGGTTTAAGCTCAATATTCACATCTTTTAGGATGTAAGGGCCGCGATCATAATTTAATGCTACATTTGAAAGTTTAATCACTCGTGTACCGCAAAGAAGATCATCAGGTAGCCGAAATTTTGAAATTAGCAGATTATAAGGACAGAATTTTTTTTTCTAATTTAGAATTATGGCAGGACTGAAGCCATATCATTGAGAAGTTGAGATTACCTCTACCATTATATGTGTTGTTGTCTTTAGAAAGTGTCGGATTTGCGATGCGGAGAAACTCTTCTCTGTAAATTATTAAACACGGTTATTCGTTCTGCATCTATTGTTTGAGCAGTGAAATTTTATAATTCAACCGCCTGTCAAGCTCATATGACGTTTAACAGCTGGCCTTTTATGTTCTCTATCTATAATAAAATCGTGACCTTTGGGTTTGCGCGATATTGCATTTTCTATAGCCTTATAGAGGAGGTTGTCCTCTGTTGATGATCTCAGAGGCGTGCGCAGATCTGCTGCTTCTTCGTTTCCTAAACACATATAAAGGGAACCAGTGCAGGTCAGTCGAACCCGATTGCAACTTTCGCAGAAGTTATGGGTAAGAGGTGTTATGAACCCAAGTCTTCCTCCGGTTTCCTTTACTCTTACATAACGAGAAGGACCTCCTGTTCTGTAAGGAATATTTTCTAAGGTCCAAATTTTTTTTAAATTATCTTGGACCGTCGAAAGAGGTAAATACTGCTCACATCGATCTTGACTAATCTCTCCCAGAGGCATGGTCTCTATTAAGGATATGTCTGCATTTCTAGAATGGGCAAAAGAAATTAATTTTATAATTTCATCCTCATTCACCCCTTTGAGGGCCACAGTATTGAGCTTGACCTTAAGACCAACGCACTCAGCTTTTGAAATCCCATCGAGAACAGCATTCAGGTCTCCCCAGCGGGTAATTTTTCTAAATTTTTCAGGATCGAGAGTATCAAGAGAAATATTAATTCTGTTTACTCCGCAATCCTTTAGCTCCTTGGCATATTTGGAAAGCTGACTAGCATTGGTAGTTAAGGTAAGCTCCTCTAGTAGTCCATTCTCTAAATGACGTGAAAGGGCGCGGAACAACCAAATAATATTTTTTCTCACAAGTGGCTCTCCGCCAGTAATTCTTATGCGACGAACTCCCATGAGGATGAAGGCAGAACAAAGACGATCTAATTCCTCTAAAGATAATAGATCTTGCTTGGGCAGAAAAGTCATATGCTCTGACATGCAATAGACACAACGAAAATCGCATCGGTCTGTAACAGAGACTCTGAGATAGCTCACCATACGACCAAATGAATCTTGTAATTTATGATTACGAATGGGCTCTAGAGAAATCATTGTGATTGTTTTATCTAAAAAAGATCAAAAATTGGAGGAATAAATTTTGATTTTGTTTCACTCTAAATCTATTTATCACTCGTATGCATACAGATGTTAAGTCTAAAAACAAAATATCTTACAGAGAATGATTTTTAATATGATATTTTATTAATATAGCATACTGTGTTTATTTTCTAAAAGCTATTATTGTTAAAATTTTATTTCTTTAAAGAGTTATTGTATTCTTAAAATTTTTCTCCAAGGGCTTGAAATTAAATTTTATGAAGATTGCTAATCAAAGTCTTAATTCAAACTCTTGGTAAGGAGTGAGGAGCGGTCTATGAGCTTGCTAGACAAAGATCATACAATTGCTAAAGCTGGTTTTAATAGATGGATGGTGCCACCGGCTGCTCTTTGCATTCACCTTTGTATCGGGATGGCTTACGGTTTCTCTGTTTTCTGGAAACCTCTACAAAATTCTCTCCTTAATTCAGAGGGAAAACCACTCCCTCTTTGCTCAATGAGTGACACGAGTTTTATTGCTCAGGTCATAGATACCTTGAAAGCTCTGGTTGCTACCGACTGTAACTGGGGTCAGTTTGCTCTTGGATGGATGTATACATTCTTTTTTGTTCTTCTTGGTGTCTCGGCAGCTATTTGGGGTGGGTGGTTGGAAAAAGTTGGCCCGCGCAAGGCTGGATTTGTTTCCAGTGTGTGTTGGTGTGGGGGGTTACTAATTTCTGCCTTGGGTGTTTATTGTCATCAACTTTGGATGCTTTGGTTTGGTTCTGGCATCATAGGTGGCATAGGACTTGGGTTGGGTTACATTTCTCCAGTTTCAACTCTGATCAAATGGTTCCCTGATCGTCGCGGAATGGCGACTGGAATGGCAATTATGGGATTTGGGGGTGGCGCTATGATTGGTTCTCCTCTTGCAACCTATCTCATGGATTTTTTTAAAACCGAAGCATCCAACGGGGTATGGCAAACTTTTGTGGTGTTAGCCTTTGTTTATTTTATATTCATGATGATAGGAACCTTTGGATATCGTCTTCCTCCACTCGGATGGAAGCCTGAGGGTTGGGGCCCCTCTTCCACCTCGCATTTTCCTCATACAATTGCATCTTCTAGTGCAATGGTCAGCTCCGGTCATGTGCACTTGAAAAATGCCCATAAAACCCCTCAATTTTGGCTGTTGTGGATAGTTCTTTGTATGAATGTTTCTGCAGGTATCGGCATCCTGGGTGCTGCTTCTCCAATGTTACAAGAGACTTTTGGAGGAGACCTCGTAGGACGGCCAGAGCTCGGTTACTTGGAATTAAAGTCAGATGCTTCCATGGCCTCTGCCGCGGCAAGTATTGGCGCGGGTTTTGTCGGTCTTCTTTCTCTTTTTAATATTTTTGGTCGAATAACATGGGCCTCTCTATCTGATAAGCTTGGCCGAAAAGTAACGTATATTATCTTTTTCACTTTAGGTTGTGGTCTTTACATTCTTGCTTCCATGGCAGCAGACTGGAAAACGCTTGCGATATTTGTCTTATCACTTTGCATGATTGCTTCCATGTACGGTGGAGGTTTTGCTACAATTCCTGCCTACCTTGCTGATATATTTGGAACGAAGTTCGTTGGTGCAATTCACGGTCGCCTTCTAACAGCTTGGTCAACAGCAGGCCTCATTGGACCAGCCATTGTGAATTATTTGCACGATACTCGCCAAGCTGCAGGCATACCACTAGATCAAATTTATGGTTCTATATTTTATATTTTAGCTGCAATGCTTGTCATTGGTTTCGCGGCAAATCTTTTTGTAAGGCCTGTTGCATCAAAATGGCATATGTCAGAGGAAGAACTTGCCTTTGAACAACAGCTCGATAATGGCGATCGAAGTGAAATTTCAACAGGATCCTTTGGAATAGGAAGAGGTGGTCTTGATTTTCGTTCAGCTGTCTTTGGTCTTTTCGTTGGTATCCCGCTCGGATGGGGTGTTTGGATCACTTTGCAAAAAGCCTTGCTTTTGTTCTCCTAATGAATAAGTAGGGCCAAAGGACTTAAACCTCTATATTTTTGATCGAGAAAAACTTCATTCCGTTAACGCTGCCGATTTGTTCTATATCATGAAAGTCTTGGGGTTAATTCTGACTTTTAAAACCTCACACGTCCAAGATGCTGTATCAAGAGATTAAATGGAGAGTGAATGGATAATAAGGGATAGGTTTTTTTTGAAGTTTCTCCTTTTCATCTTTTTTGATACCTCATGACTGGCATCAAATGCCAACTCAATTAGAAGCACCAAGATTATATAAGGCGAGTGAGTGTCTCAGATTTCTCGAAGAAATTTTGTTAAAGTCTCAGCAGGTGGCGCTGCTGTCGGCCTCTCTTCTGTTGCATGCAATGAAATTCCTCCCTCTACCCCTGCGCTTGTTTCCTCTCAACCCCTTCTACGCTGGCGAATGACGTCAAGTTTTCCTTCCTCACTTGATACAATTCATGGGGCTGCAAAAGTTTTTTCAAATGCTGTTAACGAGATGTCAGAAGGGCGTTTTGATATCCAAGTTTTTGCGGCGGGCGAGATTGTTGGAGCTCTTCAGGCTGCGGATGCAGTAACGGACGGTACTGTGGAGAGTTGTCATACGGCCTCCTATTACTATTGGGGGAAAGATCCAACATTTGCGCTCGCGACTGGTATCCCCTTTGGAATAAATTCTAGAATGCAGAACGCTTGGATGTACGCAGGCGGCGGCATAGAATTGATGAATGCTTTCTACAGCAAATATAATCTATACGGACTTCCAGGTGGAAACTCGGGGGCCCAGATGGGGGGATGGTACAGGAGGGAAATTAATACACCTCAAGACTGGAAGGGGCTTAAAATAAGAATTGGTGGTTTTGGCGGAGCAATATTTTCAAAGCTTGGAGCTGTGCCAACCCAGATTGCGGCGAGTGACATTTATCCTGCCCTTGAGAAAGGTACGATAGATGCTGCTGAATGGATTGGGCCTTATGATGATGAAAAGTTAGGTTTTGTGAAAGTTGCAAAATATTACTATTACCCTGGCTGGTGGGAAGGTCAGGCTATGTTGCACTTTTTTTTCAACCTCAATAAATGGAATGAACTCCCTCAAAATTATAAAACTATAATTCATGCTGCAGCCCATATGACTAATAATATCATGTTGGCACGCTATGATATGCTTAATCCTTCAGCTTTACGCTCATTGGTCAAAAATGGAGCCGTATTGCGACCCTTTAGTGAAGAAGTTCTAGATGGGTGTTTCGCAGCCTCGCTAGAGGTCTATCAAGAACTGAGCTCAAAAAATCCAGATTTTAAGAAAGCATATGATGCTATGACTAAAGTCCGCCATGATAATTATTTATGGCATCAGCTTTCTGAGCACACTATGGATACATACATGATGATACAGCAGCGAAAGGGCACTATCTAAAAATATTAATTTCTATATGTCCTGACGCAGTCCTTATAAAACATGTCAAACAAGTTTATATTTAACAAAGACTTATAGTCCTTGAACTCAAGACAAAGTCTAAAAGGTCTGACGTCAGGGTAAAGCACGAGATGAATTTTTAGTTTTTAATTTTAATCTCGTGACTTTGACGTGGATGCAAGATAATTGACATCTAAATCATCTGACAAATTCCATGTGTCAGTTAAGATGTTATAAACAAGACCTTTAAATAGGGGATCTGATAATCCTGCTGCTAGAAGATAGTTCCTCAGTTCATCAGGAGTGATAAATCGCTTCCAGTCGTGAGTTCCGCGTGGAAGCCACTTCAGCACATACTCTGCCGTTAAGATTGCAAGCGCATACGACTTTAGATTTCTGTTGAGTGTGGAGAATACCATAATACCTCCCGACCGCAGAAGTTGAGAGCAAAGCTTGCAAAACAATTCAGGATTTGGAACATGTTCAAGAACCTCAAGACATACGATGGCATCATACTGTGATCCTTGGGATACAATTTCCTCTACTGTTGTATGACGGTAGGAAACATTAAGGTCTTCTTGATCCTTGGCGTGACTGCGCGCCGTTTCTATATTTTCTAGGCATGGATCAATGCCTAAGACTTGAGCTCCTATGCGAGCGAGAGGCTCACTGATAATGCCTCCTCCGCAGCCAATATCGAGGATGGTTACTTTCTCGAGAGGTTTAATTTTGCTCTCAACTAATCCATAATGTCGGATGATTGTATCGCGTATAAACTTGAGGCGAGCAGGTGTTTGTTTGTGCAAAGGACTGAATTTGCCATTTCTGTCCCACCATTCTGTAGCTATTTGACGAAAACGGTCTACTTCTGTTGCATCAATCGTATTTATCATAGCATGCAAAGGGCCTTAAGAAAAAGTCTTTGTCAATTCCTCTTTGTCGGTTGCGAGAGCCTTACGATCTCTTTATGACTGCCGAAAGAACGACAGGAAAGGATATTAATCTAAAGATTAACTTTTCTATCCGTATCCTAGAGTATTTTAAACTCTCTAAAGAGTTTTTAAAGGTGTTCCCTCAAGAGCGTAAGCGTTTGATGTCGGTTTGGAGCGAATATGGCTGTTGTCGTAATGAAATTTGGCGGAACATCCGTCGCAAATGTGGAACGTATTAAAAATGTTGCACAGCACGTTAAGCGTGAGGTGGACGCTGGTAATAAGGTTGCTGTTGTTGTCTCTGCTATGGCGGGTGCTACCAACCAGTTAGTCGCTTGGGTTAATGAAGCCTCTTTGTTGCATGATAAAAGGGAATACGACATGGTTGTTGCTTCAGGCGAACAAGTTACTGCTGGGTTGACGGCTATTGTATTGCAGTCGATTGGAATTAAAGCGCGATCTTGGGCGGGATGGCAAATTCCCATTGAAACATCTGAAGCCCATGGATCCGCTCGTATCCTCAACATCCCCTCAGACAAACTTTTAAATTCTATTAACTCTGGAGAAGTTGCCGTAATCACTGGTTTCCAAGGTGTAGCGTTACCTTCCGAGCGTCTTACCACGCTTGGGCGAGGAGGATCAGATACGAGTGCTGTAGCTGTTGCGGTTGCTCTCAAAGCCGATGTTTGTGACATTTACACAGATGTTGAGGGGGTCTTTACAACAGATCCGCGCATTGTCAGCAAGGCGCGACGGCTTCCTAAAGTTTCTTACGAAGAAATGCTTGAAATGGCGTCTTCTGGATCAAAAGTTTTGCAAACGCGTTCAGTAGAGCTTGCTATGGTTTATGGTATAAGAACACGTGTCCTGTCGAGCTTTATCGCTCCTGATGCTATGGAGCCTGTTCGCTTAGATAATTTAGATAGCATAGGAACAACAGTTTGTAGTGAGGATGAAATTGTGGAACAGCAAGTGGTGAGTGGAATAGCCTACGCTAAAGATGAAGCAAAAATAACCTTACTAAAAGTTGAAGATAAACCTGGTGTCGCTGCGCGCATATTCGGGCCGCTTGTCGATGCCTCTATAAATGTTGATATGATAGTTCAAAATGTGGCAGCTGACGGTAAGGCGACAGATATGACTTTTACTGTCCAAGCCTCCGAGTTGGCACGAACTCTTGCTGTTCTTGAGGCTGCCAAAGCAGATATTGGACATTTTGAAATTCGGAGTTCAGCGGATATTGCGAAAATTTCTGTGATTGGAATTGGTATGCGAAGTCATGCAGGTGTAGCAGCGAGAATGTTCAAGGCGTTAGCAGATAAAGGTATAAATATTCTGGCGATATCGACTTCAGAAATCAAAATTAGTGTTCTGATAGATGCTGCATATGCTGAGTTGGCCGTTCGAACTCTCCATTCCCTTTATGGTTTAGATGCCGAATAATATCTTTAATTCTCTCAAAGACTATGTTTGCTTGATGCAATGTCACAATAACAATTTAAATTGATTTAAGAAGTTATGATTACAAAAAGAGGTGAAGATACGAGATCCCTATCTTCAGAGCCAGCGCTCCGCGTGATTATGCGCCGTTTGCGCGAAATCATGGCTGATCTTGGGGATGGACAATCTCGTCTTGATAAGATCGTCCGACAAATCGCTGGCGTAATGGTGGCGGATGTCTGCTCATTTTATCTGAAGCGTCAGGATGGATCATTAGAACTTTTCGCGACAGAAGGTTTAAATCCTTCGGCCGTACATAAAACCCTTTTAAAAAAGGGAGAAGGTCTTGTTGGGCGTTGCGCAGAACTCAACATAACAATTAATGAACCAGACGCTCCCCGTCATCCTGCATTTTCTTTTCGACCTGAAACGGGGGAGGAGATTTATCACTCTCTCCTTGCAGTTCCTATTAGACGCTCGGGGCAAGTTCTTGGTGTTTTAGTTGTTCAGAACCGTACATCAAAAGAATATTCAGATGAAGATGTTGAGGTTCTTGAGACCACAGGAATGGTCGTGGCAGAGCACTTGGTTTCGGGGGCTGTAGCAGGGACGACTACGGCTCAAGAAATCTCAACTTCACTCGCAGCCCTCATTAAAGGGCAATCGATTTCTGAGGGGCTAGCACTTGGTCATGTCGTTCTGCATGAGCCTCGCATTGTCATCACAAAATTGATGGCAGACGATCCTGCTCAGGAATTAAGAAAACTTGAGAATGGTCTTGCAGATCTTCGTGTTTCTCTTGATGAAATGTTGGCGCACGAGCATCTTTCGACTGTTGGTGAGCATAGAGATGTGTTGGAAGCCTATCGTATGTTTGCGCATGATAAAGGTTGGGAACGTCGATTAAGAGAGGCTGTCCAAGATGGGCTGACCGCTGAAGCTGCTGTTGAAAGAGTTCATAATCATTCCCGCACACGCTTATTGCAGCAGCCTAATCCTTTTTGGAGAGAGCGTCAAAGGGATCTGGAAGATCTTTCAGATCGTCTTTTGCGAATATTAGCAGGTGGGCATGCAGGCGGTCCCATAAAACCTTCCGAAATGCCGCCTGATACAGTCCTGATTTCACGAACGATGGGTCCTGCGGAACTCCTCGACTACGATCGTACACGCTTACGCGGTTTGGTGATTGAAGATGGGAGCCCTCAAAGCCACGTCGCCATTGTTGCGAAAGCGTTAGGCATTGCCGCTGTAGCGAGAGCAACAGGCATCGTTGAGCGCGCGACTTCAGGAGACAGTGTTATCGTTGATGGAATTACGGGACAGGTTCATCTGCGGCCTCAACCTGAGGTGATTTCTGCATACTCTGATAAAGCCCGATTTAGGGCAAGGCGTCAAAGGCAGTATGAGGCGTTGCGAGGAATTCCTGCAGCAACGAAGGATGGAGAGCGAATTACTGTTCAAATGAACGCAGGCTTAGTCGTTGATATGCCTCATTTGGAGGAATCTGGCGCCGATGGCATAGGCCTTTTCCGAACAGAACTCCAATTTATGTTGTCACGGACTTTACCTCGTCATGAACGTCAGTTGTCCACTTATAAGAAAGTTTTAGATGAGGCCAAAAACAAACCGGTTGTGTTTCGGGCTCTTGATATCGGGGGTGATAAGGTTCTCCCCTATTTACGCCAGACAAAAGAGGAAAACCCTGCAATAGGCTGGCGCTCGATACGAATGACTCTCGACCGTCCAGCCTTATTACGCCTGCAGGTGAGAGCACTCTTGCATGCCTCTTCGGGGCGGGATTTGCGTTTAATGATCCCCATGGTGACACAGGCAAATGAGGTCGATCTTTTTCGTGCGCAAGTAGAAAAAGAGCTTGGGATCATGATCCGTAAAGGGATCCCTGCCCCACGTCGATTGAGTTTGGGAGCTATGATTGAAGTGCCAAGCGTTCTTTTTGAGCTTGATGCCTTATTGCCCAAAGTTGATTTCGTGTCTGTTGGGAGTAATGATCTTTTGCAATTTCTTTTTGCTGCGGATCGCACAAATTCCCGAGTTGGCAGTCGCTACGATTCCCTCTCGATTGCACCTTTACGCGTGCTCTCCGAGATTGTAAAAGCTTGCGCTAAACATAATGTTCCACTCACATTATGCGGAGAAATGGCAGGACAACCTCTGGAAGCAATGGCGCTCATAGGGCTTGGTTTTCGTACACTTTCCATGGCTCCAGCTTCTATTGGTCCTGTAAAAACCATGATACTGGCGCTTCATCTTAAAAAGGTCCATAAAATTTTGGATCGGTTCATCAGGGATGGCAAAGGTTCTATACGCTCCGAGTTGATAGGTTTTGCAAATGACAATGGAATTGAAATTTAAAGAGACAATTTTTGAAAAAAGATCTCATGCGGGTCAGATGAAACCGCATCTTTAGCTTGAATATTTTGCAAGCATTCTTACTTCTCGACTACTGATCAGTTATTATTACCATATTCCATTATCTTAGCCTGAGATACGCATCCCAAGGCCATTTATACAAATGATGAAATGAAAACACTTCCGGAAGAAAAGTTAGACAAGCTTGTTGCCCGATGGGAAGAGATCCAAGCAGAGCTCAACTTGGGAGCAAATCCTTCCACTTATGCCAAGCTGACAAAAGAGTATTCTGAAATCACACCTGTCGTGACAGCCATTCAAAAGCTCAGGTCTCGAAGAAAAGAGCTCGAAGATTTAGAAGCCCTTTCAGAAGATCCTGGTGCTGATCAGGAAATGTCCAAGATGGCGCGGGAGGAGCTTGATGTCCTCAAACCACAACTAGTGACAGAGGAGCAGGAACTTAAGATTTTATTGCTGCCTAAGGACTCCGCCGATGAGCGTAGCGCCATCGTTGAGGTGCGCGCAGGTACCGGAGGCGATGAGGCAGCATTGTTTGCATCCGATCTTTTTCGGATGTACCAACGCTATGCAGATGTGCAGGGTTGGTCTTGCGAGATCATTTCGATGTCTGAAAACGATTTAGGAGGCTATAAAGAAATAATAGCTTCAATCACCGGTAAAGGGGCGTTCTCTAAGCTGAAATATGAAAGCGGAGTGCATCGGGTTCAAAGAGTTCCTGCCACGGAAAACCAAGGTCGTATTCACACTTCAGCAGCAACTGTTGCTGTTCTACCAGAAGCTGAAGAAGTAGATATTGATATACGATCTGAAGATATTCGCATTGACACAATGCGAGCGAGTGGGGCAGGCGGCCAGCACGTCAATAAAACGGATTCTGCAGTTCGTATTACACATATTCCTACGGGAATAGTGGTGGTCTCAGCTGAAAAGTCCCAACATCAAAATCGCCGACTTGCGATGCAGGTTTTAAGGTCACGCCTGTACGAAGCAGAAAGGGAAAGAGTAGACAGCGCCAGAAGCGAAGCGCGCAAATCTCAAGTGGGGTCAGGTGATAGGTCTCAGCGGATTAGGACCTATAATTTTCCGCAAGGAAGAGTGACAGATCATAGAATTAATCTCACCGTGCATAATATCGATCGCGTCATGGATGGAACAGGACTGGGAGAAATCATTGATGCGCTCGTCACCCACAGGCAGGCTGAGTTATTAGCGGATTTTGAGAATGATCGCTAATGTTTCCTCAACCAATAATTTTGTGGGATTGCCCTTATCGGCAGTCCGCCGTATTTTAAGTACGCAACTTGCGGGAGCTGGCATAGAGGATCCAGATTATGAGTCGCGCCTTATGGTGCAAATGGCTTTGGGGATAGATGCAGTAAACTATATCGTCCAAGAAAACCGTAGGTTTTCTTCAGATGAATCAAATTCATTGAGAACCCTTTTAAAAAGGCGGCTTGCCCGCGAACCTCTCTCTCGTATTGAGGGCGTTAAAAAATTTTACGGAAGAAATTATCTTTTAAGCCCTTCAGTGCTTGATCCGCGCCCAGAAACAGAAACTCTGATAGATCTTATCCTTGAATTAGCAAATACGTCTGAAGAGAAAGAATGGCCTCGTTCAATTTTGGATGTTGGAACAGGCTCGGGCTGTATTCTTTTAAGTCTGTTGGCTGAATTACCTTGTGCGCACGGGGTCGGGACAGATATTTCCCAAGCTGCTCTTGAAACAGCTCGCATGAATGCCCTATATCTCAAAGTTGAACAAAGAGTGTCATTTAAACAGTGTTGTTCCCTTGAAGGGATATCTTCACCCTTCGATGTGCTCGTCTCCAATCCACCTTATATTCCAAGCCGACAATTGTCGGCTTTAGAGCCGGAGGTGAGAAATTTTGATCCGCATTTAGCTCTGGATGGAGGAGAGGATGGCTTTTTTGTATACCGCCAGATTGTAGAAAAGCTGACAGTGGTTGTACCCTCTGGCTGGGCTGTTTTTGAAGTGGGTTTTGATCAGGCTTTTGAGCTGGTAAATATTATACAAAATGGGTTAAAAGAGAGGATAAAACGCCTGATAATTCGAAAAGATTTATCTGGTATTACTCGATGTGTTGCGGTGCAGACACATAATTAAGTGATGAAAATGAATGGCTTGGAAATTATTTTTTAATTAAATTGAAAAAAGCTAGAAACGATCCTCTTTTAATAAAAATTCCTTGCTTGCAATTTGCCCTTGCCCTAGATATTGAGGACGTGAATGTAGGGTTTAAGTCTTAGTTTGAACATAAACGGGTTTTTAAATTTTGTTGACCGCAAAGAGACAACATAAGTATTTATAGCAGGTACCTAATCTGAAGAGATATAGTTGAAAGGCCCATTTGAATAAGCTCCATTGAGACAGCGCAAAGTGAGCTTTAACAGACAATCTCCTTTTTGAATGAAACGCTCAACCTTAGTCGACCCGAGAATAGGGTTATGAATAATAAGCAAGAACAGAAGTATTAAATGTACGTAAATTGGCTTTATTTTTTGCCTCAATAGGTCATTTAGAACAAAGCCAGAAAGCAACGGGGAATTCATCGACTGGTTTTTAGAGGCATGTACGATTTGCCTGCAATAGTCGTTAAAATATTGTCATCACCAACAAGAGATAGGAGCTAATGAGGCAAGGACAGCAAAACCGCAGAGGTCGCGGACGTAATCATAATCACCAGCAGCGTAAAAGTCAGAACCCACTCTCACGTAGCTTTGAAAGTAATGGTCCTGATGTTAAATTGCGTGGGACACCTAACCATATCGCAGAAAAATATTTATCTCTTGCGCGAGATGCTCTTTCTTCTGGCGACCCCGTTTTGGCTGAAAACTATCTTCAACATGCTGAGCACTATAATCGTATCATCATGGCTTATCGTGAACAGAACCTCGCGCTTGGTGGAGGAGATCCCAGTCAGGGTGGGAATGGAGAATATGGAGAACAAGTCAGAACAGCGACAGAGACAGGACTTGGGGCTTTAGATTCCGAGACCGGTGAGGAGGGATTAGCTGAAAATTCTGAATTGCGTGGGCCATCCGTTGATCTGGAGGGTGGTCAGGAAAGTGGTTCCTCTCAGTATGAATCACATGGATCACGAATGCATCAAGATCAGTCTCGTTCTCATCATCAACACCAAGGCCGTGGAGATTTCCATGAGCGCCGAGACCGCCGAGATCGACATGAAGGGAGGGATCGGAATGAGCGTAGAGACAGGCATGACCATCGCTTTGACAGACGTGATCGCAGAGACCGTTTTGATAGATACCAGCCTCAAAATCTAGCAGGTGAGCCGAGGAGCGATAATCCTCAAAATTCTCAGAGAAGGGAACGTAATGCCGGAGATCGTTTACCTCAAGATGTCCAAGAACAGCCCGAGTTTCTTCGTCGTTCAGTACGACGAGCAAGGCAGTCTGATGAAGGTGAGGATACTGTTTCGTCAGTAGGTACGGGCAAAGAAAACGGCAAACGTTAAAATTTACATTTTTGTTGATTTCTTATCTTAATTCTAATGCGTTCAAGTTTCTGGACTTGATGGCGCATCTTCAATAAAAGATTAGCGTTTTATGAAGTGCTAATGATGCTTCTTTATACAGGATTAAATAAAGACTAAATCTTATACGTGTTGTTTTATCTTTTATAAAAGGTGCTTCTTATAATTCAAATATTCGAAACCTCGCCTTATTCGACCGAGGCATTATTTAACGCCCACGAGTGAGGCTCACTTGCATTTTAGATAAATATTCCATGGATATTGGAATGGTGGAAGAGAGTATCATTGAGGTCCGAATTACGAGAATAGAGCAACTTTTCAATTCATTTGATCCCTCTCCCTTTGATGAACGAGACCTCGATAAAGATGCTGAGGAGCACATTACAGGTTGGGCCCGTGAACTCCCAAAAAATACTGAAATTAGAATAGTTGTTTATCTGCCTACTCAAGAAGCAAAAAGAGCAGCTGAGAAAGACTTGGGATTGGCTCTGACTAATTATTTTCGGGTCCGAGCTGAATGGTTATATCGAGATATTAGAGAGTTGTTTCGTGTAGGTTGGGGCTACTTTTTTATAGGTCTTTTTGTCCTGATCACCTGCTTAGGAGCAAGCCATCTTATTCCGCGTCTTATTGGACAGGGAGCTCTGGCAGCAATAATAAAAGAAAGTCTTATTATTCTAGGGTGGGTGGCAAATTGGAAACCTCTGGAGACCTTTCTCTATGATTGGTTGCCTTTAAGAAGAAAAGCTAAGCTTTATCATCGTATATCTGAAGCGACCGTCGAGATAAAAAGTTCCTAACTTCAGGAAATAGGAAATTTATTTTCATATCAATCAAATTTTGGAAGCTCTTTGACATCGAGAGTGGGGGCGTCAGGTCCATTATAGGGACGGTGCATGCCACCTCCTATTTGGGGTGGAGTGGGAGGAAGTGAGAATTTCTTCTTTGGAGGGGAGGATAGATTTTCGTTTGCGTCTTTATCTTTGGGAGCAATATTTAATGTTTTCTCGACAACTGAAGGGTTCTGGTTTTGGGCAGAAAGCTGACTTTGTGCGTGAAGAGCAAGCCAAGGCATGGTGATGACTAGGCCAATCATAAGAATTTGGATCAGTAAGTAGGGAAGAGCACCCAAATAAATTTCAGATGTTTTGATGGGATCAATTTTTTTTCCAGTTATTTTATCCGTGTATGCCTCTTTAGGTGCGACAGATCTAAGATAAAAAAGAGCAAAACCAAATGGTGGATGCATAAAACTTGTCTGCATGTTGATTGCTAAAAGAATGCCATACCAGATAATAAAGGGGCTCACGTCAGGAATGATTTCTATAACATTCCCGTTAGGTTCTACAAAATTGGTAACAGGGAAGCTAAAAGATTTTGCTAATGAAATAGCTTCGGGCGACTTGCGAAAAACAGTTTCCGCTGCTGGTTTTAAAAGGGGAACAAGAATAAAGGCAAGTTCAAAAAAATCGAGAAAGAAAGCGAGAAAAAAAACAAGGATCATTGTGGCTACTATAAATCCGTACATGCCGCCTGGTAATGAAGTTAGTAAATGCTCCACCCATACATGACCATTCACACCGTAAAATGTAAGGGAAAATATGCGTGCGCCGATGAGTATGAACATAACAAAAGAAGACAGTTTTGCTGTTGCCTCAGTTGCCTGTCGAATAACTTCAAAATTAAGATATTTTGGATCTTTTTTTAGTGTCCTTTTGCAAGACGCTAAAAGGAGAGCTCCAACAGCACCCATAGCGCCGCCTTCAACTGGCGTTGCAATTCCAACAAGTATTGTGCCAAGAACAATAAATATAAGTATTAAAGGGGGCGTCATGACAAATGTCACGCGTTCAGCAAGAGGTGAGAGGAAGCCTAAGCCTGTGATTTTGGAGATAGACTTATTTACAAGCGCAATAGAAAACGCAAACATCACTCCTGTTGTAATAGAGAGTATGAGAAAATCGATTCCTGTGTATGTGCTTTGCCACAAGGAGAATGTTCCAAAGCAACCAGAGAGAAGTATTAAAATCAGTACGGAATAAATTCCGCGCGACCCTTCATGCCCAGTTTCGAGCATTTGCTGTTGAGACAGGCCAGGAGCAAAAGAGGGTTTTATTAGCGTAATGAAAAAGACATAAAGGGCGTACGATCCTGCTAAAAGAAGTCCTGGCAGAAGAGCACCTTTATACATATCGTCAACAGAACGACCTAGCTGATCTGCAAGAACAATAAGAACTAAAGAGGGAGGAATAATTTGAGCAAGTGTTCCTGAGGCTGCTATTGTTCCCGAAGCGAGGCGTCTGTCATACCCATAGCGTAACATAATGGGTAAGGAGATAAGTCCCATTGAAATTACAGAAGCAGCAACAACGCCAGTGGTTGCGGCAAGAAGAGTTCCTACTATTATGACAGCGTATGCAAGTCCTCCTCGTACACTGCCGAACAACTGTCCAATAGTTTCTAGTAAATCTTCTGCCATTCCTGAGCGTTCAAGTATCAAGCCCATAAAAGTGAAAAAAGGTATCGCCAGCAGTGTGTCGTTTCTCATTACTTCGTAAATACGACCAGGCATGGAATTAAGAAGCGTCCAAGAAAGATTAACTGCGCCCTCAGAGTAAGGTGCTAAATGCACAGCAATACCAAAAAAAAGGAGACCAATAGCGCCGAGTGAAAAAGCAACGGGATAGCCGATGAGAAGAAAAAAGACTAAAGCTACAAACATAAGTGGAGCAAGATTTTGGGCGATAAAGATAAGCATCTACAATGAATTCCCAAAAACCTCTTTTTTTCTTTTATTGATTTATTCTCGAACTTTCATATTTTGCGGTTCCTTTTGGTCCTGTTGAGGTATCACTCTTTTCAGAATCGCGATTTGTTTTATGATTTCTGAGATTGCCTGTAACAGCAAAAATCCAAATGCCAAAGGAATAATTGCTTTAATTGGCCATTGTGGCAGACCACCTGCATCCTTTGATTGTTCATTTTGCAGCCAAGAAATAGAAAAATAATTCCACGAAGTTAGGAATAATAACAAAGTGGTAGGGAGCAGAAAGAAGATATGCCCAATAAGTTCGATTAGATTTCTGAGGCGTAATGACAAAAAAGGATGCACGACATCAATACGGACATGATCATTTTCTCGAAGTGTCCAAGAGGCAGCAAACAGAAATGTCACTGAAAAAAGCCACCATTGAATTTCAAGCCATGCATTAGAGCTTAAATCAAATATTTTCCTAAGTAGAGCGTTACCAGCCCCAACAAAGGCTGCGATGAGAATGCACCATGCAACGGACCGTCCTATGTATTGATTACATTGATCAATAAAAAGGCTTAGCTTGAGTAGATTTTTCATAGAGGTCTCAGCCTTAAATGTTTTCCCTTTAATAATTTTTGGCTTACCTTTAAGAACGGGTTGAGTCGAGTTTTAAAGTGTGATTACGAGCAAATAATAATTAAAAAACGACCGAATAAATTCCTTTCTATAAAATTCATTGGGAATATGATCGATATTTTATAGAAGCTCTCCTAAAGGGTATAATTTTAAAACGTAAAGACTTCTTTTTTGCTAAAACAGGTTTAGGAATGCCTTTGGATAAACAGAATATCATTGATGCATTGAAGCGAGTTAAAGGACCGGATCTTACAAGCAATTTGGTTGATTTAGGCTTGATTTCGGAGATTTTTATTAAAGATAAACACGTTTATTTTTCCATCACTATTTCCTCCGAAAGAGCGCAAGAATTGGAGCCCTTGAGGCAGGCTGCGGAAAAAGTTGTCGCGGATCTTGAGGGAGTATCAGGGGTCAGTGTGGTTTTGACTTCAGAAAAAAAAACGCTATCTCAGTCCTTTTCTGGACAGCCAAACAGAGAGCTTGCAAGAACTCAGGATAACAACGGTAGACAACGATCTGTTGAGACAATTGGGGAGACGAATTCCCTCAAAAAGATGGATGTCAAAGGAAACCCCGGACCGCAAATCATTCCAGGCGTCAAACATCTGATTGCTGTTGCTTCAGGTAAAGGGGGCGTTGGTAAATCCACGACGGCTGTCAATATCGCCCTAGGGCTTAAAGCTTTGGGGTTGAAGGTTGGCGTCATGGATGCTGATATCTATGGGCCCTCGGTTCCTCGCTTGCTCGGCCTTAAAGGAAAACCTCAGCTTGGCAAGAATAAAAAAGCACTCCCCATGGAAAGGTATGGCCTGAAAGCAATCTCGATGGGTTTTATGGTCGACGAAGATACCCCTATTGTTTGGCGAGGACCTATGGTGACACAAGCCCTCAACCAAATGCTCCGTGAAGTGGAGTGGGGGGAATTGGACGTTATGGTAATTGACATGCCGCCAGGCACGGGGGACGTGCAACTCTCAATGGCGCAACAGGTTCCCTTGGTCGGTGCCGTTATTATTTCCACCCCGCAAGATCTAGCTCTTATTGATGCAAAAAAATGTTTAGCGATGTTTCGAAAAGTGAATGTCCCTATACTCGGTATAATAGAGAATATGAGTTTTTATCTGTGTCCACACTGCGGCCAACGGTCAGAGATTTTTGGGCATGGCGGAGCTCGAGATGAGGCCTTGAAGCTAGGAGTTAGTTTCCTCGGAAGCATTCCCCTCCATGTAGAAATTCGCTCCCGTTCAGATACAGGTTTGCCAATTGTCGCAACACTTCCTGACAGTAAAGAGTCTCAAGTTTACTTTGATGTTTCAAAAAATGTTTGGGAGCAAATACTGCGCGCGTCAGCAGATATTGCGAAGACGCCCGATTTTAACATCTCGCCGCAGGGTGACATGTTATCTATTTCTTTCGACAGATATGAAAAATACGTTTTGACGGCAGAGATGCTTCGAGTCCTGTCCCCTTCAGCCGAAGTACAGGGTCATTCCCCGCAGCAACGCGTAACTTTAGGTGGGAAGCGCAGCGTGCGTATTACTCAACTAAAGCCAGTTGGGAATTACGCTATTCGTCTGGTGTTTGATGATCATCATGACACAGGACTTTACACGTGGGACTACCTGCGCACTTTGGGTCGTGAGAAGGATCAACGTTGGGCGGAGTACCTTGCGGAACTTTCCGCTAGAGGGCTTAGCCGCGAGTAAAAGCAAAATTTATCCTCAAACTGAATAACAAGCATCAAAGGGTGTCAAACTTCAGATTGTTGGACACCCTTAGACAATTAGAAAGCTATTGATTAATGGTCCTTTAAGCGGCTTTGCGAACGGATTGCGCTTTTGTGGGCGCAAGCGGCTTTTTAAAGCGAGCCC
>JBJTOZ010000225.1:0-7165 GCA_046074825.1 Hyphomicrobium sp.
CGCTCATGACAGATGTAATATAACTTACTTTTTTCTAATCGCTACCTACCTGTATGTTCCACAATCTTAGAGGATATGATAGCCATATGATTATAAAACAAGCGTTCGGAATCAATCAACAACTTGGAAATTAGAAAATCGATGGGATTCGAAACTCATACGAAAAAAATCATGACATTCTCAATAGGAAATCTAAAGTTTATCGACTCCTTTCAATTTATGGCTTCTTCATTAGAGAAATTATCAGAGAATCTTTATGAACCAGATGACAAGTTCAAGAATTTCAATATCACGAAACAGTTCTCCCCCAACCATTATGAGTTATTATGTCAGAAGGGAGTTTATCCATACGAATGGGTCGATGGCATGGATAAACTCGATTATAAGGGTCTACCATCTCAAAATGACTTCTACTCATCTCTAAAACAAGAAAGTATAACAGATAATGAATACAAGAGAGCTCATCATGTATACAACACTCTTAACTGTCAGAAATAGCTTTTGAGGAAGGCTTTGTAAAAGCAGGAGAGGGACTTGTAATTACCTGTGGAGTTCCTCTTGGTTCGCCTGGTGCAACGAATATGATACGTCTAGCCTTTATTGATGAACACGGTTTGCCTGACGGTCATACTCCTGATGAATTTCCAACAGGCGGCAAGCGTCGTTCTCCCGCAATGGGTATGACTTAATTTAAATGATATTTAAATCTTAATTCTTTGCTTCTGACTCTAGTTTAAGAAGCGTCTCTTTTGCCCCTGGAGAAAAGGGATGGATTTTGACGAGTTCACGGCTGGTTTCCAAAGCTGCCTTTTTTTGGCCAAGAGCGCTTAACACCTGAACCAGTCCCTCAAGTGCTCTGAAATTTTGTGCATCTAAGGAGAGAACTCTACGAAGGTCTGCCTGAGCCAGTAAATAGTCTTGTCTTAAAACGTAGAGATAGGCTCGACGATTGTACGCTTCTGGCCAATCAGGATATAACTCAATAGCGCGATTGAGAAAAAAAATAGAATTTTCAAAGTCTCGAGCGTTTGCAGCCAAAATAGCCCTTTCTAAAATTAGATCTGCAGTACTGCTTCCCGATTTAATCCAAAGTTTCTCAATTGCGATAGTTATTCTTTCAGCAGTGGTATCATCAGGGGCTTTGGCCAACTCATCATAAAGTGTTCTAAGAGATAGCAGATGTGAACTTTTGTTCACGTTCGTATCAAGACTTATATTACCCTCTGATGTAGGGGGATAGGGTGCTTTTTCTGCGAAACTAATGCGAGAAACAAGCAGTAGATAAAGAACTAAAAGTCCCTTTATAATGTGAATAACTAAATGAAACATCGCTCAATTCTTTCTACTCTTTAAGTACGAAGAATTTTGATCAATCCTTAGGACGTCAATATACATAAAATGAGGTTGATACTAATTATGCTATTTAAAACATTAAGTTTGTTAGCTGCATAAATGCTAATTTAAATTCTATATGTGCTCGTATTTGATTATGGGAAGAGGACATCAGCCCTGCCGTGCCTTAAAACGCCGATGAGTCTTATTAATAACATAAACACGCCCCTTACGTCGAACAATACGGCTATCTCTGTGGCGACCTCTGAGGGATTTTAGCGAATTTCGAACTTTCATTTTTATAACACTTCATATTTTGAGTTGAGAACACAGCCCGATATTGGATTTAAATTTGGAAAAAAAGGCAAAGTGTACGCTTAAATGTAATTCTATCCTGATAAATTGATCAATCTCAACTGTCAACTCTACGTAAGAGAAACGCTTTTAAAAACATCCCGACAAAGGAATTCGACAAAGTAGGCTTTAAAAATAATTTCATTCTAAGATAAAATACAGTGTTTTTAAGAGAAGTAGAACTCGGCTGCTGTCGGACTGCAGAATGGAAGTGAGTAGCTAAAAGTAAAAGAAAACTGATAGCATTGATAATGAAGTGGTTGCTACTACTAGAGATGTTACTATGTTTAGGTTCTACGTATTAGTAAAAGGTTGGGATGGATAAATAACTCAAATAGTCACGATCTTCAGGAGTTTTGGGAAATTCTATACCTTTTAGCTCTTTAACATTTTTGTTTATTCGCTAGGATAATTGTAGATGTCAAATCGCAGAATTACTTCCTGCAGAATTTAAATTATTATTTCTCTTGAATGTGATCTTATAGATTGTAAGAACTGAATTTTTATCTAAATTTTTTATTTTTATCCACTTCTATGGTGGGCACTAGAGGGATCGAACCTCTGACCCCTTCCATGTCAAGGAAGTGCTCTACCGCTGAGCTAAGTGCCCTTGTTGAAGTGCATAAGACTAGAAAGCCCATATATCCATATTAGGTCCTTGAGGCAAGTCAGAGCTAAAAAAGCATAATTTGAAAGAAGTTACAGAGGTTGTTAAACAGCCAAGAGCCGATCAACTTCTTGAACCAAATCTTTTAAATGGAAAGGCTTTGACAAAACTCTTGCATCTTTAAGACCCTGGTTCTCACTATTGAGAACTACAGCGGCAAAACCAGTAATAAACATAATTTTGAGATCTGGATCAATTTCACTTGCCCTACGTGCGAGTTCAATTCCATCCATTTGTGGCATAACAATATCTGTTAGAAGAAGGGTGAAAGGTTCTCGTTCTAAGCGCTGAAGTGCTTCAGCTCCATTTGCAAAACAAACGACCTCATAGCCAGCACGGACAAGAGCTCGCTCAAGAAATGCGCGCATAGAATCGTCATCTTCTGCGAGAAGAACACGATGTATTGGGAGTTGTGATGGACGAATAGACATAAACAAGGACACCAAAACTATGTATAAATTGCCGAAAAGAGAAACTTCTCAGATATAGTTTGCACGCACTTTGGTAAAAGTACAATAAATATTCAATCAATTATAAGGATGAAAAACCTTTTTTCTTTCAGAATTTGATGAGAATAAAAGTTAACAAAATAATAAGAAGATCCTAAAGGGGTGCATTTAACTTATAAATTCAAGGCGCTAAGAGATTTACAGTTTCTCTTAGTAATGTATATGCTGGGTGAAATATTCAGATACTATTTTAGAAATTTAATTTATTATTTAGTGTGTTCAATCTGTTTAAGAAGAATTAATAAAGTTAATAAAGTTTACTTACTATGTGCCAGTCAGAAGAGCAGTCCATACTAGAGGAATTTACTCCTGCCTTCTATGTCAAAGAGCCTATAAGCCCATTGACACCTTTTGTATTTTGTTCTCCACATTCAGGTAGCAAATATTCGCGTTATTTCCTCAGAAAATCCCGTCTAGAATCTAGATCACTGAGAAAATCAGAAGATTTATATGTTGATGATCTTTTTTCCCGCGCTGCTGCTCAAGGTGCGCCATTGATTGCAGCCCTTTTCCCTCGTGCCTACGTCGATGTTAACCGGGAACCATATGAACTTGATCCAGAATTATTTTCTGAAAATCTTCCTGATTGGGCTAATGCTCGCTCCATTCGAGTAGCTGGAGGCCTTGGGACCATAGCTCGATTGGTAGGGGATGGGGAAGAAATTTATGATGAACCTTTGTTTTTGAAAGATGCCCTTTTTAGGATTGAAAAATTATACAAACCTTTTCACAATTCATTAAATTCATTGATAGAACGTGCGCAAAATCTTTTTGGCTATTCAATTTTAATAGATTGTCACTCGATGCCTTCAGGACAAACTTCTGGTTCTACTTATGGAAAACCAGATTTTGTTATAGGAGATCGTTTCGGAACATCCTGCGATAAACGCTTAACTCGATACGTGCAAAACCTTCTTAACCAACTTGGCTATGTCGTCCAAGTTAATAGACCCTATGCTGGAGGTTATATTACTGAACATTATGGTAAGCCTCGACATGGGTTTCACTCCCTGCAAATTGAAGTTAATCGTGGATTATATGTTGATGAGAAATCCTTCCAAAAAAAACAGGAATTTTCATTATTAGAGAAAAACCTGGTGTGTATGGCGAAAAATCTCTTTTTAGAAATACCGCTATTAATGGAACGCCGCAGTGCTGCTGAATAGATGCTAAAGCCAAAACATAAAAATACTTGGAGCAAGTAGCTGAAGAAGAATAAAGTTTGCTAAAGGGGAAACTCGAATGACGCTGTATAAGATTTTTTCAAAACTAAAAAGGGAAATATAAAAAAAATATAAGACAAAGGTGCTCGAATTCGAATAAAGTAATATTGAGTTTTTAAGTAGTAGTGAATAGTAAATTTCTGGGACATTAAGATGGTTTAATCAAACCATTCTACGGGAAATATTTTTGGAACAAAAAAATATCAAAAAATTTTAGCTCAATAATAAAAGAGGCCGTCCGCATATACGAACGGCCCAAGTTTAGGGAGGAAACGCCCGTGTGGGCATTCTGAAAGATCGGAAGTGCACCCGAAATCTTTCAATATAAATTTGCCTTTGTTTGTTTTGCTCGGCAACTACAGTTGGAGATTTGATGTAAAATACAGTGGAAGCGAGGCTAATGGGTCACATCCACCAAATTTTCCCCTCATATGAAAGACTTGGGTGTACTTAAATAAAAAAGAACGCTGGTCATTTGCATCTTTGTGATATCACAATTTCTTGAGGCTATTTTTTTGAACTCTTTCGCTGAGCCTGTAGATCCTAGATTTTTAGCTTGTGCGCATGTGCTAGCAGATAAAGCTGCTTCTGTTACACTTCCCTTTTTTAGGAAAATCCTTACCGTAGATAACAAGCTTCTAAACGGTGACTTCGATCCTGTTACTGCAGCAGATCATGCGGCAGAGAAAATAATCTCTGATCATTTGGCCGGTGTCTTTCCTGATCATGGTCTCGAAGGGGAAGAATTTGGTTACCATCGGGAAGGTCGTCGATTTAAATGGGTCGTAGATCCAATTGATGGAACACGCTCCTTTATTATTGGGTCACCCATGTGGGGCACGCTTATTGGGCTTATGGATGGAACGCAACCTCTGCTTGGGCTTATAGATCAGCCCTTTACAAAGGAACGTTTTTGGTCAGATGGCATGAGAACATTTTTCTCTCAAGACAAATCAAATCAGAAGATAATCTGTACTCGAAAATGTGAAAATCTTGATGAAGCTATACTTATGACAACGGATCCTGAGCTCTTTAAAGAGGAAACTAAAAGGAGCTGCTTTTATGCTTTGCGATCAAGGGTCCGTATGACAAGGTATAGTGGAGATTGTTATGCTTATGCGTTGCTCGCATCAGGTTTGGTTGATGTAATTTTAGAGTGCGAATTAAAACCACATGATATCATCCCTCTAATCCCTATAGTTCAATCGGCTGGAGGCTGTCTAACAGATTGGAAGGGAAATGTCCCTGTCAATGGAGGCTCTGTACTTGCCTGTGGGGATAAAAAACTTCACGAAAAAATAATCAAACTTTTGCAATAAAAATCTGCATCCCATCAACATGAGATGAGTTTCCCCTTGTTCTAAGTTCTCGTGTAAGCATCAAATGCTGCCCAGAAACGTTGACGGATTTGATCCTTTTCTTGCAGGATTTCATGCAGGGCACCATGCAAATAAATAAAGGTGCAGTGTTTAATCTTTTTGGAAAATTTCTCTGTCCAACGTGAGGATACAACACCATCTGATCCTGCAGCGAATATGAGAATGGGTGTTTTTATTCTTTGAGAAATATTTGAGTTTTGAAGATGCATTAGGGCTCGAAAAGCAGCTCTAGTCCACCCAAAGGTAGGAGGTCCAATCTTCAGAATGGAAGATGCATTAATAACGTCTTTTGTTCTTTCCCATCTTGTAAAATCGGATGTAAGATTGTTTTTTTCAAACCGTTCGAGCCGTGAAATTTTTCTGTGCCTTTCCGGCACCAATATTTTAGCCAGTCCAAAAAAGCAAAGAAACTCTAATACTATTTTTGTAATCTTTTGTTTAAAGTCACTTTCAATATCGGCAATTGCTATCATAGGGGCAGTGAGTATTGAACATGAAAAAAAAGTATCGTTTCGCGTTAAATTTCTCAAAAGTATAGTCCCTCCCATTGAATGACCAAGAGCAATATAGGGTCCAGGACAAAAGGGCAGCACAACTTCCTTCATAAAGTCTTGTAAATCATTATCATACTTTTTAAATGATTTAACATGTCCTTTTTTAGGATTTCGAAGACTGCGATCAGAGCCACCTTGGCCTCGCCAGTCAAAAATGGCTACATTAAATTTACGCTTCCTTAGTTCTCCAATAACCTCATAGTATTTTTCAATAAATTCTCCCCTTCCAGAAAGTATGCAGACAGTACCTCTTGAGGTCCAATCATTTTCTATCCATCGTGCAAAGCGCAAACTTAATCCATCCCTGGTTTTAAAAAAGCCATTAATCACGAGAGGGGGGCAAGGATTAGTTGCTGTCGAAATTAAGGACATTAAAATTTCTTTTCATAAAATTTGGACATTATAAAAATTAGTAGTGAGATCATTTTTGTTATATTTTGCCCCTTGAAGGAACCAATTATCGCCCTAAATAAATTTTGCCCGGCCTTGATGGAGGGTTGTTATATTATCCATTTATGAGTGATGGATGATTTACATGTTGCTTCTAATGGAGAATATGTCATGCGACACTTAGATTTTAGTCCTCTTTACCGATCCACAATTGGTTTTGATCGACTGGCCCAGCTTTTGGATAGTGCCTCAGGTATGGATGTTGAAATTAGTTATCCTCCATATAATATAGAACGGCTTGGGGATAATATGTATCGTATTAGTATGGCTGTTGCAGGTTTTACTCAGGATGACATTCGGATTGAGGTAAAAGAGCAAACTCTAACAATCAAAGGTGAAAAAAAGCCTGACACTATCGAAAAACAATATTTGCATCGTGGAATTGCTGCGCGTTCTTTTGAGCGTCGTTTTCAACTAGCGGATCATGTAGAGGTTAGTGGTGCTAATTTGAAAGATGGGTTGCTTGACATAGATTTAATACGAAATGTGCCAGAACGTCTTAAGCCTAGGACCATTCCTATTAGTGTCACTACATCTAGTCAAATTGAGGAGCGGAATAATTAAAAAATATTAGTGTCTATGATTTAGGCAGGTTCAAACCTGCCTAAGTTATAAGATTGTCGATTTATGTAGAGTATTGAATTTGTGAATTTTATCGGAAGTTTTTTGAGAAATCCTATATCTTTAATATTAGGAT
>JBJTOZ010000226.1:0-6368 GCA_046074825.1 Hyphomicrobium sp.
CTCCCTTGAACATGAAAACCTTTTGCCAACAATATTTCGGCAATTGCGCTCATACCAATCCCACCGATCCCAACTATGTGGAACGTTCCTATGTTTTTGGGAATTTGCATCGCGTTTTTAGTCTCTATAAAATTCTAATATAAAAAAATACAAAACTAAAAAAGGTAAATCGTTACTTCTCTTTAACGCTTACAACTAGCGAGTATGTAGCATTTCCTCGACCATATTTGAGAGAAGAATAACAGCGTCAGGTTTGCCATTATCTTTTGCTCGATGCGCTGCTTTAAAAAGGATTTCACCATTTTGCATCAATTTTTCAATTTCACTCGAAAGTTTCTCAGAGGATAAACTCTTTTGCTCCATACACCAAGCCCCACCTGATTCTGCAAGTCTCAAAGCATTGTTTAGTTGGTCATTATCAAGAGAATGAGGCAGAGGAACCAAAATTGATGGCCGACCAATCACGCAGAGTTCGGCAACAGTGGAGGCCCCAGATCGCGCTATAACAAGGTGACTTGAAGCAATTTTTTCTGGAAGATCATTGAAAAACGAATCAACCTCAGCAACGATTTTTATTTTCTTGTAGATATCTCTCAGTCTACCCATGTCTTCAGGACGAGCCTGCTGAATTATTTTCAAATTATTTTTTAAGTTTTCAGGCAATAATTTTAATGCCTCTGGAACAATATCAGAAAAATATTTAGCTCCCTGGCTTCCACCAAATACCAATAAATTGAAAACCTGCCCCTGTTTGTAAGTTGCGTAGCTTATGTGGGAAGCTTTTTTGACTACATCTCGTGTTGGATTCCCCGTGAAATGAACTTTAGACACTAGAGCAGGATCAACAAGTTTTGTTTTCTCGAAAGAGGTTGCAATAAAATCTACATAGGAAGCCAAAATTCTATTTGCTCGACCAAGAACTGCGTTCTGTTCGTGAATGGCGGTTGGAACACAAAAAATTCGAGCTGCAAGAAGTGGCATAAATGAGGGATAGCCTCCAAATCCAATTAATGCTGCAGGACGACTTTTTCGGATTAGTCTGATTGATACCAAGAACCCTCTTAAAAGAGTGTAGGTTGTTTTTATGAGTGCAATGGGGGACAAACTTTTAAATGTTGCTGAAGGAATTTTGTATGTGGTGCGAGCAGGAAAGTTTTCACCATATTTATCGCCGCGCATATCGGTTACCAAATCAACAATAAAGCCACGACGACTAAGTTCTTCAGCAAGGGCAAAGGCTGGAAATAGGTGTCCACCCGTCCCCCCAGCAGCCAGCATTACTAATTTTGAAGTCTTCATAAAAAATCTCTAAGTTAGAAAATCAATTCAGATTTTAAGTACCGTAAATAAAATCCGATGAGAAACTCAATAATTTAATCTTCAGTCCCTGCACTTCGCCTCGTTAAAGACAGTAACATCCCCAGTGTGATTGAAACCCCAAGGGTCGAAGATCCCCCAACAGATAAATAAGGCAATGTAATACCCTTAGCTGGCAACAACCCAACACTAACTGCCATATTAAAAATTGATTGTGCTCCAAATAACAATGCAAGACCCAAAATTCCAAGCCTTTGAGAAAGATCGTCCTTTTGAGCAGAAAGATAGAGAGCTCTCACGACTATAAAACCAAACAAGAGCAACAACCCTAGACATGCAATAGCCCCATATTCTTCCGCAATAACGGCATAAATAAAATCGGTATGAGCATCAGGAAGAGCTGTCTTTATAGTTCCTTCCCCGGGTCCACGGCCCCAAAAGCCTCCCTGCCCAAAGGAATGTAGCGCTCGATCTACCTGACTGTTATCTCCAGGCATAGGATTAAGAAAACGATCAATGCGTATTTTGACATGGGGGAATTGAACATAAAACATCACAAGCCCTAAACCACAAAAACCCAGAGCTAATACTCCTAAAAAAATTGGCTGACCCGAGACAAAAAATAGGGATACCCATACAAAGCTTAAAAGAAGGGTTTGTCCGACGTCAGGTTGAATAATCAAGAGGATGGACGAAATTATAAAGAGCAAAATTGCTAGAAACAGACCTGGCATATCCTTCCGAGAGCGCGCTTCTGCCAACAACCAAGCAGAAATTACAACAAACCCCGGTTTCAAAAACTCCGATGGCTGTAAAGAGTGCCCTAAGAAAGAAAGCCAACGGCGTGCTCCATTTATTTCTTTTCCGGCAAAATAAACAGCTACCAGACCAAGAGTTGTTAAAATGACAAGCGCTAAACTCACTCTTCTGACGTGTCGCGGAGCTAGGAAAGAAAAAAATATGAGTAGTCCTACTCCACATACTGAATGTAAAAAATGCCTTTCAACGAAGTAATATGCAGGTAAATCCTTTTTGAAAGCCACGGTTGGACTTGCAGAGAGAGAAAGTACAAGACCAGCACCAACGAGAAAGAGAATTGCTATTAAAAGGGACCAGTCTATACTGAACCACCACTCTGTGAGCCGACTATGATCAGCCCTCGAGAAATTCATTTAAGCTTCCTCTGATCTATTTCAAGCGCAACAAGCTTTCTGAAGTGTTCACCCCTTTCTTCAAAATTTTTATATTGATCAAAAGAAGCGCATGCGGGCGAAAGTAGGACGATACCCTCGTCTAATTGTGAACCCATGGCATCAGATATTGCCTTCCGTACAGCAACATCCAAAGTTCCACATTTTTCATAGATAACATCTTTGCCTAAAGTTTTTGCAAATTCCTCAGTTGCTTCACCTATGAGATAAGCTTTTTTTATACGCGGAAAAAACCTCCGCAAAGATTCAATTCCGCCCTCTTTAGGCTTACCACCCAAGATAATGAAAATTCCCTTCTCCCATGAAGAAAGAGCTTTCTCAGTGCTTTCAGCATTTGTAGCCTTACTGTCATTGATGAAGATTATGTTTTTGTGCTGCCCCACTTCTTCCATACGATGAGCCAACCCAGGATATGAATTCAAATGTGGGACAATTTCTTCATCTTTTAAGCCTGCAAGATGCAAAGCCGCGTAAGCCGCGCTAGCGTTCTCTCCGTTATGCCGTCCACGAAGTGATCTCACGTTTGCAATATTAGCCACGACTTTGCCTTCGTGAAAAATCTTAGAATCTGAGAAAGTGACATCCGCGCTCGAAACTGTTGAAACCGTTTTATTTTTCTTGATTTTGTGGCACAGCGCTTTGCAATAGAGGATGTCCATTGATCATCAACAACAACTACGGAAGCATCAGCTTTGGAAACCAGACATTCTTTTATAGCTGCGTATTTTTCCATAGTGCCATGACGATCAAGATGATCGGGCGTAACATTAAGTAAAATGCCCACACTTGGATTGATTGATGGAGAAAGATCGATCTGAAAAGAAGAACACTCAACGACATAGAAGCTGTTTGGCTGAAAAGGTTCAAGAGTTAGAATAGCTCTACCAATATTCCCCCCAAGTTGTACATTCCGACGAGTTTCTTTTAAGATGTGAGCGATAAGAGCTGTAGTTGTTGATTTTCCGTTTGTCCCAGTGATTGCTATAAAAGGGGATTGAGGACTGACGTGTTTGCGCTCTCTACAAAAAAGCTCCACATCGCCGATAATTTCAATGCCAGCTAAAATTGCTTTCTTAACGATCCAATGGGGCTCTGGATTTGTGAGTGGAACGCCAGGTGAGAGCACAAGGGCCGAGCAGTTTTTTAGATCTTCATTCCTAAAATCTACAATAGAAATCCCTTGCTTTTCGAGACTTTTACAATTCTCCAGATTATCATCAGATACAAGGACATTTGCGCCTCCTTTGATCAAGGCAAGCGCTGAAGCAACCCCAGAGCTGCCAAGCCCGAAGACAGCTACAGTTTTTTTCGCAAATGTTGTAATAGGGATCATTTAGACGCAATGAACCTCACTTAACGCAACTTAAGTGTAGCCAGGCCAAGAAGAGCAAGAATGACGGAAATGATCCAAAATCTAACGACAACCGTGCTTTCTTGCCAGCCTTTTTGCTCAAAATGATGATGCAGGGGAGCCATTCGAAAAACACGCTTTCCAGTCATCTTGAAAGAAGCAACTTGAATAACAACCGAAAGAGTTTCTAAAACAAAAAGGCCTCCAATAATTGCTAAAACAATCTCATGCTTCGTCGCTACGGCAATTGCACCAAGTGCTCCTCCAAGTGCAAGAGAACCCGTATCGCCCATAAAAATCATAGCAGGTGGCGCATTAAACCAAAGAAATCCAAGGCCTGAACCAATAAGGGCACCGCAGATCACAGCCAGTTCAGCAGTTCCTTCTATATTGTGAATTTGCAGGTACGTCGCAAATTTTTCACTCCCTACAAGGTATGCAATTACACCAAAAGCCGCTGCTGCTATCATCACAGGCACAATAGCAAGACCATCAAGACCATCGGTTAAATTTACAGCATTCCCTGCCCCTGCAATAATAAAAGCCCCTACGCATACAAAGAGAACAGGCCCTAAATTAATGAGGACATCTTTAAAGAAAGGAACAGCAAGCTGACCCGCAAGATTGGGAGTTGCCAACATGAATATCAAGGCTGTAGCAGCTCCAGATATAAATATTTCAAGAGCGATGCGGGCCTTTCCAGCGAAGCCTTTAGCTTGCTGCTTAGAAACTTTCAGATAATCGTCAAAAAAACCAATAGCCCCAAAACCAAGTGTCACAAACAGAACAATCCATATGTATTTATTTGACCAATCGGCCCACATTAAAGTTGCAAATGTAAAACTGGATAGAATCATTAAGCCACCCATAGTTGGGGTGCCACGTTTCAGTTGATGGCTGGCTGGACCATCGTCTCGTATTGGTTGACCTTTTCCTTGCCTTACACGAAGCAGATCTATGATTGTAGGCCCCAACATCATCACAAAAAGCAAAGCTGTAAAAATTGCTCCCCCCGTTCGGAAAGTAATATAACGAAACACGTTGAGCGGACCAATTTGGTCACTGAAGTGCACAAGTTCAAACAACATCTATAATGGCCCCCTGTTAGTCTTTAGCCTGATAGAGAGGCAATGTTCAATATATCTAAAACTCATTATTCATAATTAGGAACTTTTTGCGAATTTTTTTAAAATTGAATTTGTTAACAAGCCCATTTGAGAACTATTTGAGCCTTTAATCATTACAACATCACCAGCTTTTAAAATTGCTAATAGCTTCTCCTCTAAATCTTTTGAGGATTGTGCCCAAGCCCCAATGCGATCCTTGGGAATTCGCTGCATAAGGTGAAACATATTGGGTCCAGAAGCAAACACAAGGTCAACACCAGCCTCATCCACTGCTTCCCACAGCTCTTCGTGAAATTTAGCTGACTGTGGGCCTAGCTCCAACATATCACCAAGTACTACAATACGTCGGGGATAGTCCTGTCTTGAGATTGCGGACAATACTGAAAGTCCGCCCGCATAGAAGCTGGATTAGTATTATAGCTTTCATCGATGAGAAGAAACGAACCTGCATCGAGCTTTAGTTGGGTTCTTGTACCCCGACCTTGAGGAGGTGTAAAAAATTCAAGAGCTTGAATCCCGCGCTCTAGGTCAGCTCCCATTTCATTAAGAGCTGCAACAACAAATAGAGCATTCGTCACTAAGTGCGTACCAGGCGCACCAAGAACAAATTGGACTTCCCCATTGTCGGACGATTTCTCCACCTTGAGAAGACTTTTTGCACTCTCCATTTTAACGCTGGTCAAGGAAATTGCGCGTTGAACCGCGAAACTTCTTACAGCTTCAGTTGCCATCAGCTCTTTAGTGACTCCAATAATATTAGCTTTATATTCCTTGGCCCAACGATAAAGGCGTGCCCAATGAGGGTTATCAAGATTAATAATTGCCGAACCGTTTTCAGCGAGGCCTCTGAATATTTCAGCTTTAGCATCAGCAATCTCACTCACACTTCTAAAATTTTCTAAATGTACTGCCTCAACGGTTGTTATGATAGCTACGTGAGGCTGAACCATTTTTGTCAGGGGAGTAATTTCTCCAGCGTGGTTCATACCAATCTCAAAAATTGCATAATGCGTATCCTTAGGCATACGCGCTAGGGACAATGGAACCCCCCAAAGATTATTATATGACTTCGTTGATGCGTGTGTTTTACCCAGTGACGTCAAAGTTAAACTGAGCATTTCTTTAGTGGTTGTTTTGCCTACGCTTCCCGTTACGGCGACAACTCGGGCCATGGGAGAGAGCCTGGCTCGCGCTGCACGACCAATTTTCTCTAGAGAAACTAAGGTGTCCTTGACCCTGATCAAAGGACCATCACAGTCTTTGCGAAGATATCCTTGAGAAACGATTGCGACAGAGGCTCCCTTGGCAAATGCTGAGGAGACAAATTCATGCCCATCACGTTGATCTTTTAGAGCGACAAAA
>JBJTOZ010000227.1:0-9683 GCA_046074825.1 Hyphomicrobium sp.
TCTTCTTGGAAGACACGCATTTTGTTATGCCCTGCAAGAATTGTAGGTTTAACGTAGAAGCCGTCAGCAAGTTCTCCCTCCAGACGGTTGCGCTCGCCGCCTGCAAGAACTTTGGCTCCCTCCTGCTTCCCAATATCTATGTAGGACAGGATTTTTTCCATCTGATCATTGGAGGCCTGTGCGCCAATCATAGTTTTATCATCCAGAGGATGACCAGCCTTAATAGCGTTGACGCGCTTGACAGCTTTTTCCATGAAACGATCATAAATTGATTCATGAACGAGAGCACGAGAAGGGCAAGTGCAAACTTCGCCCTGATTAAGGGCAAAGAGAGTGAAGCCTTCGAGAGCTTTGTCAAAAAAGGCATCATCCTTATCAGCAACATCGGCAAAAAAGATGTTTGGGCTCTTTCCACCAAGTTCAAGTGTACAAGGGATAATGTTCTCAGAAGCGTACTGCATAATAAGACGCCCTGTTGTCGTTTCGCCAGTAAAGGCGATCTTGGATATGCGCTTATTTTGAGCAAGAGGTTTTCCGGCCTCAACACCAAAACCATTGACGACATTCAAAACACCTGGTGGTAAAATATCTCCAATAAGTTCCATCAACACCATGATGCTCATAGGAGTTTGTTCTGCTGGTTTCAGAACAATACAGTTACCAGCAGCTAAAGCGGGAGCGAGTTTCCAACAGGCCATTAGCAGCGGAAAATTCCAAGGAATAATCTGGCCAACAACACCCAAAGGTTCATGAAAATGATAAGCAACAGTATCCTGGTCAATTTCTGAGATGGAACCTTCCTGAGCACGGACACAACCTGCAAAATAGCGGAAGTGATCAATGGCAAGCGGGACGTCTGCCGCCGTTGTCTCACGGATTGGCTTTCCATTATCAAGTGTTTCGACGAGTGCGAGTAGTTTTAAATTTGCTTCCATTCGATCAGCGATTTTGAGCAAAACGCTTGCCCGCTCTGCAGGGGATGCATGCCCCCACTTTGCTCTAGCCTTATGGGCAGCATCCAATGCCAACTCGATATCCTCTGCGGTGGACCGAGCAATTTCACAAAGGGGCTTTCCTGTAATTGGGGTTATGTTGTTAAAGTATTGTCCTTTCGTTGGTGGCACCCACTTTCCACCAATAAAATTGTCGTAGCGCGGACGAATGCGCATTTGTTTAGAAACTTCGTTAAGTGCTTGCTGGATCATCATTCTAGGATCCTCCCATGACAGTTTTTTGTTGTTATCTGAATGCTCTAGGTTATAGCACTCTTCCCCGCCAAAGCAAGTCGCAGATAGGGGCCCATTGATAGCCACTTAGAAAAAACGCAGGTGCGAAATACCTTAAGAAGTTAAGAATTCTTACAAATTCGATCACATGAAATTGAAAAATTCCGTTTCACATCAGAAATGAACTCTCAATTCCTGAAATTTATGCTAGGCACCACTGCCCCACACGATGAAGACATAGGAAATAAATAATCTCCCATGAGAACCTTTTCTCATTTAGAGCAGTTGCGATCTCCTTTAATCTACCCAGTGTAGTCCATGCAGGGTGAAATCAAAAAGGCGTATGCTGCGTGATTGATAAATTTGAAATCCTCCTTGCTCTTTCCCGTGAAAAACATTTTGGGAAGGCGGCTGAGGCGTGCGGAATAACTCAGCCCTCACTCTCTTCAGCCTTGAAGACTATCGAAGATCAGCTAGGTGTTCGTATTGTCGAACGTGGGGTACGCTTTCAAGGATTTACTGCTGAAGGGGAGCGCGTTCTTGATTGGGCCCGTCGCATTGTTGGCGACACCAGAGCGATGAAACAAGAAGTTGCGGCTCTCAAAAAAGGTTTAACAGGAAGTCTGCGTTTAGGGGTCATTCCAACTGCACTGCCTTTTGTGCCTTCTCTCACAAAAAGTTATATGGATCGCTATAAAAATGTAAAAATCTCCGTCACTTCTATGACATCTGATGCCATCTTAGAACAACTCGACAATCTCTAGATCGACGTTGGCATCTCTTATGTCGATACGGAGCCATTACCTAAATTCCAAATTTTTAACCTTTATGATGAACATTATTCTTTACTTGTTGCACCAAGCCATCCTGTAGCGTCACGCGTTTCCATGAGTTGGGAGGAAGCAGGTCGCTTACCTTTATGTCTTCTCACCCCAGACATGCAAAACCGACGCATTATTGATCGCCACTTGAGAGACGCAGGCCATCAACCTGATGTTGTGTTCGAATCTAATTCTTGGACGCTTCTGCATGTGCATGTGCTTTCTGGGCAATGGGCGACAATCGCAGCCATCGGGGCGGGAGAAAAGTTCGATGCCCCTTTTGGCCTCAAAACAATCCCTATCTTAGAACCTCCAGTGACTCATCGCATTGGTGTGATTTTAAAAAGCAAGGAACCCTATGCGCCAATCATTGCTGCCTTTTTAAGCTTAATTAAAAAGTCGGTTAAGAACGGATCCTTTGTTAAAAGTTAATTATGTGTTCACTCCACCCGATATTTTTAAAGCCGAAAAACCTTGTTATTCTTCAGATTAATCGCCCCTTCCTGAAAGAATTAATGTTCTGTTTATCCAAAGCAGATAAAAGTTATCCCATTGATAAAAATATAGTTTTTTAATTGTAATAGAATTTTGCTATTGCAACACCAAACATTGGGATTGCAACCGATATGAGACGCAGATTTAGATCAACTGAATTTAATAAAAGCGAAGTTATGAAGGACACCCTTGATGAAAACCTATGAACGCTGGAGCGATGAGAAAACCTCATCCATTGTAGCTTCCCATCTTCATCTGGAGGGTCCTCTGCTGCCCATTTTGCATGCTGCTCAAGAAGCATTTGGTTTTATTCCAGAAGAGGCCATTCCTGTCATTGCAAAAGATCTCAACCTCAGTCGTGCGGAAGTACATGGTGTTGTCAGTTTCTACCATGATTTTCGTCGCGAAACCTGTGGTCGCCATGTGGTGAAGATTTGCAGAGCTGAAGCTTGCCAATCCATGGGATGTGAACCTCTCGTTGCGCACGCTGAAAAAAAACTAGGTGTGCCTTGTGGCGAAACTTCTGCTGATGGTCGGGTCACTTTAGAAGCAGTCTACTGCTTAGGTCTCTGCGCAACAGCTCCCTCTGCCATGGTCGACGGTAAAATTATTGGTCGTCTCAATGCAGCCCGACTTGATCAAATCTTGAAGGAGGCTGGCGCATGACAACCCGCATTTTTATACCTCGAGACGCAGCTGCAGTGGCTTGCGGTGCTGATGAAGTTGCTGAAGCTTTGCTTAATGGCCTTAAAAAATCTAAGCCATCAGCAAAGACATTTTCACTGGTACGAAACGGTTCAAGGGGAATGCTCTGGCTTGAACCTCTTCTAGAAATCGAGGAAAATGGTGTTCGTTATGCTTTTGGACCTATGACGGTTTCCGATGTGCCAAACCTTCTCGAAAAGGTTTTGGCTGAAGGAGTTTCAAAATGTTCGCATATATTAGCCCTAGGTCCCACTGAAAACATTCCCTTCTTTAAAAGGCAAACACGGCTGACATTTGCGCGCTGTGGCAGAACTGATCCTGTTTCACTCACCGATTACAAGGCCTATGACGGGTACAAAGGTCTGACCAAAGCATTACGTATGAAGCCCATGGAGATTGTTGAGGAAGTCACAAAGTCTGGTTTGCGTGGTCGCGGAGGGGCTGGCTTCCCGACAGGGATTAAATGGAAAACAGTTCACGACACAAAGGATACGCAGAAATACATCGTTTGTAATGCCGATGAAGGGGACAGCGGGACTTTTGCAGATCGAATGATTATGGAAGGTGATCCCTTTGTCTTGATTGAGGGCATGACAATTGCGGGGCTCGCTGTCGGCGCAACAAAAGGGTATATCTATCTAAGATCTGAATATCCGCATGCAGCCGTTGCCCTCAATGAAGCAATCGCCGCCGCTAAAGAGTCCAACCTCCTTGGTAAAGGCATCGCTGGATCATCACATTCTTTCGATATCGAAGTGAGAATGGGAGCAGGTGCCTATGTCTGTGGAGAAGAGACTTCGCTTCTTGAAAGCCTTGAGGGCAAGCGCGGAATTGTGCGGGCAAAACCTCCGCTGCCAGCCCACAAGGGGTTATTTGAAAAACCTACAGTTATAAATAATGTTCTTTCTCTTGCCGCAGTCCCCTTCATTTTGTCTGAAGGAGCTAAAGCCTACTATGATTATGGCATGGGACGTTCGCGCGGAACAATGCCCATTCAGTTGGCTGGAAACATCAAGCATGGTGGTCTCTTTGAGACTGCGTTTGGTATCACGCTTGGAGAACTCGTCGATCAAGTAGGGGGAGGCTCATTTTCAGGACGCCCTATAAAAGCGGTCCAAGTTGGAGGTCCACTTGGGGCTTATTTTCCGCGCTCTCATTTTGATACGCCCTTCGATTACGAAGCGTTTGCAGCCCGCGATGGTTTAATTGGTCATGCTGGAGTTGTTGTTTTTGACGAAACTGCAAATATGGCAAAGCAAGCTCGATTTGCTTTTGAGTTTTGCGCAGTTGAGAGCTGTGGAAAGTGTACGCCCTGCCGCATAGGAGCTACACGCGGCCGTGAAACAATGGATAAGGTTATTGCAGGGGAAGACCGCGAGGCTAATCTCGAGCTTGTCGAGGACCTCTGCAATACCATGAAGTTTGGATCACTCTGCGCTTTAGGAGGATTTACTCCTTATCCTGTCATGAGTGCGATTAAACATTTTCCTGATGATTTTGGACGCAAGGTCAAATTGGCCGTAGCAGCAGAGTGAAACACATGACACTAATTAAAGAAATTGATTATGGAACCAAAGCTTCCAAGTCTGAGGAGATGGTGACACTTAGTATTGATGGGGTCTCTGTCACTGTCCCCGCAGGAACTTCCATTATGCGCGCTGCCATGGAAATGGGAACAACAATTCCAAAACTCTGCGCGACAGATATGTTGGACAGTTTCGGTTCTTGCCGTCTCTGCCTCGTCGAGATCGAAGGTCGCGCAGGAACGCCGGCCTCCTGCACAACTCCTGTTGCAAATGGCATCTCTGTAAAAACGCAAACTCCTCGTCTCAAACAGCTCCGACGAGGTGTTATGGAACTTTATATTTCAGATCATCCACTTGATTGTTTAACTTGTGCCGCAAACGGCGACTGCGAACTCCAAGATATGGCGGGAGCTGTTGGATTGCGGGATGTTAGATATGGGTATGAAGGTGAGAACCATGTTTTTGCAAAGCACGGTAGCGTTGAAAATGACCGATTTATAAAAAAGGATATTTCAAATCCATATTTTGCTTACGATCCCTCTAAATGCATAGTTTGCAACAGGTGCGTGCGCGCTTGCGAAGAAGTTCAAGGGACTTTTGCTCTCACAATTTCAGGTCGAGGTTTTGATAGCCGCGTTGCAGCAGGGATGAATGAGCCATTCCTAGAGTCTGAATGTGTGTCCTGTGGGGCTTGCGTACAAGCCTGTCCTACAGCAACCCTTTCAGAAAAGAGCCTTATAGAAATTGGGCAACCCGAGCACTCTGAGATTACCACATGTGCCTATTGCGGTGTAGGCTGTAGTTTTAAAGCCGAGATGCGCGGAGAAGAAGTCGTACGGATGCTCCCTTGGAAAGATGGAAAAGCCAACCGCGGACATTCTTGCGTGAAGGGTCGATTTGCCTATGGCTACGCAACGCACCGTGATCGAATCATGAAGCCCATGGTTCGAAACAAAATCACAGATCCATGGAGAGAAACGACTTGGGAAGAAGCCATTCAACGAGTAGCTTCTGAATTTCGTCGGATCCAAGGAAAATATGGGCGGGGTTCCGTTGGTGGAATAACGTCCTCTCGCTGCACCAATGAGGACATTTTCCTCGTTCAGAAACTTATACGCCAAGGGTTTGGTGTTAACAATGTCGACACCTGTGCACGCGTTTGTCATTCGCCAACAGGGTATGGATTAAAAGCAACTTTTGGAGAGTCTGCTGGGACCCAAGATTTTGACTCTGTAGAACATTCAGATGTCATTATGATCATTGGAGCAAATCCAACAGATGGGCACCCTGTCTTCGCAAGCCGAATGAAAAAGAGATTACGCGAGGGGGCCAAGCTGATTGTTGCAGACCCACGCCGTACTGATATTGTGCGTTCTCCTCACGTTGAAGCCTCGTTTCACTTGGGACTTCAGCCTGGCTCAAATGTGGCTCTCCTCACGTCCATGGCGCATGTGATTGTCACGGAAAAACTCTTCAATGAGTCCTTTGTTCGTCATCGCTGTGACTGGAACGAATTCCAAGAGTGGGCCACCTTTGTTTCCGAGCAAAGAAACTCTCCTGAGGCCATGCTTAAGTACACAGGTGTTGATCCAAATTTGGTAAGAGGGGCAGCCCGTCTATACGCTACGGGTGGCAATGCGGCCATTTATTATGGTCTGGGCGTTACTGAACATAGCCAAGGGTCAACAACTGTGATGGCTATTGCCAATCTCGCGATGGCGACGGGAAATATTGGAAGGGCAGGCGTTGGGGTGAACCCCTTGCGTGGTCAGAATAACGTTCAAGGCGCCTGTGATATGGGATCTTTCCCACATGAATTGACGGCGTACCGACATGTTTCAGATACTTCTGCACGCTCGCAATTTGAAAAGGCTTGGAATTGCAAAATAGATCCTGAGCCTGGTCTGCGCATTCCCAACATGCTCGATGCTGCTGTCGATGGTAGCTTTAAAGCTATCTATATTCAGGGCGAGGATATTCTTCAATCAGATCCTGACACGCATCACGTTTCTGCAGGGCTTGCCGCTATGGAATGCGTCGTGGTTCAAGACCTCTTCCTTAATGAAACAGCAAATTACGCCCATATCTTTTTACCAGGCTGCACTTTCTTAGAAAAGGATGGCACCTTTACCAATGCAGAGCGCCGTATTCAACGTGTGACCAAAGTCATGACACCCAAAAACGGATTTGCCGATTGGGAAGTTACACAATTGATTGCCAAAGAACTTGGATTAGGTTGGAATTATCGGCATGCCTCCGAGATCATGGATGAAATTGCAGAATTGACCCCCACGTTTACTGGTGTCTCATTCAAAAAACTTGAGGAGGTTGGATCAATTCAGTGGCCGTGCAACGAAAATCATCCCTATGGATACCCCGTCATGCACACGGAAGAATTTACGCGAGGCCGAGGCAAATTTATTTTGACTGAATATGTTCCAACAGATGAAAGAACTGGAGCTAAGTTTCCTTTAATTTTAACCACAGGTCGTATTCTCTCCCAGTATAATGTTGGTGCGCAGACACGGCGCACAGAGAATGTCGTTTGGCATGAGGAGGATCGTTTAGAAATCCACCCTCACGATGCCGAGCAACGTGGTGTGAAAGATGGAGACTGGGTTACAGTCCGCAGCCGCGCGGGAGAAACAGCTCTTCGTGCTTTGATAACAGATCGTGTTGCTCCTGGAGTTGTGTACACGACATTCCATCATCCTCTGACACAGGCCAACGTCATCACAACAGATTACTCGGACTGGGCCACCAACTGTCCTGAATACAAAGTTACGGCTGTACAAGTTTCTCGATCGAATGGTCCAACTGATTATCAGAAGAAGTATGAGGCATTTGCGGATCAGAGCCGTCGCATTATGCCGGCTGAGGCCGCGGAGTAAAAAATGTCTTCCTCGATTGTTTCCGTGTCTAATCTGAAAATCAAAGGCAAGGAAGCTTATCCCTCCGTTCGCAGCATACCTGAAGAAATTCCCGTTGCCCTAGTTTATGACGGCACAACACATGCTGTGATGATGGCAACCCCTGAAAATCTTGAAGATTTTGCGCTCGGGTTCAGTTTGACCGAAGGAAAAATTGAAAAGCCAAGTGATATCTCCAGCCTAGAGATAGTCGAACAGAAAAATGGGATTGAGTTGCGTATGTGGTTGAGCTCAGAGGCCTCGCATGAAGCAGCTGTACGCAGACGTGCACTCCTTGGTCCTACAGGATGCGGGCTATGTGGAATAGAAAGTTTGGAGCAAGCCCTTCCAAGCCTTCAATATGTCTCCGCAGAGACAAAAGTTAGCGCTATTGAGGTTCAAGCGGCTGTCTCTTCTATGGCTCCTGCCCAACTTCTCAACGCGCAAACAAGAGCGATGCATGCGGCCGGTTTCTGGACATTTAAACAAGGACTTGTTGCTCTCCGAGAAGATGTTGGACGTCACAACGCCTTAGATAAGCTTTTTGGGGCACTCTCTAAGGACAGAATTAACGTGGATAGTGGAATTCTTGTTTTAACAAGCCGCATTTCTGTGGAGCTCGTACAGAAAGCGGCAACAATGGGCGTTCCCATTTTAGCGGCAGTATCTGCCCCAACCGCATTGGCGCTGCGAACTGCTGAGAGTTCAGGCATCACACTTGTTGGTATTGCTCGTGATGATGGATTTGAAGTATTCACTCATCCGCATCGTATTCTCTTTGAGCAAACGGAGATATCGCATAAAAAGGCTAAAAAAAAATCAGGAGAGCATTTTTATGCAATCTGCTGACAAACTCGTAATGATGGTTAATCAGATTGCAAAGAACTTGGCTGTAAGAGGCGAAGAAAATGCTGTTCATTCAACAGCTGAACATATTAAAAAGTTTTGGGATCCTCGCATGCGAAAAGCTATCCTTGATCACTTAAAAGCAGGCGGGCAAGGTTTGCAACCGTTGGCAAAACGTGCTGTTGAAAAGCTTTCTGTAGTCCATAGCTCATCGATATAATTAAAAATCAGGAACAAAGGCCCTTTGCTATTCCTATCCTTATCGAGCTCGTGATATCCCCCTATTGTGCTCCTCTCAATGGGCAGTAATAAATATATTTAAACAAAATATAACGCTATCAAGCATAGTGAGAAGATGCGGATTGCCACCTTCAACCTTGAAAATCTTGATCTTCCGCCCAAAGCACAGATTCCATTAGAGATACGTGCTGAGGTTTTAAGACCTGCCTTAAAAAGACTTCAAGCGGATGTCTTGTGCCTTCAAGAAGTGAATGGTCAGCATGTCAAAGGGCACAAAGAACGTGTTCTTGCCGCGCTCGATGCTTTGCTCAAGGGGACACCATACGAAGATTATCATCGTGCTACAACAAGCGCTTCTTCAGGTCATGGCGTAGCTGATGTGCACAACCTCGTGACACTTTCCAAATATCCTCTTCATTCTCATCGTGAAGTTCGGAACTCACTCATTCCACCACTCCAATATATTCCCCAAACCGCAGAACCAGTTTTTGGAGAAAATCTCAATCTCCCGCTTCGATTTGAGAGACCGCTGCTTATTACAGAACATGATCTTGGTAAAAACCAGATCCTGACTATCGTCAATTTACATCTGCGCGCTCCGCTTGCTCATCAGATCTCAGGACAGAAAATTGGGCCTTTTGTTTGGAAAAACATCTCAGGTTGGGCTGAAGGATTTTTTATGTCCTCAGTTCAAAGATCAGGACAGGCCTTGGAATTGCGTATGCTCTTAGATCAGATGCTTAAATCTGATCCTCAGAAGATGGTTGCACTCGCAGGAGATTTTAATGCTCAGGATCATGAAACCCCTCTTAAAATTGTTGTAGGCGCAGAAGAAGATACTGGTAACGGTCTCCTAAGCTCAGGCAGTTTTGTCGTTCTTGATAGAGCAATATCCGAAGATCGCAGATGGAGTTT
>JBJTOZ010000228.1:0-3965 GCA_046074825.1 Hyphomicrobium sp.
CCTTCATCCAGTGTGGCGGGACGGAAGGCATCGAACAAGGAATGAAGGTTTGAGGGTTGTGAGGAGAACTGTTGACGACGGCTGTGGCACTGCGCGCAGGTTTCTATTTCTTTTGAAGTGCTCCTTGGGACGGAACGGTGAGCTTGGCCTAATTCTCCCATCGGCCATGTGACGCCAGTACGTTCATCGAAGTTTACGGCAAAGCCTTTGCCTCGACTCGCCTGTGGGTGTTTTTTTCCTGAGGACACCCAAGCCACGTGCTCTGATGCGGGGCCGTGACAAGATTCGCATCCGACGTTGATTTCCGACCAAGTTGTTTGGAAGGTTTGAGTTTTGCCATCAAAATTTTTCTGGAGGTTTGTTGAGTGACACCACGCACATTGGTAGTTCCAATTCTGATCAATCCCCGTCCAATGGAGAGGGTTTCCTGCTTTGAGCGCGCGATTGGGATAGAGATGAAACCACCGTTGTCCCCCTTCAGCCTTTGGTCTTGTATCCCAAGCAATTCCCAAAGCTTGAAAGCGACCGCCTGGCATTGCAATCAGATACTGCTGGAGAGGTGTGAGGCCAAAGGTGTAGGGGATTTCAAAATCTGCGAGTTGTCCATCTAGACCGTCGGTGCGCACGAAGTAGCGACCGTCTTTTTTAAAGAAGGTGCTAGTCACGCCTTCTTGGGTAAAGGTTGCCCCCTCGAAATCCCCAAGCACTGTTGTGTCCTTCGCCTCTTGCATGGCGGCATGGTGGTGAGAAGAGCGCCACTCGGCGTGCTCTTTTTGATGACAGGACGCGCACACCGCAGATCCTAAAAATTGCTTCTGTTCTTTTTCTTTCAAAGAGGATCCATCTCCCCCTTCCTCGGAGAAGGCATGCGGACTTAAGAGGGCGTGACCTATGAGGAGAGCGAGCAAGATCTGAGAGGGGCGTTCCCATGGCTTTAAGAGCAGGCGCGTTTGAGCCCCTTTTAAGAAGGATAGAGGAGATATATTTAGGAACATTTTTTTGTGCCGTCTTTTTTTCTCATCTCAAGTCTTGTCTTTAATGAAGGGGACGTGATCTGAGGCGCCATTTCTCGGAAAGATCATAAACTGTTGAAGACTAGAATTGAAGAGCTTGATAAATATTTGGGAGTAATACTGGTCATAAGAAATGAGGCATAGAGCAGACAATGCTCCTCGAGCTAGGAGGGAATAGTCTTGGCGCATACAGAAAGTTTAAGGTAAAAGGGTTTGTCCTATAAAAAGAGCTTAAGTTCTGTGTGAAAGGTCCTCTGCGTCTTCGGCAAAAGACCCGAGAAAAGGTTTTCTGAGATTTCAAGAATTTCTGGTCTATTGGATCTCTAAGGTTTTTTATATTTTAAAGTTCTTTCTTTAATGTCTTTCCCACGTTCGGCAGAAGTCCATGCACCAACCTTTATTAGACTTTGGAGTTCCGACCGCTCTTTTTTTACTGATGCTGATTTCTGGAACAGAAATCCGTATGGGCACACTTGTCTTTGGAGAGAAGTACAGAGGGTCTCTTGTAAGGGGCGTTGCGATACAATTAATTTTAGGTCCTCTTCTTGGTCTTATTGCTCTCAAGATTTTTAATCCGGATCCAAGGCTAGCCTCGGCTATGATCATTCTGACAGTATGCCCTGGTGGTGGAATTTCTAATTATTATACCTACCTTGCCAAATGTGACGTTCTTCTCTCAGCATCCATTACATCTCTTGGCACGCTGCTTTCACTTGTTACGATCCCAATCTGGCTTTTAGCACTTCAAACGTTTTCTCTGTTTGAGGGGATTGACCCAAATCTTCCTGTAGGCAAAATCCTCTCGGTGTTAATCCTGTTGATTGTCATTCCTCTTGGTCTGGGATGCGCTCTGACTTCTTATTGCCCTTTGCGTGTTGCGCGGATGAAGAGGGGATTACAAATCGTTTCCCTTGTTTTAATTTTCCTTATTCTCATTTTTAATTTCCTACATTTTTATGATCGCCTCGTGCCGTTATTGTTTTCTATTATTATGTAGGCTCTTTTTTTTATTCTTGGTTCTATGTTTCTTGCTTATGTTCTCACAACAAGGATACCAACGGATCTACAACCCGTTCTTATCATTGAAAGTGCCGTGAGAAATGTTGGGATTGCGCTCATTATTGGAGAAACGCTCTTCCCTTCAGAAATCGTTGCAGTCCTTACAAGTTTCTTGATTGGGTATTTTGTGATAGAAATCGCAGTAATGTTAACTTATGCCCGCTCCGTCCTCTTACAGCGAGCCTCTCTTTGAGAGGCAAGGAGGTGCAAAAACATTCCCTTGGGTGTGTGCGTTTGGAAGTCAGACAAGTTCGCAGCAGTCGAAATTTAAAGATCTAATTTCCCCAAAATAAATCTTTATGGGTTTTCCTTGTAAAGGACGGCAACTGCTTGAGGTAAATGGCCCCTAGAACAATATCAACGAGCCCTAAAAACCCCGCTGTTATTCCCAGATGTCCTAGAAAGCCGTAATAGATAAGCAGAAGACCTGCTATCCACCGTAAGATCCCCTCCCAATAAATAATCCATCCATATGTTCGCACATCGCGCGAGCCAAAAATTTGTATGACGGCAGTAAAAAGAAGAAAGCCCGCGATGAGTTTACTGAGTGCGTGATCTGTGATGTTAACACCAATATTGATTATCCCTTGAGGAAGGCCCAAGCACACCACAAGGATAAGATTATAGATGCCTGCCCCATAAACAATTTTACTGAGAGTAAGGGTCTCTAAACCAACAAGTTTAGAGAGTTCTTTATAAAAATCGCCCGCCTGCGGAAAATATTTCCTCACTAAAGAACCAATCTCGTCTTGAGACTTTTTAAGATAAGCAGTCCCCATTTTCTGTATTTGATCGAAAACAGGCAAAGCTTTATTTGTCTTAAAGCTTAACGTCTCAAGTGTCTTTTTGGGGAGTTTGTCCTTCAAAATTTTAGCCTGTTTTTCTAAAGGGGAGATTTTCAACATCTCTACTGCTTGGATCCGCCTGTGACAGCTTCCATAACACGATCCAAGTTAAAGCTACCAGGTTTTTGGCGAGGAGGGAACTCCTTAAAGCTTTGCAGCCATTTGCTCACATAGGCGCCCGCTGGGGCGATAAGGAACATTCTATCTAGATACCACCGCTGATACCCCATCGCGTGTTCTTCTTCCGCACGCTCAAAAGGATCCATGCGCAAATTCGTCAGGGTTGGGGCGCGCAATTGCGTGAAGGGTTCTTGCCAGACTTTTAAGCCTTCCGCATCCTGTCGTAAGAATGTAATTTTCCAGTTGTCATAGCGAAGGGCAGCAACACTGCCGTCATCTGTCCAATAAATAAATTCTTTTCGGGGCCAGTCCCCTTTACCTTGAAGGGCGGGTCCTAAATCGTATCCATCGAGATGGACTTTGTAATTCCGTCCCCCGACGTCTTTACCTTTGAGAAGATCCTCTTTGACGGTGGGGTTGCCTGCTGCTGCTACAAGTGTTGTCAGCATATCTTCATGCGCAGCTATATTATTGACAACGGTGCCTGGCTTTATCACGCCTGGCCATTTGATGATTGTGGGAACTCTGTAGCCACCTTCCCATTGAGTGTTTTTCTCACCTTTGAACATGGTGGTGCCGCCATCAGGCCATGTGAATGTTTCAGCACCATTATCTGTCGAGTACATCACGATAGTGTTGTCCTCGATACCAAGGTCTTTCAGCTTTGAGAGAACTTTGCCGACATGACCGTCATGCTCCACCATTCCATCGGCATAAATCCCAAGGCCTGTTTTACCCTCGGACTCTTTTTTGAGATGGGTAAAGATGTGCATTCTTGTTGAATTCCACCACAGAAAAAATGGTTTGTTTGCTTTCTTTGCGCGATCGACGAAATCAAGGGCTTTGGTTGTCACTTCTTCGTCGATTGTTGCCATGCGCTTCCGCGTGAGAGGACCAGTGTCTTCGATTTTTCCATTTGCGAAACTAT
>JBJTOZ010000229.1:0-4304 GCA_046074825.1 Hyphomicrobium sp.
GGTAAAGAGAGCGAATACGACTCTCCTCAACCCCCATGCATCCAGTCACGATAACGCGCCCATTGCGAGACATGGCTTCCCCGATTGCTTCGAGGCTCTCAGTTTTAGCAGAATTTAGGAAGCCACAGGTATTAACAACAACAACGTCGGCAGCTTCGTATTGGGGAGCTATTTGGTACCCTTCAGCACGCAGCTGCGTAATGATCCGTTCACTATCAACAAGCGCTTTAGGACATCCCAGTGAAACAAAACCAACCTTTGGGACAGAATCCAACAACTTTCTAGTCTTGTTTTTTTTTCTCAGACCCGATGTCTTTTGAGACGATAATTTAACAGACATTATGACATCAATATTTTATGGCAAGCCTAAAGAGGCTACTCATTCTTTTCTTCGTTGGCCGTGTCAGCAGGCGTCATTTTTTGAAGCTTAGAAAAAATGCGTGCTACTTCCTCTGACTCTGTTTCTTGAGATGCTTCCTCTGCTTCTTTGACCTCTTGGGCATCCTCATCAGACCCCGCCTGTTCGGTTGTTTCGTCAGCAGAAAGCAATGTGCCACCTTTCAAAGTATCTTTTTCATCCTCTTTGCGTGCGCGTTCTACTCTGCGTGCAGCTTTTTTGACCTCAGCATCAAGGTCAATCTGAGAGCACAGACCGAGTGTTACTGGATCTTGAGCCGTTAGATTTCCTATATTCCAATGTGTACGATCTCTTACTTGCGTAATGGTGGGCTTTGTGGTCCCAACAAGTCGCATAATTTGTGCATCTTTTAATTCAGGGTGATTGCGGATTAACCAAAGAACAGCGTTTGGACGGTCATGTCGGCGGGATAGCGGTGTGTATCGCGGTCCTTTTTTTGAGGAGGGTGTTTGAGGAATTTCGACTTTCATTTCAGAAAGCTGTAATTCGTATTGAGGATCTTTCTCTCCTTTTGCAATTTCCTCTCTTGTGAGTTGGTTTGAGGTGACAGGATCCAATCCTTTAATCCCTTGTGCAACATCACCATCAGCAATCCCTTTAACTTCAAGCATATGAAGACCGCAAAATCGTGCAATTTGTTCAAAAGTTAGGGACGTATTTGCGACAAGCCAGACGGCTGTAGCTTTAGGCATTAATGGCTTGCGATCGCTCATGACTGTTCCGTTCCTGTCCTTTGCTAATGAAACTCATCGCCTAGGACGACTTAAAGCTCAACGTAAAGTGAATTTTGGTATCTAGCTCGAAAAAAGGGGCAACGGCAACCCTAGCGTGGGCAAGAATAAAAAAAACTTTTTAAATTTTTACCCGAACTGTTGCCCCTAGACCTGACTACATATAGTGTCCTCGCGGCTTGCGGGTCATCCCAGAAGCCAAAAAGTCTTGAAATATTAGATCCCTTTGGGAGATCTTGCACATGATGCCAACTGCAGGCAAACCTTACTTTTTCGAGGACCTCTCGATCGGCCTTGAAGCTTCGATGGCTCGTACCGTCTCAGAAGCAGATATCGTCGCTTATGCTGCCTTATCAGGGGACTATAACCCAATCCACCTTGATCCCGAATATGCTGCCAAAACACCGTTTAAAGTTCGTATTGCTCATGGAATTTTGTCTGCTGGCTATATTTCTGCAGTTTTTGGTATGCAATTGCCAGGTCCTGGCTCAATATATATTTCACAGTCTCTAAACTTTAAAGCCCCAGTTAAAATTGATGATGTTGTTCTGACGAAAGTTAAACTAACAGAACTTATTCCAGAGAAAAAAAGAGTAAAATTTGAAACAATTTGTTCAGTTAATGGAAAACCTGTCTTGACTGGAGAAGCTATTCTGATGGTCCCTTCTCAGAAAAACTCAACCTAAGTAAAAGCCAGAGTTACAGTTATCAAGGGGTATTGCATAAAGAGTAGGGAAGTCCTCAAGCTATGATCGTGCACCACGGGTGGAAAGATGTTCCCTCCACAATCAAAAAGGGATCCGTGGCTATAGGCAATTTTGATGGCGTACACCGTGGCCATCAAGTGCTTCTTGGAGAGACACAAAAGGTAGCTCGTTTAAAGAATACACCTGCAGGCGTTATAATTTTTGAACCACATCCGCGAGAATTTTTTCATCCGGAAGAAAAGCACTTTAGGCTTACTTCCGTGGATGCAAAACTCTCTCTGTTTGAATCGATAGGACTAGATTTTGTTGCCGTATTACCTTTTGACAAAAATTTAGCTGGGCTTGAACACTTTCAATTCATAGATTGTGTCCTCGTTGAAGGATATAATGTTTCTAATGTTATTGTTGGTTATGACTTTTTTTACGGTCGCAATCGACGCGGAAGTCCAGAAACAATGATACTAGCTGGAATTGAACATGATTTTGAAGTGAATGTTATTCCTCCAGTTGCAGAGGGTGGGGAAGTCTTTTCTTCAACCGCCATCCGCCTAAAACTCGCACAAGGAGACGTTGTGGGTGCCGCTCTTGAACTTGGGCGAAATTGGCGCATCAAAGGAAAGGTGATTTCAGGAGCTAAGAGAGGGAAAGATCTCGGCTATCCCACTGCAAACTTCGCTTTGCCAAAAGGAACAACATTAGGGCATGGGATTTATGCCGTTCGCACTTATTTTCAAAACAAAAGCTATCCATCTGTAGCATATCTTGGAACGCGCCCAAGCTTTGATAATGGTCAGCCATTGCTTGAAGTTTTTATTCTCGATTTTGACTCAGATATTTATGGACATGAGATGGAGGTTGAATTTATTAAATTTCTCCGAGCCGATCGCAAATTTGACAGTTCAGAGGCTCTGATAGAGCAAATGCATAAAGATGTTTTGCGTGCCAAGGAAGTCTTCTCTCAGGCGCACGCGTAGTCCCCCACTTCATTAGGAAACTCTCATCGCTAAATTTATCGCTCATGACACAAATCCATAAAAATGATGATAATCTAAAAACATCTAGTCGGGACTGGAGCAAAACCCTTTTTCTTCCAAAAACTGACTTCCCCATGCGTGCTGGACTACCAGATCTTGAACCCAAGCTTGTCAAGTTTTGGGAAGAAATCAATCTTTATGAATTAATTCGAAAGATTTCAAAAGGAAGACCAAAATTTGTTCTTCATGATGGCCCACCTTATGCAAACGGTAATATTCATATAGGTCATGCACTCAATAAAATACTAAAAGATATCGTCGTTAAATCTCAACAAATGTTGGGCTTCGATAGCAGTTATGTCCCAGGGTGGGACTGTCATGGTTTGCCGATTGAATGGAAAATTGAAGAGCAATATCGCGCAAACAATAAAAATAAAGATCAGGTGCCTATTATTGAGTTTCGAAGTCAATGTCGAGAATTTGCTGCGAAGTGGCTCGATATTCAGCGCCAGGAATTTATTAGTTTGGGCGTCATTGGAGATTGGAAGAACCCCTATTCAACAATGGATTTCCGCGCTGAAGCAAAAATTGCCAAAGAACTTATGAAGTTTGCTCAGAATGGGTTGCTCTATCGTGGGTCAAAGCCCGTTATGTGGTCTGTTGTTGAGAAAACTGCTCTTGCTGAAGCTGAGGTTGAATATCAAGATTATCAAAGTGACATGGTATGGGTGAAATTTCCAGTTTCCTCAGCTAAAATACTCCTTCCTGAAAAAACCAGTGTCGTTATTTGGACAACAACACCTTGGACGATACCAGGTAACAGAGCCATCTCTTATTCTTCTCAAATAAAATATGGATTATATTTAGTTGAGAAGTCTCCTGCAGGGAATTGGGCAAAAGAGGGAGATGTTTATATACTCGCTGAGAAGCTCTCTTCGGAAGTTATGAAAGCAGCCAAAGTTGAGAGCTTCAAAAGATTGGATGATGACAAGGATAATCTCCAAAGCAATCTTCACAAAGTGATCTGCTCGCATCCGCTTGCAAAACTTGGTTATACTTTTGCCGTTCCACTTCTTGATGGAAAGCATGTTACGGATGACACAGGCACAGGTTTTGTACATACCGCGCCAGGGCATGGAGCAGATGATTACATTATTTGGATGAACTACCAGAAGTTTTTAGCAGAAAATCGTATTGATACGACAATCCCGTTTACAGTTGATGCCAAGGGCGTGTTAACAGAGGCAGCGCCTGGTTTTACTGGAAGGCAAGTCTTAAAGGAGAACGGTGAAAAAGGTGATGCAAATGAAGCTATTATCAAGTCCCTTGTTGAAGCCAATAATATAATTTCTCGTGGACGGCTCAAGCATCAGTATCCTCATTCTTGGCGATCAAAAAAACCTGTAATTTTTCGCAATACGCCACAATGGTTTATTGCTATGGACAAGCCCTTTGGTTTTCCCCAAAAACCTCA
>JBJTOZ010000230.1:0-6327 GCA_046074825.1 Hyphomicrobium sp.
TGGCTACCTAACGCGCCGACTAGTCGATGTTTCACAAGTCAGAACAGAACGTATCCGTACCTCCTGAACCTCATGCTTATTAATTAGATCAGCATCCTTTTCTTCAATTAGTTCCCCTTTTTTTACGAGAATTTCTTCAGCATTTCCTGTGCCCCCGGGAATAGAAATATCCTCAGCTGCTGTTCTTCCTAAAACGCGTTGCGAAAGACTGATAATAACCTGCCCTGCATCGACGATAGATTGAACATTGATGCCTCCCTCAGTCCCACAGTCTTCCTCCAAAATAATAGCATCTTGTGCAACATCGACTAGTCGGCGCGTTAGGTAGCCAGAATTTGCCGTTTTTAAAGCTGTATCAGCAAGACCTTTTCTCGCGCCATGTGTCGAATTAAAATACTCAAGAACAGAAAGACCTTCTTTAAAATTCGAAATAATTGGAGTTTCAATAATCTCACCTGAAGGTTTGGTCATAAGGCCGCGCATGGCTGCAAGTTGGCGCATTTGGGTTGGGGATCCGCGAGCACCTGAATGACTCATCATATAAATAGAATTTACAGGTTTATCACGTCCTTCTAGGTCTTTGCCTGGCGTTGAGATGCGATCAATCATTTCTTTTGAAATTTGATCGGTACATTTAGACCAAGCATCAACAACTTTATTATATTTTTCTAGCTGGGTAATAAGTCCGTCTTGATACTGCTGCTCAAATTCTCTTACTAGTTCATTGGTTTTATCGACAATTTTAGATTTAGTTTCAGGAATTTGCATGTCATCCTTACCAAAGGATATTCCTGCTTTAAATGCATGATGAAAACCAAGAGCCATTATCCGATCGCAAAAAATTACAGTTTCTTTCTGACCGCAATTTCGGTAAACAGCATCAATCATGCTAGAAATTGCTTTTTTCGTTAGCAATTGATTGACAAGAGAGAATTTAACTCCAGAGCGTTGGGGGAGAACTTCACCAAGCAACATGCGGCCCGGGGTTGTCTCATAAGTTTGAGTTGATACACCCCCATCTTCTCCAATAGAGCTGAAGCGCCCTTTAATTTTTGCGTGAAGGGTAACAGCTTTTGCTTCTAGTGCATGTCTCACTTCATTAACTGAAGCAAAAACCATCCCTTCCCCTTGTTCTTTTTCCCGCATGATTGATAGATAATAAAGTCCAAGAACAATATCTTGAGAGGGAACAATTATGGGTTGTCCGTTAGCAGGATGCAGAATGTTGTTTGTAGACATCATGAGAGCCCGTGCCTCAAGCTGAGCCTCCAATGACAAGGGCACATGAACTGCCATCTGATCTCCATCAAAGTCAGCATTAAAAGCAGCGCATACTAAAGGATGCAATTGGATTGCCTTACCTTCAATGAGCTGAGGTTCAAATGCCTGAATTCCTAATCTGTGGAGAGTAGGTGCACGGTTGAGAAGTACTGGATGTTCTCGAATTACCTCATCCAAAACATCCCATACCTCGGATTTTTCTTTTTCGACTAGCTTTTTCGCCTGCTTAACTGTTGCGGCCTGACCCAAGGCTTGTAAGCGTGCATAAATAAACGGCTTAAAAAGCTCAAGCGCCATTTTTTTTGGCAACCCACATTGATGAAGCTTGAGTTCAGGCCCTACCACGATGACTGATCGACCTGAGTAATCCACTCTTTTGCCGAGAAGATTCTGACGAAACCTTCCCTGTTTACCTTTGAGCATGTCAGCCAAAGACTTCAAGGGACGTTTATTTGCTCCAGTTATAACGCGACCGCGACGTCCATTATCAAACAAAGCATCAACGGACTCTTGAAGCATACGCTTCTCATTTCGAATGATAATGTCTGGAGCACGCAACTCCATCAAACGCTTTAATCGATTGTTTCGATTAATGACGCGCCTGTAGAGATCATTAAGATCCGAAGTCGCAAATCTCCCTCCATCAAGAGGAACAAGAGGACGCAGTTCGGGTGGAATAACAGGTACATGTGTCAGTATCATCCACTCAGGTCGATTTCCTGACTGAATAAATCCCTCAATAACCTTCAAGCGTTTCGCTAGTTTTTTTGATTTAAGCTCGGTCGTTGTTTCAGAGATTTCTTTTCTTAATTCTTCTTGAATTTTAGGGAGATCCATTGCGGCCAGAATCTCTCGAATGGCCTCAGCCCCAATACCAGCAGTAAAGCTATCAGGACCATGCTCATCCATAGCTTGGTTATATTGCTCTTCAGTAAGAAGTTGATGTTCTTTAAAGGGGGAAATTCCAGGTTCTGTTACAATATAATTCTCAAAATAAAGTACTCTTTCTAAATCCTTAAGGCTCATATCTAGCAAGAGACCGATTCTTGAAGGAAGGGATTTTAAGAACCAAATATGGGCAGCTGGTGCTGCTAGTTCAATGTGCCCCATTCTTTCTCTTCGAACCTTCGCAAGAGTAACCTCAACGCCGCACTTTTCACAAATGAGACCTTTATACTTCATGCGTTTGTACTTTCCGCAAAGGCATTCATAATCCTTAATTGGACCAAAGATGCGTGAGCAGAAAAGACCATCCCTTTCGGGTTTAAAGGTTCGATAGTTAATAGTTTCTGGTTTTTTTATTTCTCCAAATGACCATGATAAAATATCATCGGGAGATGCTATCGAAATCTTAATTTGATCAAATGTAGGCAAAGGCGCCTGCGTCTTAAAGATGTTCGCGATTTCAGTCATTTAAACTTCACTCCTAGGAACCTTAAAGGCTGGCACTTCGTTTTTAGTCTTTTGAATTTTATTTTTCTGCTTTTTGAAGTTGAGGCATTAATTATTAAAAAAAATCATTATACTAAGCAAAATTTTCTTGATGGATTACCTTCTCATTATTCAGCAGCTTGAGGTGGTAGTTGAACTTGAACGTCCTGCGTCTCAGTGGGCTTTTCTGAAACAGGCCTCGTTTCGGAATTTATAAGTTCAACATTCAATCCAAGAGCTCTCATTTCTTTAACAAGCACATTGAAACTTTCGGGCACTCCCGCCTCGAAGGTATCGTCACCGCGAACAATTGCTTCATAGACTTTAGTCCTTCCCGCAACATCATCTGATTTAACCGTTAACATTTCTTGCAGAGTGTAGGCAGCCCCATAAGCTTCTAATGCCCAAACTTCCATTTCACCAAAACGTTGGCCACCAAACTGAGCTTTACCTCCAAGTGGTTGCTGAGTAACAAGTGAATAAGGACCAATTGAACGTGCGTGGATTTTATCGTCAACCAAATGGTGAAGTTTTAAAATATATTTATATCCAACGGTAACCTTACGATCGAATGGCTCACCTGTGCGACCATCATAAAGTATTACTTGGCCTGAACTATCAAATCCTGCATGATTGAGCATTTCAACGATATCGGCCTCTCTTGCTCCATCAAAGACAGGGGTTGCAATAGGAACACCTCTCTTAAGCAGTTCTGCCATAGAAAGTAATTCTGTATCTTTGAGATTGGCTTTAATTTCATCCTTCCCATAAATTTTGAGCATCGTATCGCGAAGTTCTTTTGTTTGGCCGTGCTCCCTAAATTGTTGTATAGCATTATCAATGGCTCGCCCAAGCCCTCGACATGCCCATCCTAAATGTGTCTCCAATATCTGACCAACATTCATTCGTGAGGGAACACCCAAGGGATTAAGGACAACATCCACGTGTGTACCATCCTCAAGGAAGGGCATATCTTCACATGGGACTATCATGGAAACAACACCTTTATTTCCATGTCGTCCTGCCATTTTATCGCCAGGTTGGATTTTCCGTTTAACTGCAACAAAAACTTTGACCATTTTCATTACACCGGGTGGGAGCTCATCCCCCCTCTGTAGTTTATCAACCTTATCTACAAAACGTTGTTCAAGGCTCTTCTTTGCATCATCGTACTGCTTATTGATTGCTTCAAGCTCAGCCTGAGCTTGTTCATCAGCTAAACCAATTTCCCACCATTGAGTTCTTGGAATATCATCTAATATTGCCTCATCAATTTTAACCCCTTTTCGAGCGCTTTTTGGACCTTTTGCTACTTCCTTGCCAATCAGAGCTTCTCGAAGTCTCGCGTACACATTACGATCAAGAATCTGCATCTCATCATCGCGATCTTTGGCTAAACGTTCAATTTCCTCGCGTTCAATAGCCATTGCGCGCTCGTCTTTTTCAACTCCATGTCTATTGAAAACTCGAACCTCTACAATAGTTCCAGATACTCCTGGAGGAAGACGGAGAGAGGTATCTCGAACGTCGGATGCTTTCTCGCCGAAAATGGCTCGAAGCAATTTTTCCTCAGGCGTCATAGGGCTCTCGCCCTTAGGCGTAATTTTTCCTACGAGAATATCCCCAGGCTTAACTTCAGCTCCAATATAGACGATGCCTGCCTCATCAAGATTTTTTAGTGCTTCTTCAGAAACGTTTGGTATATCACGCGTTATTTCTTCTGGACCCAACTTTGTGTCTCGGGCCATGACCTCAAATTCTTCAATATGTATGGATGTGAATACGTCATCTGAAACGACACGTTCAGAGAGCAAAATAGAATCTTCAAAATTATAACCCATCCATGGCATGAAAGCGACAAGGACATTTTTCCCTAGCGCAAGATCGCCTAAATCTGTTGAGGGTCCATCCGCAATAATCTCCCCCATATCCACACGTTCACCAACATTCACAAGCGGACGTTGATTAATGCAAGTATTTTGATTTGATCTTTGAAATTTTCTAAGACGATAGATATCAACACCGGGCTTAGACGGATCCGTTTCCTCTGTAGCGCGGATAACAATGCGGGTTGAATCAACTTGGTCTACAATGCCAGCGCGTCTGGCTACAATTGCAGCCCCCGAATCTCGTGCTACAACATCTTCCATACCTGTTCCTACAAGAGGAGATTCAGCGCGAATGAGAGGCACAGCTTGACGTTGCATATTAGATCCCATCAATGCGCGGTTAGCATCGTCATTTTCAAGGAATGGAATGAGAGCTGCAGCGACAGAAACAAGCTGTTTTGGAGACACGTCGATATAGTTCACTTTGTCTCTGGCAACGAGAAGAACATCTCCTTGGTATCGGCATGTTATGAGATCATCAACAAACTTTCCTTTGGAATCAATTTCAGCATTAGCTTGAGCAACATAATGCCTCATTTCTTCCATGGCTGAAAGATAAACTACTTCATCAGTAACTCGACTATCTTTGACCCGTCTGTAAGGACTTTCTATGAAGCCATATTTATTCACACGTGCGAATGTCGCTAGAGAATTAATAAGACCAATATTAGGGCCTTCTGGCGTCTCGATCGGGCAAATTCTACCATAATGTGTTGGGTGCACGTCACGAACTTCAAATCCCGCTCTTTCACGAGTGAGACCACCTGGTCCAAGAGCTGAGACACGACGCTTATGTGTAATTTCAGAAAGAGGATTTGTCTGATCCATAAATTGAGACAATTGCGAGGAACCAAAGAACTCGCGAACTGCAGCTGCTGCAGGTTTTGCATTAATTAAATCTTGCGGCATAACTGTATCAATATCGACTGAAGACATACGCTCTTTAATTGATCTTTCCATTCGAAGAAGACCTAGTCGATACTGATTTTCCATGAGCTCGCCCACAGATCTGACCCGTCTATTTCCAAGATGATCGATATCATCTATTTCTCCACGGCCATCTCTTAGGTCTACAAGGGTTTTAGCAACAGCAATAATGTCTTCGGGACGTAAAACGCGCATCGTATCAGGTGCGTCCAACTCAAGACGCATATTCATTTTTACACGTCCTACAGCTGACAAATCATAGCGTTCTGAATCAAAAAATAAGGATTGAAATAGAGCCGTTGCTGCTTCAATTGTGGGAGGCTCTCCTGGACGCATAACTCTATAAATATCCATCAAAGCTTCTTGATGGTTTGAATTTTTGTCAATCTGTAGAGTGTTGCGTATAAAGGGGCCGATATTGATATGATCAATATCCAGAACTTGGAGTTCTTTGATTTTCTGCTCTTTGATCTCAGCTAAAAGATTAGAATCTATTTCATCTCCTGCTTCAGCGTAAATTTGACCTGTCTTAAGATCTACAACATCTTCACCAATATATTTTCCTGACAAATCATCTGAAGAAACTAACACTTCCTTAAGACCCGCTTCTGTAAGTTCTCTAGCACGTCGAGCTGTAATTTTTTCTCCTGCTCTTGCTACAGTCTCTCCAGTCTTTGCATCGATGAGATCACCAAGAGGAGTCATACCTCGGATCTTGGAGGCATCAAAGGGCATTTTCCAGCCTCGTTTTGATTCCTTTATAGGTATATGCTTATAGAATGTCGAAAGGATAGTTTCG
>JBJTOZ010000231.1:0-5010 GCA_046074825.1 Hyphomicrobium sp.
CGACGTTCCTGACCGAAGTGTAATGGCTTTTATTGGTCCTTCAGGCTGCGGGAAATCTACTTTTCTTCGCTGTCTCAATCGAATGAATGACACCATAAGTCAGTGTCATGTAACTGGAACGATCGTGATTGATGGAAAAAACATTTACGATCCTGCCCTCGATCCTGTTCTTCTGAGAGCCAGGGTTGGAATGGTTTTCCAGAAACCAAACCCTTTCCCTAAGTCTATTTATGAAAATGTTGCGTATGGCCCACGCATCCATGGAATAGCACAATCTAAAGGAGAGCTCGATTCAATTGTTGAAGCCAGTTTAAAAAAGGCAGGGCTTTTTGACGAAGTGAAAGACAGACTGAAAGAGTCTGGGACTAGTCTCTCTGGTGGACAACAGCAGAGATTATGCATTGCGCGCACGATTGCCATCAACCCTGAAATTATTCTTATGGATGAACCCTGCTCAGCTTTGGATCCGATTGCAACAGCGAGAATTGAAGAATTAATGGAAGAATTAAGAGAGAATTTCACAATCATTATTGTGACGCATTCGATGCAACAAGCCGCGCGCGTCTCTCAGCGAACCGCCTTCTTCCACTTAGGCTCACTTGTAGAGGAAGGCGAAACAACGCATATTTTTACTAATCCTTCCGACACACGAACCCAAGATTATATTACTGGGCGTTTTGGTTAAAGAAAGCCTGCACGAGGGGAATGGAGAAATAAATGTCCGATCATATAGTAAAGTCCTACGAACAAGAGCTATCGATCCTCGACAACAAGATTGCAGAAATGGGAGGATTAACAGAACAGCTTGTTACAGAAGCATTTGAGGCTTTAGAAACCCACAATCCCGCACGTGCAGAAGTAACCGTTGCAAGCGACACAGCAATTGATCACATACATAAAGAAGTAGAAGAACAAGTCATTGTGATGATTGCTCGCCGTCAACCTATGGCCAATGATCTCAGAAAAGTAATAGCTGTTTTAAAAGTAGCTGGCGAACTTGAGCGCATAGGCGATTTAGCAAAAAACTGCGCTAAGAGAGCTGTCACCCTTTCTGGTGAAAACCACCCAAAGGCTCTGCTGACCGGTATAAAACATATGGTTGAACTTGCCTCCCAACAACTTAAAGAAGTGCTTGATGCCTACGCAGCGCGCGACCCAGATCGCGCCCTCGTCGTTTGGAAAACTGACGAGCAACTTGATGCAATTTATAATTCTGTATTCCGAGAACTTCTGACTTATATGATGGAAGATCCCCGTAATATCAGCTTATGCACTCACCTTCTTTTTGTAGCAAAAAACTACGAGCGGATTGGAGACCATACTACCAATATCGCCGAAACAATTACATTCATGACGCGGGGAACGCATCCCGAAGGAATGCGACCTAAACAAGATCAGACAACATCGACTTTACTCAGCGCACCATAATCATGATTAGGTTTATAGATATCAAAACGAATATTTGAAAAATGCCGGCAAAAATACTTATTGTCGAAGACGAAGATTCACTCGTGACTTTGTTGACTTACAACCTCGAGAAAGAGGGTTATAAAGTCGTTTTTACAAAAAAAGGGAGCGATGCTCTTTTCTTCATTGAGGAAGAGCACCCTGATCTTGTTATTCTCGATTGGATGCTTCCTGGAATAACGGGAATTGAAATATGTCGCCAAATTCGTGCAAAGCAAGAGACAAAGGCACTACCCATTATTATGTTAACAGCAAAGGGGGAAGAAAGTGATCGAGTCCGTGGATTGCACATAGGAGCGGACGATTACATCGTCAAGCTCTTTTCTGTTACGGAACTTATCGCTCGCATTAAAGCTCTTCTGAGAAGAACTTCTCCAGAACGGATCGCGGATGTTCTTGAAGGAGGTGGGATTGAAATTAATAGGGTGGCGCATGAAGTGCGTCGAAGCGGTCGGATCGTAAATTTAGGACCAACGGAATATAAATTATTAGAAGTCTTCATGGAAAATATTGGGCGTGTTTTAAGTCGATCACAACTGATTGATAAAACATGGGGGCGCGACTCAGAGGTTGATGAAAGAACAGTTGATGTGCATGTCGGACGTCTGCGAAGAGCAATCGTGAGAGGAAGTGAAGTGGATCCGATTCGCACTGTGCGCAGTGCTGGCTATGTTTTTGATAATAAGCCCCATCCTGCCTAGGCTTTAAGATAAGAGATATTTGCTTTTCCTTAATTCTGTAAAAAGCCTCCCTATTTTGTTGTTATAACTCATTCTAAGATTGCAGAGTTCTTTCCAATTGTAACTTAAAGGCAACAAATTTACATCCCTTTGTCATCTGCCAGTAACACAAGTCTGCTATAAGTTTATTCACGGTGCGGAATTAGTGACTGATAAAGGTGAACTTTTCCATACCTTGTTTTGCGTAGAGAAATCTGTCCGACACAAGGGGTCATTAATGAAAAGAAATCTTCTATTAACAGCAAGCCCACTCGTTCTTGCACTGGGTTTGTCTACATTGACTTCAGTCTCTGCTCAGGCAGCTGACTTGGGTGGCAATTGTTGCTCTGATTTAGAGGAGCGCATTGCTGAGCTTGAAAACACAACTGCACGCAAGGGTAACAGAAAGGTCTCAGTGGAAATTAATGGTTGGGTTAATGAGGGTGTTTTCTTCTGGGATGACGGCAAAGAAACAAACGCTTACGTTGGAACAAATGCCCTTGAACAATCCCGTTTCCAATTTAAAGGGGAAGCAAAAGTTACCTCTGATATTAAAGCAGGATATCGATTGGAAATTGGACTTTGGGGCGCAAGCTCAAAAGAATTTTATCAGGATGGAACAACGTTTCCAGCTACTGCTCCCTCCTTACAAGAGTTAAATGCGCTCAGAGTTCGTCATAGTGTTTGGTATTTAAGCAGCAAGACTTATGGAAAATTCTCTCTAGGACAAACGGGCACTGCAACGTACCATCTCCTTGATGATCTTGCTGCGAAGACAACCCGATATGTTTCTGACTATGAAGCTTCTGGAGTCTACGTCGGCTCATTCTGGGTGAGAGATAGTGCTACAGGTGATTATGCTGACGAGGGTGGTAAAATTCGTTGGACCGAACTCATGGCAGGATACAATAATTCCTCTCCTGGTCAGAGCTCTCGTCGTAATGTTGTTAAATACGACACACCCGAAATCATGGGCTTCACGGGTACGGTTGCGTGGGGTGAGGATGATCTCTTCGATGCTGCTTTAAGATACAAACAAAAACATGGCGACTTTGATTTGAAAGTAAACGGTGGCTATGGTCGTAGCACGCAAAAAACTGCAGGAAGTTTACCACCTACGGGTGAATATCCTTCAAGAAGTTGTGGTCCTAGCGCTCCCCTTCAGGATGTGAATGGTGTTGGCCAAGGAGACTTCTGTCAGTGGTGGGGCGTGGGCGGAAATATTAAGCATGACCCAACAGGTCTGTATGTTTATGGTGCTTACGGGGCTCAACAAGTTGATCTAAAACCCTTAACCGATCCCAAAGGAAAACCAGGCTCTGACATAAGTTCTACGGCATATGTTCAAGCGGGTATTGAGAAAAAATGGTGGGATTTGGGTACTACGACATTCTTTGGTGAATATCGGCATGATGACGTTGGTCAATCAAGGAAAGGTCAAGAGAGTAGCCTTAATTTTGTCACCGCAGGTATTGTGCAGCAAATTGATAAGGCAGCAACTGAGCTTTATTTAATGTATCGGCACTCTGATGGTGATTTTACAAAGTTTGATGGCACCAACATTAATCTTGATGCCCTTCAAATGGTCATTACGGGGGCGCGAGTACAGTTCTAAATCTATCAGGACCCGCTTTACTTGTAAAAGGTGGAACTTAGAATAGTTCCACCTTTTTTCTTTATGTCCAAGAGTATTCAGAAAATTATCAGTAAAGTACAATTGAAGTAATTTGCCGATGAGCTAAATATGCCCATAAAATTATAATTAATGGCTAAAGGTAATGGAAGAGAGATCGACGAGTTTCTTAATTTAAGCGTAATAACCATTTTGGCATCGATAAAGAATAAATAAATTTAGTTTTTCTTATTACACTCGTTTCTCGAAGAGTTTAATTCAACAAGTATAAATACGATTAGAAGTAAAATTATTTTGTCTATTATCATGCATTTATTTTTTCTTTTTTTTCTAGTTCTTTTTCCCAACGTACATAAAGCTGCAGCTGCAGATATTCGCTTTGTTGCACTAGGCGATCTTCCCTATGGGAAAGATACGATCTCTGGAGAGCGCTATCGTAAGCTCATCAAAGCAATCAACTTTGAGCAGCCTTCCTTTTCAATTCATGTAGGCGACATCAAGTCAGGATCATCTCTGTGCTCTGATGAAGAGTTTGTTCGACAACGGGCTCACTTTGATCTTTTCACTGAAGCGGTCATCTACACTCCTGGGGATAACGATTGGACGGACTGCCACCGCTCAAGCAACGGCAGTTATGATCCCTTAGAGAGATTGGAATACTTACGAAAAAATTTCTTTTTTCCTGATCATTCTCTTGGGCAAAAACCCCTTGCCCTTAAAAGCCAGGCCGATCTCATGCCTGAGTTCAAGACATATGTTGAAAATCAACTCTGGATGATGGGTTCTGTTCTATTCGTCACACTCCATATCGTAGGCAGTAACAATAATTTTGAAGCGCGCGATCCCGAAGCCGTTTCTGAATATTTTGATCGTGAGAAGGCGAATATTGCATGGATAAAAGATGCTTTCAGATTTGCCGTTGCTCAAAAAGCTGAGGCTGTTGTTTTTAGTTTTCAGGGAGATGTTTTTGAAAGCCGCTCGCGTTGGCGAGACTTTCCTGATCACTCAGGGTTTTGCAATTCGATTGGACTGACGCTTCTGCCTTTGGCGCGCGATTATTCCAAACCTGTACTTCTTGTGCATGGAGACAATCATCGATTTCAATTTGATCAGCCGTTTTCAATTGATGAAAAAAAACTTCGTAATGTATACCGACTTGTCGTGCCAGGCGATCAAGACATGCGTGCAGTC
>JBJTOZ010000232.1:0-16043 GCA_046074825.1 Hyphomicrobium sp.
CCCTCTTTTGATAGAGGGTCTGTCTTTTTTTTATAAGTAAAAAAAGAAAGTAGCTCTTGAGCTTGTTCTAAATTAAGCCCTGCGCCCTTAGTGAAATCTCCACTTGGATCTTTTCTTCCTGCACCTAAAAGAAGAAGAACATCTTCAGGTGAAAACTTATCAAGTTTATCTATAGCTCTCATCACAATAAGTTTGCGAGCATGTTCTTTCGGATCGGACAATCCGTAAGCATCAAGAATTCCGTCAAGTAATTTTCTATTGTTGACTTTTATAACATAATCACCTCTCCTAATGCCAAGAGCTTCTAAAGTATCGGCTGCCAACATGCACATTTCGGCATCCGCCGCTACCCCTTCTGCACCAACAGTATCAGCATCAAACTGTATAAATTGACGAAAACGTCCAGGGCCTGGTTTTTCGTTTCGAAACACGCTCCCTGTTGCATAGCGTCTGAATGGCTTTGGGAGTTTTGCAAAATTCTCTGCTACGTACCGAGCTAGAGGCGCTGTAAGATCATAACGCAAGGATAGCCATCTTTCATCTTCATCTTGAAAAGAGAAAACTCCTTCATTAGGACGATCTTGATCTGGCAAAAATTTACCTAAAACATCAGAAAATTCTATGGCAGGTGTATCGAGAGGTTCAAAACCATACTGCTCGTAAACTTTCCGAATATCCTCGATCATTCGACGCTGAATTCTCAAGTCTTTAGGCCCAACATCATTGAGGCCTCTTGGAAGCTTTGGATCTAGAGCTTCGTGGAATTTTTTATTTTGATCTTCTTTAATCATTAAATTACATTTGGTTGTAGAAGCTTGATTTAAATTTCATTTTGTAAATTTATAGTGGATGATCTCAGGAGCGAAAAGCAAGTTTATGTAAGAAACAAATAGGCACCTTACGTTTCCAGTACCTATGTGCTTTGATTTAAACTTTTTCTTATTATATTGAAGAAAAAACTCTCCACATTAAACTTTTAATGAATTTTAAGTGCCGTTTGTGATTTCTGGTGAAAATAGAAGTGTCAGAACATGACCCACTCTAGCCTTTTGTTTAAACAAAGGTTGACAAAGAAAACTAATTCATTGTCTCTTTAAGTTCGAGGAAATATGCAAGTTTCTCTTGAGCCTAGACCAAAGAATGAATGATTTATATATGGATTATAAAGAGGGAAAAGACTTAATGCATCTATATTTTTCCATTCAAATTTATTCTTTGGAATTTTAAAAGCAGGCACTCCTTTTGATATTTACTAAAGATGAGCTTCGCTAAGGTGGATAAAAAAAAAGAAAAACCTCAAAAAGTTCACCGCTTTGAGCGTCGTGCCGAAGAGTTAAGAGCAAACCTAAAACGGCGTAAAGAGATAGGAGATGCCTCTATAAAAGAGAGTGCGCCAACCTCCGATCTTCCATCAGAAAAGGAAAAACAAAATTGAAGCAAAGTGGGTCACTTTTCTGAAGAGTTAAATGCAGGCCATAATTTCAACCATAAGATCAACTTAAACTTTATATGTTCAATTTAAACTTTTTGAGCGCACTAAATGGCCGTTACTAGAAGTAGTTAAGAAAATGGTGCCTATAAAGAGCAGATGAAATAGCCTCAAGATTAACATCATGGATCGTATAAAAATTGTAGGAGGAAACAAACTTCATGGCTCGATCCCTATTTCGGGAGCGAAAAATGCTGCTTTGCCTCTTATGATTGCAAGTCTTCTTACTGCTGATCGTATCACACTTAAAAATGTACCGAATTTGGCAGACGTTAACCTTCTAGCACGTATCTTAAGAAACCACGGGGTTGATCTTGCCGTAGATGGTAAGCGTACCTTACCACATAGCCAAGGCGAAACGTTTCATCTGACTGCTCGGGATATTGTTGATACGACAGCTCCCTATGAGATGGTTTCAAGAATGCGAGCAAGTTTCTGGGTTTTAGGTCCTATTCTTGCGCGAATGCATCAAGCCAAGGTTTCCTTGCCAGGAGGCTGTGCTATTGGAACCCGCCCTGTCGATCTGCACCTGATGGGGCTTAAAGCTCTTGGGGCTGAACTCGACATAGTTGGAGGATATGTTATCGCACGAGCTCCATCAGGTCTCCATGGAGCTCACATCATATTCCCAAAGGTTTCTGTTGGAGCAACACACAATGTCCTCCTAGCTGCAGCCCTTGCAAAGGGAGAAACGGTAATCGAGAACGCTGCGCGAGAACCAGAAATCGGGGATGTTGCAACACTCCTCATTAAGATGGGCGTGCTTATCGATGGAATAGGAACATCGACATTAAAAATTCAAGGACGTGACAGAGTAGATGGAGCTATTCATAGAGTACTTCCAGATCGCATTGAAACAGGAACATTTGCGATGACTGTCGCCGCAACAGGGGGGGACGTGCTTTTGGAGGGTGCAAAACCTGAACTTCTGCAAAATGCACTTGAAACACTTGCTAAAACTGGGACATCTATTATTCCCACACAAAACGGAATTCGTGTCACACGAAATGGGGGAGAGATAGAACCTATCTCAATAGAAACCCAACCGTTCCCAGGTTTTCCAACGGACCTCCAAGCTCAAATGATGGCCTTAATGACACGCGCGCATGGGACAAGTGTTATAAGAGAAACTATTTTTGAAAATCGTTTTATGCACGTTCAAGAGCTCGCTCGTTTGGGAGCTGATATTCAGCTTCACGGGGATTCAGCAACGATTAAGGGAGTAAAAGAGTTACGAGGTGCTCCAGTCATGGCAACCGATCTTCGGGCCTCCGTCTCTCTTGTGATTGCAGGCCTTATGGCCGAGGGGGAAACAATGATAAACCGCGTCTATCATCTCGACAGAGGATTTGAACACTTAGAGCAAAAACTAAGATCTTGTGGCGCTCAGATTGAGCGCATCGTGGCCGGCTGATAAAAGCATTTAACCACTCCTCATAATAAAAAAAAATTTAATTCTCTTCATGCTTGGGTAGGTTTGAATTATAAAATTACTTTCATCATAACATCCATTCCAAAGAAAATCTCAAGAGAGAGTGTGTCTGCATGAACAAAACGTAACAAACAAAATTAAAAATTAAATAAATTGACATTCAACAGTTTATCGCTCAATAAGGCTAATGCACATCTCGATAGAAACTATAAAATATTTCTAATTTCATGAATTAAATTATTCTATAAAATTGTATCTTATATAGATGTGTTGTTGAACATACTCTTAAATTAGAATGTCTAATCCTTCAATTAGAGAGTTAAGAGGACTTCATCACACTTTAGAGGTTTTCCAGATTCTAAAAAAGTTTCATAATTTATAGAAACATTGACCTCTTATCCAATGCCTATTACCAACCTATTTAAAATCTCTTTTTAATGTATGAGAGTTTCCAATAACGAAAGAATTTGTGTGCTTCAATTTAATGATTTAGGCCTTGATACGCCGCTTTTAAAGGCGATCACAAAAGAAGGCTACAATACTCCAACCCCTATACAAATGCAGGTCATCCCAAACGTCCTTCAGGGGCGCGATATTTTAGGTATTGCACAAACAGGAACAGGAAAAACAGCTGCTTTTGCTCTACCCATATTGCAAAAAATAGGTATCTCTAACCGCCAACCCCTTCAGCGCAAAGAAGCACGCGCCCTGATACTTTGCCCAACGCGAGAACTTTCGACCCAAATCGGTGAAAGCTTTCGTGCTTATGGAAGTTTTATTGGTCTTTCAGTAGCGGTTATCTACGGTGGTGTGAGTTATAAATCGCAGCGAGAAAAGCTTAGTCGAGGTGTCGATATTCTTGTAGCAACGCCAGGCCGTCTCCTTGACCTTTTAAAAGAACGCACCTTAACACTTCACGCAACTGAAATTCTGGTGCTTGATGAAGCCGATCAGATGTTAGATTTGGGTTTTATTCATTCGCTTCGGAAGATTGTCTCTGAGCTACCTCATCAACGACAAAGTTTATTTTTCTCTGCTACGATGCCCCATGAAATTGGAGCTCTGGCAGCTGAGCTCCTAAAAAACCCAATTAAAATTTCTATTAATCAGGAAACAAAAGTTGCTAATGATATTGAGCAGAAAGTCATTTTTGTTGAACAGATGCAGAAGCGTAGCCTTTTGGTAGAGCTCTTTAATAATCTTAACCTACAGCGCGCCATAGTTTTTACCAGAACAAAGCGTGGAGCCGACCGAGTTGCCAACTTTCTTGATACAGCAGGAATTAATGTTGCTGCCATTCATGGGGATAAAAGTCAGCCTCAAAGAAACGCCGCAATCGAAGCTTTTAAGAATAGCAAAATACGTGCTCTTATAGCGACTGATATTGCAGCACGAGGCATTGATATTGATTCTGTATCACATGTCATAAACTATGAGATACCAAATGTACCTGAAATCTATGTACATCGGATTGGGCGCACTGCTCGTGCTGGAGCCATGGGGACAGCAATTTCATTTGTAGATCATGAAGAGAAAACCTATCTTCGTGATATAGAGCGTTTAACAAAACAAAAGATTTCTGCTGTTGACAGGACGCAAGACCCTTCATTAAAGCAAAATTTTCCAAGCCAAAAAAATACTAATGCTCCCACAGCCTTTGATAAGGGCACTAAAATATTTAACAAAAAAAGGGAGGGAAAAAGGTTTTTGCAAGATCCCCCTGGAAATCGAAAAAATCACAAGAAATTTAAATATAGATCGTCCACCCCTCCCTCAGGAAATTTAGAGACCGATAGCAACAAACAACACCTTCGAAAATCACACCAAGCAAATGGTGCGCCCTCGCGTGGAGAAGGGGTATCTGAAAGTCCTACCCATGCTGGACCTGGGCGAAAAAATTCCTATCATGGTCCAAAGGGGAAGCGTAGGTTTGGCCATCAAGGCAACAATAGGAAACGCTTCTCTTCTCGATGAGAGATATTAAAGCAGCTTTTGGAATTAGGCTCCCAAATTAGTAAAGTATAAAAGAGCATAAGATCCTCATCGCCTTATTTTGCCTTTCTCAAAAGGGGATGAAGACTTTCACCCTCCGAAAGATAAAAAGTAGTCCAAATGACGGTTGAGAGCTTTTTTATTCAACAATATATCCCTACTACGGCTTACTCTATCAAAAAATTAAAAAGGCGCAGTTGCGCTTCGGCCCTGCCCCCATTATCACTGCTCTGAAGAGAAGTTTAAATCAGCAAATCTCCCTATTTTAATTGCAAATAAACAAATGAATTCTCGTGAAAAGCCTGAAATTAAGCTCATTGCCCTTGATCCGGAAGATCTTGATGTTATCTCCGCACACCTTCAAGATGCCGTTATTACAGTTGGAGAAATGACGTACCTTAAAACGAAACGACGCTTTGCAGCGATTACCAATAGATTTGATTGGGCTGAGGCTCTTTCAGAGTCTCATAAAGGGAGTGATCCCTACATCCGTCGTCGAGCCGCGCTTCGATTTGAACATGTTCTTGGAGCACAAATTCATGGAATTGATCTTTCTAATAAGCATCAAACACTTTCCGTCCTTGCCCTACGCTTTGATGCATCAAGCTCGCCTGAAGGATATGTTACCATTATGTGCGCTGGCAATGCCTCGATAAAACTTCATGTGGAATGTCTTGAAGCAGAGCTTCGAGATCTTGGCGCTGCTTGGGCAAAAACAAAAAAACCTGAACATCCTCATAAAGAAACAGGCTCCTGATCTCTAAAAGTGGAAAATCTGGGCGTCATACCTCAGGTAATAAAAAATCATGCCAAAAGTTTTTTTTACTTCAAACGCAAACTTCCCCTCAGCATTTAAACAATTTTTATCAGAAAAACGTGAGACCTCTGTTGAGGTTGATCAAACTGTTCGGGATATAATATCTCAAGTTCGCTCAAAGGGAGATCGAGCTCTCTTAGAACTTTCTCTTAAATTTGATACGATTGATCTCGCTCAAAAAGGTATTGTTGTTGAATGGTCCGAAATTGATCATGCTATTAAACTATGCCCGAAAGACACTCTTGAGGCACTTTCCTTTGCAGCAAATCGCATCAGAAGCCATCATCTAAAACAACTCCCTTCTGCTTTAAATTATACCGATGATCTTGGTGTTAAACTTGGAGATCGATGGACCTCAGTTGATTCTGTTGGGCTTTACGTACCAGGTGGGCTAGCTTCTTATCCAAGCTCTGTTCTGATGAATGCAATACCCGCAGTCGTGGCTGGTGTGCCGCGTATCGCTATGGTTGTTCCAGCACCCAAGGGCGAAATCAATCCCTTAGTGCTTGCGGCGGCTCAAATGTCAGGAGTAAATGAAATTTATCGAATTGGTGGTGCTCAGGCGGTTGCAGCTCTTGCGTATGGAACAGAGTCAATCCAACCAGTCGTAAAAATTGTTGGACCTGGGAATGCTTATGTTGCTGCCGCCAAGAGACAGGTGTTTGGAACTGTTGGTATTGATAATATAGCAGGACCCTCAGAAGTACTTATTATAGCTGACCGACACAACAATCCTGACTGGATTGCAGCAGATCTTTTGGCACAAGCCGAACATGATAGAGCCGCACAATCTATATTAATGACCGACGATAGAGAATTTGCTAAATTGGTGGATGATGCTGTTTCTCGTCAACTTGCCACATTACCTCGAGGAAATATTGCGGGGGAAAGTTGGAATATCTTTGGAGCTATCATCATTATGAATTCCTTCGATGAGGCGCCTGCCTTAGCAGACAGTATTGCTGCGGAGCATCTTCAGATTTCAACAGCCGACAGTGAAGGACTTGCGCAAAAAATTCGCAATGCAGGCGCTATATTTATTGGGAAATATACCGCTGAAGTTATTGGGGACTATGTAGCAGGCTCCAATCATGTTCTTCCTACTGCGCGCAGCGCACGATTTTCCTCTGGGCTTGGGGTTCTTGATTTTATGAAACGTACTTCTTTCCTACGACTAGATTCCGCTTCACTTAAGGAAGTTGCAAAGCCTGCCATGTTACTTGCTCAGGCTGAAGGCCTTGAAGCTCATCGACGAGCAATTGAATTGCGACTAGAGGTGAAGTCCTAAGAGTGGACAAGCATGACTGAGGAGCCCACTTCTAAAAGTTATAGCAATCGAATTGCTGCGATTAATATAGACGAGAATTCAATTGCTAAGGCTAATTCCGATGTTGAACACGAGCGTGAAGTCGCCATCTTTGATATTTTGGATGGAAATGTTTTTGCTCTTCAAGGGATCGACAAGGGTCCCTATCAGCTTAATATTTCTATTGCTGATGACAGATTAATATTTACTGTTTTTTCTGACAAGGGAGGTGACCAGATCATTCAACACGCAATAACAATGACACCACTTAAACGTTTACTTAAGGACTACTTCCTAATATTAGGCAGCTACTATCAAGCTATTCGTTCAGGACAACCCTCCAGAATTCAATCAATCGATGAGGAGCGAAGAGGGCTTCATGATGAAGGTAGCCGTCTTTTAATGGATAAACTTAGCGGAAAGATAGAGATCGATTTTGATACAGCGCGCCGACTTTTTACTCTTGTATCAGCCTTACATTGGAAGGGATAGAATATTAAATTACAAAACGAGAATTTTAGTAGATTTTTTAGGAGACCAAAATTTAAAAAGAACAATTAAATATTTAAAAAAATAATTTAGAGATTATCTTTGATGTAAAATTATTTTTAAGGAAAATTTTTATTCGATAATGTTTACCATTAAGAAGATATATGCAAAGATCTTAAAAAAATAATTAAATAAATTCAATTAAGTCAAAGTTCGTTCGGCAAACAATTTTATTATTACTGATAAAACCTTTACGCTCCCATGAGCCCACTCTTTCCCTCTTTTTTCCGCAAAGATATTCTAGGCAAGACAAGCTTACGCTTGGAACGTGCAAAATCATCCTGGTCTCAAAAGAGTGACATATCAAGACCAAAACTTGTTCTGGCAAGCGCCAGTCCTCGAAGATTAATGTTATTGGAGCAAGTTGGAATACGCCCCGATTCTTTGCGCCCATCATCAATTGATGAAACACCAAAAAAGGGTGAGCTCCCAAGAAGCCTTGTTATGCGGTTGTCAAAGGCAAAAGCTGAAGCTGCGCGAGAGTCTATTTCTAACGATGAAGAACTTGCAGAGTCTTATATACTAGCGGCTGATACGGTAGTTGCAAGTAATCTAAAGGTCTTTGGAAAACCCTCCGAAATTGAGGAGGCTACGGCTTACCTAGCACAATTATCGGGTCGCTCACATAGGGTCTTAACGAGTGTGTGTTTAATAACACCTAGGGATCGCATCAAAACACAAATTGTAGAAACAAAAGTGCGCTTTAAATATCTTTCAAGTTCTGAGATTGAAGCCTACGTGGCCTCAAGAGAATGGAAAGATAAGGCGGGGGGATACGCGATACAAGGACTAGCGGGATCTTTTGTCCAAAAAATAGAAGGGTCTTACACTAATGTAGTCGGTCTTCCAGTGACCGAAGTTGTCGGCATGCTGGTCAGTGAAGGTTTTCCAATTCATTTTAATTGGATGCATTCTGGGACTGAGAACGCAGTTTAGCAGAAATCAACGAGCTAATGAATTAAACGACCATGACACAATACACTCAGAAATGCCCAACATGCCAAAAGCCAACAGTTCATACCTATCGACCGTTCTGCTCTCGACGTTGTGCGGATATTGATCTAGGCAAATGGTTAAGTGGAAGTTTTATTATTCCAGGCTCGGAGGAGGAAAATTTCTCAAAAAATTCTTCAATACAAACTTCGCATGAGGAATTTGATACAAATACTGATTCAAAAGAGTAAATAAGAAAAACGTGTCAGTTTGTTTGTTCAGCATCTCAAATGGCGACTGGACAAGAGAAGCCTCCTGCTCCTATAAACTCTCACCTTTGTTTGGATGAAAATATTTGTCCCAAAGAGGCCCAGGTAGCTCAGTTGGTAGAGCATGCGACTGAAAATCGCAGTGTCGGCAGTTCAATTCTGCCCCTGGGCACCATTAAAGCTTTAAATATTTATCGGATTAAATATTTATATAGTTATAAAAACTATACCTTCACATAAAGTTACTATTTTTTGCAAACTTGGATTATTCCCATTCTATTGTTCCAGGTGGTTTAGAAGTTACATCATAAACGACACGATTAATGCCCCGTACCTCATTAATAATACGGGTTGCAACACGACCTAAGAAATTCATATCGAATGGATAAAAATCGGCAGTCATACCATCAACTGATGTGACAGCACGTAGACCGAGAACATGATCATATGTTCGCTCATCCCCCATCACGCCAACCGTTCGAACAGGAAGCAAGACTGCAAAAGCTTGCCAAATAGCATCGTACAGTCCTGCCATACGAATTTCTTCTAGATAAATTGCATCTGCTTTGCGTAAAGTTTCTAATTTCTCGTGAGTAATCTCTCCTGGAATACGGATAGCAAGTCCTGGTCCTGGGAAAGGATGCCGTTGAACAAACTCTTCAGGAAGCCCAAGCTCTCGTCCAAGAACCCGCACCTCATCTTTAAAAAGCTCACGAAGTGGTTCAAGGAGCTTCATGTTCATACGCTCTGGCAACCCTCCAACATTATGGTGAGACTTAATTGTGATGGAAGGCCCCCCCGAAAAGGAAACGCTCTCAATAACATCAGGATAGAGTGTGCCTTGAGCTAAGAACTCGATATGTCCTATTTTTTTTGCTTCATTCTCGAAGACATCTATAAAAAGACGACCAATTGTTTTGCGTTTAAGTTCTGGATCAATGACACCCTTTAACTCTCTTAAAAAAAGCTCGGAAGCCTCTGCATGAACAAGGGGGATGTTATAATGTTTTCGAAACAACTCCACGACCTCTGGGGCCTCTTTCTGACGAAGCAGTCCATGGTCGACAAAAACACACGTAAGCTGATCCCCGATCGCCTCGTGAATCAGTAGTGCAGCAACGGAGCTATCGACACCACCTGAGAGACCACAAATAACACGCCCCTTCCCCACTTGTTTTTTTATCTTTGCGGTCATTTCTTTTCGATAGGCTGCCATAGTCCATTCGGATTTGAGACCTGCAATTTTATGTATAAAATTTGCTATTAGCTTAGATCCATCTGGAGTGTGCACGACTTCTGGATGAAACTGCACGCCGTAGAAATGACGCCCCTCATGTGCGATCACAGCAAATGGAGCATTTGCACTTGTAGCAAGAACTTTAAATCCTTGAGGAAGTTCTGTAACGCGATCTCCATGGCTCATCCAAACTTGATGACGCTCATTTTGTTTCCAAAATCCTTCGAAGAGAGGGGATGTTTCTTTAATATCAAGAATAGCTCTTCCAAATTCTCTATGATGCCCCGTTTCAACTTTGCCCCCAAGTTGTTCCACCATGGTTTGCTGTCCATAACAAATACCAAGAACAGGAACATGAGTTTCAAAAAGAGTTTGAGGTGCGCGAGGGCTCGATTTTTCTGTGACTGAAGAAGGACCACCAGAGAGAATGACAGCTTTTGGCATTAGTTTTATAAAAGCCGAGGCAGCATTTTGAAAGGGATGAATTTCACAATAGACACCCAACTCACGCACTCGCCTTGCTATGAGCTGCGTAACTTGGCTCCCAAAATCTATGATAAGAATCGTTTCAGTCATGAACTTCTGAGGCGAGAAGGAATATAAATTTAAAATACTAGTTTATTTTTCTTCACACTGTGGGGGTAAATCACTCACGAAGATTAGATACTAAACTGCTGAGGCTTTGGCCTGAGGGAGCACAGAATTCTGCCTTCCTCAAGGATTAAGTCGCCACACTGTAAAATTGAGAACACCAGCAAAACTAACCCAAAAAAAATAAGGAACAAAAAGGTAGACGGATGTGGGAGAAATTGGCCAAGCAAGCACCATAAAGAGAACAATAGAGCTCCAGAGGAAAAGAAGATCAACAAAAGCCCATCCGATTTCTTGTCGACCAAACATAATCCAAGACCACGCCATATTGAAGAGAAGACCCAAAAACCAAATTATCAAGGCTCCACTCCACCCTCCGTTCTGCCAGACTTTCCATCCAGAGATCGCAATCATAGTGTAGAGCACTGTCCACGCTATAGGGAAAAGCCAATTGGGCGGGGTCCAAGAAGGTTTATTAATGGTTTCATACCAAGGACCTGGACTGAAGTACCCCCCTGTAGTAGCAGCGATAAAAACAATAACAAAAAACACTACAAGCGACGTCGATATTCCCATACACTTTTTCTTTCCTGTAAAACTTTTCTTTGGAGACTACACCGCATCCCCTCTCTTGTTCTAGGTGTCTTTTTATTCTTTTACATAGAAGATCTTTGTGAAAGGTGTTGAGCAAGGGTCGAGAGGACCTCATTCACATGATCGAAAATCCAAAAATGTCCTGCATCCTTGATTAGGTGCAATTTACAGGTTGGCAGTTGACAGGCGAGCCATTCGACAACCTGAGGCGGCACAACAGGGTCAGTTGTTCCTTGCCATATTTCAACAGGCATCGTAATGTTTTTATAGGTTACCCCCCAAGGTCGCGAAAATATTTCCCAATCCTGAGCGCACCCACGACCACCTTGAGAGAGGGCTTCAAGTGTCATTTCATTAAGATAAAGCTTCATCTCAGGGCGCGAGAGAATAATTGCATCATGCGCATTTGCTATCTTTGGCAATAGCCCTGAAAAAAAATCTGGAATTTTTCTGAAAGCCCATGCACCGAGATTGGCAATGGGTTGCTTTAATCTGAGGCGTGGAGGCAAATTAATAAAGAATTGCTCTTGAAAAAAAGAAAGAGGTTCAGCTTGAGCGTCTGGGGTAGCAGCATACTCTGCTATAGGGCCCATGGGGGAGACAAGCACCACTGCTTGCACACGGTCTTTTGAAAAAGACGCAAAAGAGACTGCATATGGAGATCCCCCGGAAATGGCAAAAAGCGCACATCGATTAACTCTCAATGCATCCACAAATTGAGCAAGCCATTCTGTTCGCGATTGAAGGGTGGCCCTCTGATCGCTAGGTGTTCGTCCATAACCAGGCCTGTCTGGAGCGATAATACGAAGATTAAGTTGTTTTGCCGATTTATCCGCAACAGCGAACATGAGCCGACAGGCAGGCACCCCATGAAGAGCAAGAACGGGGAAACCTTTTGGATCACCATACTCAGCAAATCCTACCGGACTGCCGTTTTTAAGAATGAGACTTTGTGTTTGTCTTCCCTCAGTCTCTATAACAGGTTCTATGGTGTACCCCTCACATTAAAGCTCTACAGATAATCCTTTAAAATGAGCAATGGTTGCGAATGATGCTATGAAAATTTTCAGTTTCCCTTCTAGCATAAGGCTTGGATCTTCGGTCAAAAATTCTTTTTCAGCTTTTAGAAACCTTTAAAATAAGGATCGAACTCAGCGTAGTTGCATGTGATTTCTTCGCCAACTAAAATATCCTTGTTTGCCTTACCTAGTTCTTTATCTTTAAAATCTGTATTTGCATTTTTGCTGTGATTCATGAAGCGGCCATTATCTATACAGCAACACAAAATACCTTCTCGAAAAAGATGTGGCCAAGCATATCTTTGAAAATGGTCCTGCATAAGGGGAGGCAAATTTTTTAAATCATTCTCATGAACCATCGAATAAAAACGATCATCGAGTTTCCAGACAACAGAACCTGAAGGAATAAATTCGAGGGCAAAAACCCCAAGCCCTTCAATAGAACTTGGTTTTAATTCTGTTTTGACCATCATCATAAAAAAAACCCTACACAAGCAGTTCCATTAAAAGTTCTCGAGCATATCATACAAACTTAAGAGCTAATCGCAATTCTCCTCAAGCTCAAAAGCTATCAGCTTTTTTTAGTTGGCCCGAATAAGAAAAAAGCTGATTAAAAAGGTCTACATTTTTTGAAGAAGCGAGCAGATTTGGTCTAATCACGAGAAAAATGTAAATTGCAACCTTATAGAGCTCTCTTTGTAGCAACATTTCTGCGTGCTACGCGGATAACTTGATTGTTACGAGCGGGATTGGTTTTGGTTCCACTTTTGCGTAACCGATTAATGCGTCGAATTAGATAAGGAGAAAAAAATCCTTGATATCTCATCCAGAGTTCAGGACGCTTCCAATCTGAACCTGAAATAAAACCGCGGCAATCATGAGCCCCACACAAACAATCAAATTCGTCATAGGAGGATCCATCACTCATCGCATAATCATAGGTAATTTCTTCTCCCACCGAAATATCACGAAGAGCAACCAAAGAAATCTGTCCCGAAAGACCAGAATTTGGGTCGCAACTATGATTTACGTAATCTGGAGGTTCGCTCTGGGTCAGAGAAACAAGATAATGATCTTCCTCAACTTGAACTGAGTGCCGTTTGAGATGGGGAGGAAGTGCATCAAGCTCGACACTATTCACAAGTGAACCGCTCCAGACGACCACGAGTTCCCCTTTGTAGATTGTTTCTTTGGCAACTACTGTATACCCCCCCTTTTCATCTGCCATTCTCACTTCGCATTTGGGTGAGAGATAAGAATTTATATTGGTTTGCATGAGAGAGCCTTTTCAGCAGTTGGCACATCGACGCGAAGCAAGCCGCGCGACTGCAGAACTGGATACTGAAGATTTCGGATTGAGCAGAAAAAGGAAACCTACCATTGGGAGGGTAGGCTTGGTGTTATCGTCACAACACTGACCATCTGGCATGTGGACTTCTGACTCCAATGTCTCCAAAAGAAAAATGCTTTACGGAGAAAATTGAATAATGCAACACTTTTCTTCAACTACCGAAGTGTGGATTAATTGTGTCATTATCCCGCGACCATGGTACTTGAGACCGATACAAAAAAACGATCATGATTTCATTAGCTAGCGCACCCAGATAGCAATGCAAGATCCTTCATCAAAATTTTCCAAGGTTAATCGTATGCAGGAAAATTAAGAGACTGATCGCTGTAGAATAGCAACATAAAATCCATCGGTGCCATGAGAAGCGGGCGTTAATTGGAGTGTGAGCGGGGTGTTCAGAGCAGATTGTGGAAGGGTATCGGGCAGCCGCTCCTTCCAAATTTTTTCATAAGGAATAAGCGAAAAAGGGCGATTCTGAGAGAGAAATTTCTCAATTTGGAGAGAGTTTTCTTGCGGAAGAAGGGAGCAAGTTATGTAAACAATTCGCCCCCCAGGTTTCACCAATTGGGAAGCGGTTGCTAACACCTTTTCTTGCTCCAGTGTCCGCTCTTCGAGACTTTTTGCCTTCAATCGCCATTTTGATTCTGGACGTCGGCGCCAAACGCCTGTTCCTGAACAGGGAGCATCCACAATTACTCTGTCAAATTTTTGCCCTAAAGCCTGAAGTGCGTTTTGGTCTCCTCCCTTCAGGACTTGAACATTGCGGACGCCTGCACGTTGTATTCTACTAAAAATCGGTTTGAGGCGCAGTCTATCCTTATCGTAGGCGTAAATTTGTCCTTTGTTTTGCATTTGACCTGCGAGGGCTAAGGTCTTCCCCCCTGAACCTGCACATAAATCAAGAATCTGCATTTGCGGCCCCACATCTGCTAAAAGGGCTGCAACTTGGGACCCTTCATCCTGAATTTCGAACCAACCTGCTTGAAATGCCGCCTCAGCTTCAAGATTTGGAGTGCGCGCGGTCCCGATCGCAATTGGTACCCTGACCCCTATTGGAGAAAATGGCGTGGGACGGACATTAAACTCAGCAAGGGCTTTGAGCACCTTCTCCCGCACCACCTTTAAGGTATTGATCCGAAGATCCGTCGGCGCCCGTTCGGCAAGATGACGCCCCTCCTCGACAGCACGAGGACCAAATGTCTTGTGAAAACTTGTCCAGAGCCATTCAGGAATATTAGCACGTATAAAGTCAGGTGCTTCGGCCTCTGAGCGCACAAGACCAACTTGTTCTTGTTCGGAAAGTTTTTCGGGGGCGTGATCCTTTCCATTACACTCAGCCACTAAAACCTCTGGCGTCATCATGAATGTCTTAAGAGCTGCACCAAGCGCCAAAGCTCGCGGTGTTTCTGATCCCATAGCCCAAGCGAGCGAGAGACGTTTTCGCAGCGCATCATAAACTAGGCTCCCAATTGCGTTGCGATCCGCGGAGCCTGCAAAGCGATGCGACTTACCCCAATCCGCCAAGGCAAGACTGGTTGGCTGATGTCTGTTGAGGATTGTGTCGAGAATTTCTATGGCAGCGGCTATGCGCGCAGCAGGCCTCATACAAAAGCTCGCTCTTAAAGGACACGTGAAGCGAGTATGACCCACAGGGCAATCAAAACAAGGTTGCTCATAGCGTAGGCGAGAAAACGGTGCAAAATTTTATTGTAGGTAACATGGATCAGGGCCTGAAGTCCCCTAAACCCGACATACGACCAGGCCAACATGACCATGCTTTCATCAACCACTTTGATGAGAAGTGCGGCAAGAACCAAGCTATAAAAAAGGATTGGCATCTCGAGCTGATTGTGAAAAGCGTTGGAGATAATACCAGCTCTGCCTTTAAAAATAGGGCGTGCAGATGGATCCAGAATGAGAATATCCCCTTTTTTAAAGGCCTGATAACGTTCTTTCGCCATCCAGAGCAAAAGAAAAAATGTGATACCCATCTGAACAAGAAAAGGTTTTAGAATTGCATTCTCCCCAAACATTCTTATTTAGCCTCTCAAATGCTGCCTGGATAGTTCGGGCTTTCACGTGTAATGAGAACGCCATGCGCATGGCTCTCGCGAATGGCAGCGGGAGAGATGCGAACAAATTGGCTCTTCTCTTTTAAATCTTGTAAGGTGCGTGAGCCAGTATAGCCCATTCCTGCTCTGAGACCCCCAATCATTTGATGGAGAACGGCATCTACTGGCCCTTTATAAGGAACCTGTCCTTCAATTCCTTCGGGAACCAACTTCAGTGTATCTTTAACTTCTTGCTGAAAGTAGCGATCTGCTGAGCCGCGTGCCATTGCTCCGATTGAGCCCATACCTCTATATGTTTTGTAGGTGCGCCCTTGATAAAGATAGGTCTCGCCCGGTGCTTCATCTGTTCCTGCAAGCAAAGAGCCAATCATGACACAATCAGCGCCTGCAGC
>JBJTOZ010000233.1:0-3878 GCA_046074825.1 Hyphomicrobium sp.
TTCTGCAGATGCAGAAAAGAAGGTGGTGCATTGAAAACTTGAAAACAAAAATGTTGTCAGCACTAAGAATGATAGTCGCGTGCGAACGTAGAGGTGAAAGAAAAAATCCATGTTCCCCTTTCCCGTGTGTGAAGGTGAATATTCTTTACTCCCTAGCATAGAATATGGAGAAGAGAAAAAGAAAGAGGGAGGCTTCTCAGTGAAGATGCCTCCCTCTTTGAAGATGCAATCCGAAACTTCCTTAAGATACGGAGAATTTAAAAACGTACTCTTAGGCTGCTCTTTCTAACTTTGCATCCCATTTCCCAAAAGTTGCCAAGCCATTCATTTTGGCTCTGTGGGCAAAGGCTCTCTGACCGGCAGCAACATTTTCGGGTTTTCCGCTCCAAGCCTTTAAAGCGGCAGCTTGAAGAGCCCGACCATAAGAGAAGGTTAGTGCCCAGGGCAAGCCCTTCATCGTATTCATTAAAGACAGATGTTCTGTTGCTGCTTCGTCAGACTGCCCCCCTGAGAGAAAAGCAATGCCAGGAACGGAAGAAGGAACTGTTGCCCTCAGGCAGCGAACTGTCTTACTTGCAACTTCGGAAGGCGAGGATTGTTGAAAGCATTTTTGACCTGGAATGATCATGTTGGGTTTTAAGACAATGCCTTCTAGATCCACATGTGCGTCATACAGTTCTCGGAAAACAGTGCGAAGGGTCCACTCTGTCACTCTATAGCATTCGTCAATATCGTGAGAAGCGTGCTCTCCATCCATAAGGATTTCCGGCTCAACGATAGGAACAATACCATTTTCTTGGCAAAGAGCTGCATAGCGCGCAAGGGCATGGGCGTTTGCTTTGATACAATTCCAACTTGGAAGGCCTTGAGCAATTGTGATCACCGCTCTCCATTTTGCAAAGCGCGCTCCGAGTTTATAATATTCGGCTAGACGCTCACGCAGACCATCGAGACCTTCCGTGATTGTTTCGATTTTAGAGGTTGGTCCCGCAAGAGGTTTGGCTCCCATGTCAACCTTAATGCCTGGAATGGCGCCTGATGCCTTTATCACATCTACTAAAGGGGTGCCATCTTTGGCTTTTTGACGCAAAGTTTCATCGTAGAGAATAACACCAGAAATAGACTTCATACCCTCCTGGGAGCGAAAAAGCATTTCTCGGTAATCGCGTCGAGTATCCTCAGTAGAGGTAACATTAATTTTGTCGAAACGTTTTTTGATTGTTCCTGAACTCTCATCTGCGGCAAGGATCCCTTTCCCAGGAGCAACCATGGCGCGGGCAATATCATGTAAATTTTCTCTCATTGAAACCTCCGTTGTTACCAACGTAGAAAATATCGAAATGAGGCCAAAGATTGCCCAATATGTTTCTTTTTCAAGAAATCCTAGAGAGCCTTTGCCATCGCAACCGCCGTATCGCTCATACGGTTGGAAAATCCCCATTCATTATCATACCACGATAAGACCCGAACCAAGCGTCCGCCCATGACTTTTGTTTGGTCAAGATGGAAGATGGAGGAATGACTGTCATGATTAAAGTCGGAGGAAACATTGGGTTGATCCGTTGTTCCAAGGATGCCTTTGAGCGGACCTAGGGAGGCTTTAATCACGGCTGCATTAATTTCTTGGGGTGTTGTTTCATTTTTTGCAATAAATTTAAAATCCACAACGGAGACGTTGGGCGTGGGAACCCGAATAGCTGTTCCATCGAGTTTTCCATTGAGTTCAGGCAAAACAAGGCCGACTGCCTTAGCAGCTCCGGTCGATGTCGGGATCATCGAAAGGGCGGCAGCCCGCGCCCGATAAAGATCCTTGTGCATGGTATCAAGAGTAGGCTGATCCCCAGTATAGGCATGGATTGTGGTCATAAATCCCTTATCAATCCCAATCAGATCGTTGAGGACTTTGGCAATCGGAGCCAGACAATTGGTTGTGCAAGAGGCATTGGAAACCACGAGGTGTTCTTTTTTTAATTTGTCGTGATTGACACCAAAGACCACCGTCAGATCCGCATTGTCAGCAGGGGCAGAAATCAGCACCCTCTTTGCTCCTGCTGTGAGGTGGGAGGAGGCTTTCTCTTTGGAGGTAAAAATTCCAGTGCATTCCATGGCAATATCAATACCCATGGCACCGTGAGGAAGCTCAGCGGGATTTTTAATAGCTGTGACTTTAATGGGACCTGTGCCGACATCGATGGAGTCCCCAGAGATCGTCACTTTGCCTGGAAAGCGGCCATGCACACTGTCAAAGCGTAACAAATGGGCATTTGTTTCAACAGGGCCTAAATCATTGATTGCAACAACTTGAATGTCACGGCGCCCGCTTTCCACAATTGCGCGCAGAATATTTCGTCCTATGCGTCCAAATCCGTTGATCGCAACTTTCACAGCCATGCGCGCCCATCTCCAACAGTTTTGTTTCTCAACAGTGTTTCTTCATGATTGTTTATCAAAAGTCATAAATTCAGCAGAATTAAGTGGAAGGACTTGCCTCATGTCAATGTGTCATGACACGTTATTGAGAAATTTGTTCTTAGAAATTGCAGAGAAAAAATAAAGTCTTTGAATAAAAATTGACTTTTACAAAATTCTACGCTTTCTGCACATTTCCAAAACGATAAAATCTGAAGTTTGATATTTTTCTTAAGTATGCTAAGACTTCTATTGAAATTGAATTGAGATTTCTCAATGGTGCAGCGTCCGCATAATCCCCACGATAACGAAACTTCTTTTTTATCTGGAACAGAAATAATTTCTTCCTCTCAGGATTTGAGGGAAGAGAAAGATCTGGGGAAAGAACACAGACGCATCGCTGAACTCGAAGCAGAGCGTGCGCAACTCAAGAGCCATCTTCAAACTGCTCAGCATCGTATCCACGAATTGGAGATGAGCCAGGCCGCGGTTGTCAATCGTATTAATTCGCTCATCGGTTCTCTTGGATCGGCTTTGGAAGAGACCAAGTAAACTGTTTCCTTCTCTCTTCACTTTTACTTTTCTCTCTCTCTTTTCTAAACTTTCCCGCATATTTTTTGCACTATCTCTCTTTATCATTAGGCAAGAAGTCCCGCGCCTTTTTTTAATCCGAGATGGCAGTGGCTGCCCTCAAAGCAGGTCAGTTGCTTTATTTTAGCAAACAGGAGAGGGCTCCCTTTTTTTGAGATAGAGCTCGATTTTTCTCAGAAGCGGCATTATAGTAAAAAGGCTGCGGGGTGCGTCAGGAACACATGATACTCTAGGGCCTATAAGATCTGCCAGGGAGCTGTCCCTGTCTGGAATCGTGGTTTCAGGCATATGGCGCCCACCTTACACCTGTAGGGACCCGGCGAGATCAACCGTTCCAACGGCCACCGCGGCACCTGTCCTTGTCTGTTCCTGTTCTTCTGAGTGATCAAGGTTTTAAAGTTGTCGGCTCTCTTTCCCATCCCTCCCTCTATGGAGGCAAAAAAGCACCTCCGTCAGGAGATGAAGCGTGAGCGCGCGCAAGTGTTTGCGCGTATGGGCAAAGATGCCGAGCAGCGTATCGCAGATCAAGGGATTAGCTTTGCAGAGGTCTATCCGCCAGCGTGGGTCTCTGGTTTTTTGCCCATCCGAGATGAAATCAATCCTGCCCTTCTGCTTTTGAAATTGTTTTATAAAGGCTACGGATTGTGTCTTCCTGTTATGGAAGCCAAAAATAAACCTCTTCTATTTCGGGCATGGAAGCCGGGAGATCCTCTTCAGGAAGTCATGTGGGGGATTAAAGAGCCGCTTGCGAATGCGCCTTATGTCGAACCCGATATTGTTTTAGGTCCGCTTCTTGCATTTGATCGCGTAGGACATCGTTTGGGCTATGGTGGAGGATATTACGATCGCACTTTGAAACGCTTGCGCGCTATCAAACC
>JBJTOZ010000234.1:0-16413 GCA_046074825.1 Hyphomicrobium sp.
ATTTAATATAGATCTCAATGCGCTTGCAGTTGATGGTTGGATGTCATGAAAAAGGATGATTCCTCTATGCTCGCTTTTAAGCTGTTTTATGACATTTTTTCTTACAACAGAAGGGTTTTTTGTTAAAAAATCGCGACTGTCAATGTTTATTCGAGTGTTGGAATAATTACGTCCAGACAGATATTTCCTCAATTCATCACTTTCTGCAAGGTACGGAAATCTAAACAGAGAGCTCGGAGGTTTACCAAGCGCACGCTCTATCGCGCTGAATCCAAGTTCAATTTCATATTTTGCTTTTTTATATGCAATTTTATCAAGTCTTTTGTGAGACCATGTGTGAGCCGCTATTGTATGTCCTCGCATATCTATTTCCTGAACAATGCGAGGTTCTAGAAGAGCTGATTTCCCAATAATAAAAAAGGTCGCCTTTGTACATTGGGCATCCAGAGTGTCTAGGATGGTTTCTGTATATTTTCGAGATGGCCCATCATCGAAGGTTAGTATTACCTCTTTATCATTTAGAAAATTTTCTTCCTTGTTGAGGTGACTACCCAGAGTAGGGCCATTTGTAGTATCTATTTCTATAGTCCTTGAGACCCCCAAAACATCCTTAGAGGAGCTGCAGACATCTGACTTCTTAGGATCCTCAGAATTGTTTCTTATTTGTACTTCTTCCGCACGCGCAACACTCATTACAAAAAAAGATAATGTAATACCTATTAACAGCATATGTTTGAGCTTAAGGCTCAGGGGGAGCATATTCATAATGGTAAGAAATTCCTCTGAATAACCTCTTAGCTTCTATGTAAGCATCGATAAAAATACCAATAATTTCTGTACTATTTTCAATTCGGAGTTTATTTTTTATTTTTCTAATAAAGAAGGGAGGTCAAATAAGCAAAACCCTTCTATTTTTAATAACAAAGATTTAGCGCAATCATAATCTTATACCCTATGAATAAAGTCGTTTCGTAGGTAAGGGGGATTTAGAGTGTCGGATAGTGAGAACAGTTGCCAGCATAGTGAAACCCCTCTTTCCCAAAGCCAAGAGCTTCTTGGACAAGTCAATTCTGCCCTATCAGATAGAAATTCTATCTTAGCACGAAACTTAGTTCAGGATTTACGCGCCCCCGATCTGGCCGATTTAATCGAGCTTTTAGAGCCAAACCAACGCGTAGAACTTGTTCAAGCATTTGGCGCAGACTTTGATTTCGAGGTTTTCTCAGAACTTGATGAGACTGTCCGTGATCAACTATCTAATGCTCTCCCCAAAGATGTTCTAGCACGAGCAGTAACAGAGTTAGAAACCGATGACGCAGCCTACATTATTGAGGGACTTGAAGAAAGTGACAAGGAAGAAGTTTTAAGTCAGCTAAAGACAAGTGACAGGGCAGCTCTTGAAAGAAATCTTGAATATCCGCTGGAGACTGCAGGGCGTCTTATGCAGGCGCATTTTGTTGCAGTTGCTCCCTTTTGGACAGTAGGTCAAGTTATTGATTTTATGCGAGAGGCGGAGGATCTACCTGAAAGTTTTTCGGAAATTTTTGTGGTTGATTCTTCATACAGGGTTCTTGGCAGCATAGACCTCTCGCGTCTGTTAAGGTCAAAACGGAGTGTTATTGTTGAAACTTTAATGGATACAGATCGACACGTTGTTCTTGCCACAGAAGATCAGGAAGAAGTTGCAAGACAATTTAAAAGGTATGATCTCTTTTCAGTTCCGGTCGTTGATGAAAACCAAAGACTTGTTGGTGTCGTTACAGTTGATGACGTTGTAGATGTTCTTGAAGAGGAAGCTGACGAGGATATCAAAAAGCTTGCTGGCGTTGGAGATGAAAGTGTTGCTGATAGCGTCTATCAAACAGTAAAAAGTCGTGTTCCTTGGCTGGTTGTCAATCTAGCAACTGCTGTTCTAGCTTCAATTGTTATCGAACAATTTGATGCAACTATAGAACAGATGGTAGCACTCGCAGTGCTTATGCCTATTGTCGCCTCAGTAGGAGGAAATGCAGGAACTCAAACAATGACAATAACTGTAAGAGCTCTTGCAACAAGTAAACTGGGTTCAGCAAATGCCAAAAGGGTTATTTCTCGAGAGGCATCTGTTGGATTATTAAACGGTCTAGTTATCTCTCTTATAATGGCTTTCATAGTTTTTATGTGGTTCGGATCAGGAAAACTTGGCGCTGTTCTTGGCGCAGCTATTGTAGTTAATCTACTTGCCGCAGCAGTGGCAGGGATCATAATTCCGCTAATATTTGACCGTTTTGAGCTCGATCCTGCGCCAGCATCAGGGGTGTTTGTTACGATGGTCACAGACTGCGTAGGCTTTTTTGCTTTTTTAGGTTTGGCTACGCTTGCTCTATTATGAGAAGAAATTTAGTCCTCGTTGAAGATAATAAAAATTGTGTTTCATATATTGCAATAAAGTAGATACAGAATTTAATCCACGATAAAGGTTGATAACCTATAAATAGGTATTAAGGTTTTATTCAATGGCAAAGATAAAAACCTCAAAATTAATAGAGGGATATGATATCTATTCACCATTAGTACTCAGATTTTATGATTTGTTTGTTCTTGCATTTTCAAATAGGTTTCTTTGGAAATGTCCAAAAAAAGAATTAGTATCTCTCTATAATAGAAATGTTACAGACGATCATCTCGATATAGGTGTTGGGACAGGATACTATTTAAGTGTAGCACGTTTCCCGAGTTCGCACCCTCATGTCACACTTGTTGATCGTAATATCAACTCTCTCTCCATGGCTGCTAGGCGCATTGAGCATTTAAAGCCAAGTATAGTTCTTGCAGACGTAATGTATGATTTGCCATTAGTAAAAAATTACTCTTCTGTAAGTATGTGTTACCTTCTTCATTGTCTTTCTGGTGGAATAAAAATAAAATCCCAAGTTTTTGATAGAGTATCTACAGTTCTAAAAGATGGTGGGCGCGTGTTTGGAGCAACAATTGTTCCAGATCATAAGGAATTAAATTATGTGGCTCGACCAGTTCTTAAACTTTACAATAAAATTGGTATTTTCTCAAATATAGAGGATACTATGGAGGATCTTAAAATTGAATTTGAAAAGCGTTTTTCAAATTCCCAACTTCAAAGAGTAGGATCTGTGGTTTTATTTGAGGGGATTGTTAGAAAATAATTTTTAGAACTTTTGGATAATAACATAAAAAATGAACATATTAATTTTAAACCTTTTAAACTCAATTAGATTTTCCTGTTATTGAAGGTTCTGGAGTTGGAGCTGAGGGACGGTTTGCAAGTTCTTTATCAAGATCAAAACTTTTACAGCCCATGTCAGCTAGTCTTGCATTGTATGCCTCTAAGATAAGCCTATCGTTAGATAATGAACTTGTGGAATTATTGGCACTATTGCTTCCATGAAATGTGGCTGCAAGAAATCCTAATGTTTGGGATGCCGCAGAGGGAGTTTCCTTAAGATCAGCACCACGAGATGCCATAATTCTTACTTGTGTGCGTCCGGTTAATTTTTTGCAATCCAGTTTTAGTTCTTCGTCCGAGAGCTGATAGTTTTTTTCAGATGGCTCCTTTTGAAGGGCAGATGTATTTTGTATTTGAGATGAGCCCATGCTTGCGCAACCCGAAAAAACTCCGAGCGGCAAAAAAAACAATAAACTCTTTATGTAAAAAGAGGGCACTCTAGTTTTCAATAAAAAAGTACAAACATAATATACCCTTAATTTGAATTCGGGCTTTAGAAAGGCAAGTTCCTTTTCATAAAACCTATAAACTTCCTTAATTCTATAAAATTTGCTATTATTTTATAATCATCATAGTGGAATAATTTAAGGGATGTCGGGTTTGACAAATTTGACCTCACACATTTTATGGCTATCACTTTTTATCTCGAATGCATCCATGGTACTTTCTGATGAAATAGAAGGATCACCTGAAAGGCTTAACTGTACGTTTGGTAATGGGGTCTTGATCAGTTATGCAGATGGAAAATTTATAGAAGAGCCAGCAAAAGAGCTTTCTTTTGCCTTCCTTAAAATCGATCTCGATGGGCAAAAGGCTGAGCTTGAGAAGAAATCTGATCAAAAATCACAAACTGTAAGAATTGTGCGAGCTTTGAATGCAAACCATTTCTTAGAAGTTGTGAATGAAGGTTTTCTGAACTTAACAACAATCTATGATAAAGATCTCACTCTAGAACTTTACCCAGCTGTCCATTCTAGACACCTTGGGTTACTAGGGCAACCCGTCTATGGGCATTATACGGGCACCTGTAAAGAAAACTAAAAGGTCATCTCGAAGATTTAGAAGTATTTATTTTTATTTTTTGAGATTTGTAGAAAGGAGCTTAAACTCTTTTAATGGCCCTTCACCTTATTAAATTATCAGTTGGTTCCCAATCAGTTGCTGATCTGGTTCAGTGGCAGAGAAATAATTGTCTTTGGAGCATTAAAAATACAAAAAAATCATACTTCTATCATACGACCTTTCATGAACCAAAAAGGATAGATGAGTTACTTGAAGGAGGTTCTTTGTACTGGGTTATAAAGAATTGTATTCTGGCGAGACAGAAAATAGTTGGGTTTGATAAAGGTCACAAAGAGAATGGAACACCTTGCTGTCTTATTATACTTGACCAAAAAATCCACTTAGTAAAGCCGGTCTATCATAAATCCTTTCAAGGATGGCGGTATCTTAAGAGTGAAATGGCGCCTCCAGATCTTTCTCATACTGGAAAGGATGGACTATCAAATTTTCCAGAAAATTTGAGGCGCGCGCTTGTCGAGCTATGTTTGCTTTAGAATTTGGCTGAATTATTAGTCTAGGCATTATCGAAAGCGATTTTCTGACTTTGAAATTTTTTATTTCAATATTTAAATAATAAAATAAATAATAAATTTTATGTTATAATTCTTTTTCCTTTACTGCGCCTTCTATCCATTCCTCAATCTCTGGCATTTTAAATATCATATTCACATATTCTGCAGCTCTGCCATTGTCCCCATATTTAGAGAGGTCAGGAATGTATGTTCGCAACCTTGAACATACGGGGGCATACATGGCATCTGCAGCACAAAATGTACCAAATAGAAAAGGACCTTTTGTTTCATGCATTTTACGAAAGTCACAAAAGATCTGAATGATACGTCGTAGATTATGTTCAACGGTTTCAGGTAAATCATAGAAAAGTTTTATCGATAGAATATCCATCGGGCAGTGCTCACGTAGAGCTTGGAAACCAGAGTGCATTTCAGCAGAAAGAGATCGTGCCAATGCTCGCGCCTGCAGTAAATCAGGCCAGATTGAATGTTGAGGATAAGCATCCGCGAGATATTCTATTATTGAAAGGCTGTCCCAAATGACAATATTTTCAACTTTAAGAATGGGAACTTTCCCAGATGCCGAATGTGCTAATATAGATTGCTTAGTGTCCTTCTGTCGTAATTTTAGAGATATTTCCTCAAAAGGTATTGAAAAATACTTTAGCACAAGCCACGGTCTCAGGCTCCAACTCGACCAATTTTTATCACCAATTATAAGTGACAGTCTCTGAGATTCCATGCAGCACCACTATCAGAGCTATTTTATTTTTTTTCAAAAAAAATCTTGCTAATTGAGAAAACGAGTAAGTAGGTATTATTGTCTACAATTTTGATTATTAGAACATTTTTTTGGTATTGGCTTCATTGAGTTGATGCAATCCCTTATTTATAAAAACAAATCTTTTTATATTTAGAAAGATAAATCTTCGATGATACAGGCTCTAGATACTCATACCGCCCCTCAATTGCGCTCCGCTAGGTCTGTTTTTGCAACTGAGGATGATGGGAAACAAATACCAATACATCTTGTTTATGAAGATGGGTCTCCTGATTTGGGTCTTTCATCATCAGAAAAGCGTTGGTTAGAAACCCTTAAATTTAAGGGAAAAGCGAAATCTCACGTTTTGCTATCCAAATCTGATGGTAGTTTATCCTCCGTCTTACTAGGAGGGGGAAACGGGGAGAAGGGTGAACCTTGTGGAGCCTCAGACCTTCTTCTTGGCCTTCTTCATAAAGTATTGTTTCCCTCAACCTATCACTTAGGACAAGGGTTTCGCAGATCTGATTTTGCTTATTTGTCTTGGGGACTTGGTTCCTATCAGTTTAAATATTTTAAGCGGACAAATGATAAAGGCTCTGAACTTTCCGACTGTGCAAAAATACTCTTACCTCAAGGTACTGATCGCTTAAAAATACAAAATACAGTTGAGGCTATCTGGTTTGCTCGTGATCTTATTAACATGCCAGCGAGTGATTTTGGTCCATCTGAATTAGAGGCAGCGGTTCGTAAGGTTGGTGCACTCTATGGAGCCCAAGTTCGCTCCATTGTTGGGGAAGAACTTCTTTCCAATAAATTCAACATGATTTACGCCGTGGGACGAGGAAGCCCACGCCAACCACGTCTAATAGAACTTTCATGGAAAAAGGACAATTCAGTATCCTCAGCGCCTAAAATCACCCTTATTGGTAAAGGGATTACATTTGATACAGGAGGCCTTGATATTAAGCCGGCCTCAGCAATGCTTCTTATGAAAAAGGATATGGGCGGCGCTGCGGTTGCGTTAGCAATTGCTCATATGATTATGGCTCAGCAATTGGATGTCGATTTAAAACTTCTTATTCCTTCAGCTGAGAATTCAGTCTCTGGCGACGCTTTTAGGCCTGGGGATATTTTGACAAGTCGTAATGGGAAAACCATTGAAATTGGGAATACAGACGCCGAAGGACGTCTGATACTTGCTGACGCTTTGGAGTATGCTGATAAAGATTCTCCTGATACCTTATTTATTTTTGCGACACTTACTGGAGCGGCTAGAACGGCCTTAGGACCTGATATTCCTGCTCTATTTTGTAATGATGATCAACTTGCGGCACGATTAGTTGAGACGGGATTATTAATTGGGGATCCTGTTTGGCGATTGCCACTGTGGGACGGATATGAACGTCACCTGGAAAGTGATATTGCTGACTGCAATAACGTGTGGGAAAGCCCTTTTGCAGGATCAATTACAGCTGCTCTGTTTTTGAAAAAATTTCTAAGAAAGACAAAACGCTTTGCCCATTTTGATCTTTATGGATGGCGACCTGCAAATGGTCCATTAGGACCAAAAGGGGCTGAAGCTCAAACTGCACGAACTGTCATGGAAGTTCTTAGACAAGAAAGTTTGATAAACTAATGGTTGTTCATAACAGCGACAGTAAAATTGATCCTAGGCGCCATGCTTTTCGGCTAGACCTTGCAGATGAGAGGTTAATTGGAAGTGTAAGGGCTGATCGTTATGTCAAAGGAGAACTTAGACAAATTATGCATCCTGCTGTTCCCTTGCGTCGTAGGCCTGTTATCAATGATGGACTAGACACAGAAGTTCTTTATGGCGAGAGAGTTCGATTATTTGAGGAAGTCAATGGATGGGCTTGGGTTCAGCTCGAAAAAGATGATTATGTGGGATATATCCCTGGAAATACAGTGTCAGAGACAGTGCTTGCTCCCACGCATCGTGTCAGATCGCCTGGGACATTTTTATATCCAGAACCCAATATGAAATCTCCACCAGTCATGCATTTAAGTCTCAATTCTGAGTTAAAAATTATCGACGAAGTTGAACGTTTTAGTTTAACTCACATGGGCGGATACGTGGTCACGCGTCATATTTGTGATATAAAAAGATTTTCTCGAGATTATGTTGATGTCGCAGAAAGTTTGATCGGAACCCCATATTTATGGGGAGGAAAGACGCGAATAGGTATTGATTGTTCAGGTTTAGTTCAAGTTTCTTTACAAGCTGCGGGTATTAGAGCACCGCGTGATAGTGACCAGCAAATGGAGGAATTGGGGGAGCTCATTCAAACTCCTCAAGATCTTGAAGGTCTCTGTAGAGGGGATCTCATTTTTTGGCGGGGACATGTAGGAATAATGACGGACGGGATTATGCTCTTGCATGCAAACGCCCATCACATGTCGACTGTAGTTGAAACTTTACCTGAAGTTGTTGAGCGTACTGCTAAAATGGACAGTAAAATTCAGGCAATAAAACGAATTTCCCTGGAACCACCAGTATAATGAAACTTGACGTTGTGTTTTAAAAAAATTTAATGAATAGAAAACATAAACCTTAATTGATGATTGATAATAGGTCACATTTCTCATGTGTTTAGTTCACTTTGGAACCTTTGATTTATTTTTTTATGGTTCTAGAGGGGCTCATAGAGAATGAAATCTTTTCTCACATTTCTTTCCCTTTTGGCCGTAGGTATAATTATTGCTAGTGCATATTCTTTAATTGAGGGAGGGGTTCTCTCCCTTACTCCGCTGAGAGAAAACGGGGGATATCGACTAGATTATCGCTCGTTATCAATGGGTCTTATTATTGGTTTTATTCTTTCTTATTTGACGCGAGTTAGTTGGAATGAAATTCCAAGGAGAACGATTTCATGGATATGGGCAAAAAAGGAAGGAAGCCTTATTGAATTTGTCTTCCTTATTGTTCTCCTGCTCATACTTCTTTTTCTTTGATTATGAATTTAGTAAAAAAAAGGGCGGATTTAAACCCGCCCTTTTTATAGTGTCCTAGAATTTTACACAGAATAGTACATATCATATTCGATAGGATGTGGGGTCATCTCGTAACGCATATTTTCAGACATTCTTAATTCAATATAAGAATCAATCATGTCATCATTCATGACACCTCCAGCTTTCAGGAAAGCTCTATCTTTATCTAAATTTTCAAGAGCCTCACGTAGGGATCCAGCTACTGTAGGAATTTTTGCTAGCTCAGCAGGTGGAAGGTCATAGAGATTCTTATCCATCGGATCGCCAGGATGAATTTTTTTCAAAATACCATCAAGGCCAGCCATGAGCATAGCTGTAAAGGCCAAATAGGGATTGGCGCCTGGATCGGGGAAACGAATTTCAATACGCTTTGCTTTAGGAGAAGAAACGTGAGGTATGCGGCACGATGCTGAACGATTTCTTGCAGAGTAGGCTAGAAGTACAGGCGCCTCATAACCTGGAACAAGCCTTTTGTAGGAATTAGTAAGTGGGTTAGTAAAGGCATTGATTGCCTTGGCATGTTTTAGGATTCCGCCGATATAGTACAGGCAGGTATCGGACAAATCTGCATATTTGTTTCCCGCAAACATAGGCTGCCCACCTTTCCAGATTGATTGATGGACATGCATGCCGGATCCATTATCACCAAAAACAGGCTTTGGCATGAAAGTTGCCGTTTTCCCATAAGCTTGCGCAACTTGGTGAACAACATATTTGTAAATCTGCATATGATCAGCCATTTTGATCATAGGTCCAAATTTTACTCCAAGCTCATGCTGTGCCGAAGCAACTTCATGGTGATGTTTTTCGATTTTTACTCCCATCTCAGTGAGGACTGAGAGCATCTCAGAACGAATATCCTGACAGCTATCAATGGGAGGTACTGGAAAATATCCGCCCTTTACTCGAGGTCTGTGGGCAAGATTTCCCATTTCGTATTGGGTGTTACAATTAGTGGGTAGTTCAAGACTATCCACTTTGAAGCCCACATTATACATGTCGGATGAAAAGCGAACATCGTCAAAAATGAAGAATTCAGCTTCTGGACCAAAATAAATAGCATCACCTATGCCTTGTGAGAGCATAAAGGCTTCAGCCTTTTTGGCAATTGATCTTGGATCTCTTTCGTAGGGTTGGCCAGTTGTAGGCTCTCGTACGTCACAGAAAATTGCTAATGTGGTTTGTGCAAAGAAAGGATCAATATGAGAAGAAGATGGATCTGGCATTAAAAGCATATCAGAAGCTTCAATGCTCTTCCAACCTGCTATTGATGATCCATCGAAAGCATATCCATCTGTAAACATCGACTCATCGACGCAAGAAACATCGGCAGTCACATGTTGCATTTTTCCTTTTGTATCTGTGAATCTTAAATCCACAAACTTTACGTCCTTGTCCTTAATCATTTTTAGGACGTCATTCACATTATTCATGGGCGCTCCTCTGTTCGTGGCTAATTTAAATTTATAAATTCTCTTTTATTTTAAGGTTCATTCAGTCTCATCTAGATTGCATCTGATCCCTGTTCGCCAGTTCGTATGCGAATGGCTTCTTCTATGTTGGATATGAAAATCTTTCCATCCCCAATGCGACCTGTTTTAGCGGCTTTTTGAATAGCCTCTACGGCTTTATCAAGCATATCATCAGTTAAAACCACTTCAATTTTGACCTTTGGCAAAAAATCTACAACGTATTCAGCACCCCGGTACAGTTCGGTATGGCCTTTTTGACGGCCGAACCCTTTGGCTTCTATGACTGTAATTCCTTGCAATCCAATTTCTTGCAAGGCTTCTTTAACCTCGTCCAGTTTGAAAGGTTTAATTATTGCTTCAATTTTCTTCATAGTGACCTCAGAGTTGCACCATGTTGAAAGAGAACTATTCGATTATGTCGTTAGCATTCTACATGCCAAAGACCGATCTGAATTAATTCTCTGCAACATCAATAGGTTGGATAATAAGTCGATGTATAATAGCATTTTGTGCCATCTGCATAGCCTATTAAATGGGCATGTTGCCGATGAATTGATCATATTATCTATGCACTATTTTAAATCAGTTAGAAAACCTTTTTGATCTTTGGAAAGTGGAAAACTGAAGATGAGAACAAAATGCTAGGTCTTGAAATTCTAACAACCGAAGAAATGTATCAAGCTGATGAATGGGCTTCGCGTATGGGGGTGCCCTCTCTTACTCTTATGGAAAATGCAGGTCATAGTGTTGCACTTGAGGCAGAAAGGATGCTGCCGAATAAAGGAAGAGTTATTGTTCTCTGTGGTCCTGGAAACAATGGAGGCGATGGTTTTGTTGCCGCACGCAGATTAAAAGAAAAAAACTTTGATGTTTCTGTATGTTCCTTGTGTCCAGTTGAGGAACTGAAGGGAGATGCCAAATTGATGGCAACCCGTTGGGAGGGCTCAGTTGGTCAGATGCACCCTGACCTTTTTTCAGATTGTGATTTGATTATTGATGGTCTTTTTGGAGCCGGCCTCAAACGAAAAATTGAGGGGACATCAGCGCAGATTATAAATGCTATCAACAACAGTCAAAAACCTGTTCTGTCTATTGATGTTCCAAGTGGTCTTGATGGATCTACAGGAACCTACATAGGACCTGTTGTTAAAGCTTCATGCACTGTTACTTTTTTTCGAAAGAAAATCGGTCATCTTTTGCTGCCTGGACGCATACTCTGCGGTAAAGTTGTTGTTTTAGATATCGGAATCCCTAGCTCCATATTGGAGGAAGCCTCTTCTCATAAAAATCTCAAAATTAAAATAGATACCTTCAGTAATGATCCACGATTATGGAAAGATTGCTTTCCAATCCCACAACTTCAAGATCATAAATATTCTCGAGGGCATGTTCTGGTTGTTTCTGGCGATACTTGCCATACAGGGGCAGCTCGTCTTGGAGCTAGTGGGGCTTTGAGAATTGGTGCGGGATTAGTAACTCTGGCAAGTCCATCCTCCGCAGTCTTAGAAAATGCTTCCCATTTGACGTCAATTATGTTGACAGTGTCTGACAGCCCCACTTCATTAGAAAATATTCTTCAAGATAAGCGTAAGAACTCTATTCTCATTGGTCCTGCAGCGGGTGTTTGCCAGCAAACTGCAGAAATGGTGCTCATCGCATTGCGTTCTGGTACCCATGTTGTTTTAGATGCGGATGCCTTGAGTGTTTTTAGCTTACAAGATCTTTCAGTAGAGCAAAATCGAGGTTTAGGATTTACTTCAAGTCCTACTAAAGCCATAACAGGTCCTGAGATTTTATTCTCTGAAATTCATCAAAGAAAAGATCGTTTTGTTATTTTAACACCTCATGAAGGTGAATTTTCCCGACTTTTTGGTAGTGATCAAAAATCAAAATTGGAAAGAGCCCGAGCAGCTGCACGTAAATCAGGAGCAATCGTCCTATTAAAAGGGGCAGATACCGTTATTGCTGCTCCAGATGGAAAGGCGGCCATAAACGACAATGCACCATCTTGGTTGGCGACAGCGGGTTCAGGAGACGTTCTCTCAGGTTTTATAGTTGGACTTTTAGCCCAAAAAATGCCTGCTTTTGAAGCTGCTTGTGCTGCTGTTTGGTTGCACGGAGAATGTGCTAATCAATTTGGCGTTGGTTTAATTTCAGAGGATTTACCAAAGATATTACCGCAAGTTCTGGCAAAAGTAGTAAAGTGAGAAAACGATCCTTAATTTTGTAGGTACTTTTTTGAACGCGTCTGACAAAACAATTTGTGTTTTGGAGAGAATAAAATGGCGCAAGCCGTTCAACAATTTCTGTTCTTTTATAAACTCAAAATGAAAATTTCATTCCTACTTCTGTTGAGCAGTTGTCTCTTAGTTATATTGGGAATACAAACTTTCGCTCAGCCCCATAGTGCCCCACACTTCAATCCTTCTGCTACTGCATCAGATTTAACTACAGAAAAGCATGCAGATACTGCAGCTTCTAACCTCCTTGATGGAAAATTAAATGAAGCTCTCACATCCTATACTAATGCTTTAAAAGATCAAAAATTAACAAATGATAATAGAGCATCGTTACTCAATGATAGAGCGGTAGCCTATACGAGAATGGGAGAATTCAAATCAGCACTTGAAGATTTCAATGCAGCTGTACAACTCTATCCAGAGTTTGCTCCTATTTATAACAATAGAGGAATATTATTGATTTCTCTCGAACACTATAAAGAGGCACTTAAAGATTTTAATCGCGCTATTTTCCTGTCTCCAAAGTATGCCGCAGCTTTCAACAACCGTGGTGCAGTGTATCTTCAGCTCGGACAAAAAGGGTTGGGACTTGATGATTTCAATAACGCCATTGAATTAGCACCAGAAGCTCCAGAACTGCTCAATAGTCGCGGGCGCTCTCACCTGAATCTAAAACGTCCGCTTTCTTCTATTCGTGATTTTACCCACGCTGTTGGCTTAGATAATCGATTTTCTTTAGCGTACAAGAATCGCGCTCAAGCAAAAATGATATTAGCAGCCTATTCTGAGGCCATAGAAGACTATTCGAGAGCAATTGCATTTAATTCAAATGATCCAGAGCTTTTTTGTCTTCGGGGAGAAGCATTTTTTAATACGCGTGATTTTCCTTCAGCGCTTGAGGATTATAATCGTGCTCTCAGTCTTAACCCCAAATACGAGTTAGCTTATGTAGGACGGGGTTTGGCTAAGAGTTTTTTAGGAAAATATGAAGAAGGAATTTCTGATCTAGACGTTGCCATGAATTTAAATTCCCAATCTGCCTTAGCATACGCCTATCGAGGTCTCGTGCGGATCAAAATTGGTCAAATCGATCTTTCTAAAGATGATATCGAAACGGCTTTTAAGTATGACAAAAAACAAGCTGAAGTTTTATGGGCAAAGGCCACCTTGGAGGAGCAACTAGGACAGTTGGATCAAGCATTATTAGATCTTAGACAAGCTCTTGAGCTCAAACCATGGATTAGAGAAGCCACAGATATGCAACAAAGGCTAAGTCCTGGTGGTATAGATCTACCGATTGATACTTTTGAAAATAGCAATTCCGAAGGGTGGCGCCTTATAAGACGAAATGGTCAAATTCTTGCACTTAACCAAACTTATCCGCAGTTGATTGTTCCACTAGACATGGTCGATGAGAGCTCTCCAAAAATTTTATTATGGGAAATAAAACAAGGCCCATTTGAAGGCTATGGCATTCTAAAATATGCAGCGGGGAGTTTGTTGACATCCCGTGGATCGGAAGAATGCGAAATGTCAATTTTTCTTGATTTGGCAAACCAACGCATTGTTGGAATTCTTCCTGAGCGTCAAGGTAATAAAACGTCAACCTGGAAGTGGGAAGATAATAGTGTGATTGTTGAAGCAATAGATGGATTAAGAGATGAATTTACGATATTGAAGGAAGCTCCTCGTGTTGGACCTGTTGCTTCGTCAAGTCCTTCTGTTTCTCGTCGCACATCAACGCAGAATTATAGTCCAGATTGGGCTCCTTGGAACCAGCCATTAGGAATGCCTGATGAGGGAATTAATCGCAAAAGAAGAACAAATAATTCAGTGCAGAAATCAAAAGGTTCTAAAAGCTTTTTTGACTATTTCTTTAATTAGTGAGTTCCCATTTGGCATTTACGTCAATGTAGAGGCATAATGGAAACATACTTTTAAATATTAATTTTACGCACCTTAAAATAAATTTCTTTGAAGATTAGAGCTCTGCAAGCATGGCATCCAAGCCAATTATACTCTGGTTTAGAAATGATCTGCGTCTCACAGATCATCGTGCATTACATGCAGCCGTATCCAGTGGTTTACCTATTCTTCCTGTTTATATTTATGATTTAGATGCTTATGGATCGTGGAAGCCTGGAGGGGCTAGTCGCTGGTGGCTTCATTGGTCTCTTCAATCTTTAATGAAAAATCTTGAAGAGCTGGGTGCTTCCCTTGTCTTAAAAAGTGGTGTGACAGAACAGGTTCTTGCATCTCTTGCCGAAGAAGTCGGAGCAGGCGCTGTTTATTTTTCGCGTGCTTATGAACCTTGGGCATGTGCTTTAGAAAAAAAAGTACTCACTAAATTAAGTGCACGTCAAATTGAGTGTAAGCGTTATGCTAGTTTTCTTTTGAGAGAACCTGAGGAGGTAAAGACAAAGGCTGGTGATACTTATAAAGTCTACACACCTTTCTGGAGAGCACATTGTGGATTAGGAGCTCCATCGCGTCCTTTACCTTCACCTCCAAAAATTAATATGCCAAAAAATAAAGTTAAAAGTCAAAAATTATTAGATTGGAAATTGCTCCCATCAAAGCCTAACTGGGCAATATCTTTTAAAGATCTATGGCAGCCTGGAGAAGAGGGGGCTCATCAGCGCTTATCATATTTTATTGAGAATGGTCTTCAAGCTTATAAAGATCAAAGAAACTTTCCAGCAATTGATGGGACATCTCGTCTTTCTCCCCACCTTCATTTTGGAGAAATAAGTCCGCATGTTTGTTGGTATAGAGCGAGTGAAGCCTCTAGAAATAAAAAGGGAAGCGATCAGTCTCTAGAGACGTATTTAAAAGAACTCGTGTGGAGGGAATTTTCTTATAATCTTCTGATGTTGTGTCCAACATTACCAGAACATGCTTTTAAAAATGAGTTTGAAAACTTTCCTTGGTCAAAAAATAAAAATCATCTGAAAGCATGGGAAAAAGGACTGACAGGATATCCTATTGTTGATGCGGGGATGAGAGAGCTTTGGCAGACAGGATATATGCATAATCGAGTACGTATGATTGCTGCCTCATTTTTAGTGAAACATCTCTTAATACCTTGGCAAAGCGGAGAGGCATGGTTTTGGGATACTCTAGTTGATGCTGATCTTGCAAGTAATGCAGCAAGCTGGCAGTGGGTTGCAGGATCGGGAGCAGATGCAGCTCCTTATTTTCGCATTTTTAATCCTGTAACCCAAGGTGAGAAATTTGATCCCGAAGCCCATTATGTTAAAAAATGGGTTCCTGAAATTTCACGACTGCCTCTCAATGTCATTCATGCTCCATGGACAGCAACAAGTGAAGTTCTCTCTTTTGCCAAGGTTGAATTAGGAAAGACGTATCCGCATCCTATTGTTGATCATAACAGTGCTCGTCAAAAGGCTCTTGATGGCTATGCTAGGATTAGGAATTCAAAGAAGGCCTGATCAGTAATATAAAAAACTAAGAAAAGCTTATCGTTATCTTATTTTCTCTTTCTTGAAGACCTCATCCTTCCCTAATGGTTGTTTGTAGTTCCCTTTTTGCCCATTAATAATATGAAAAAACATTGTCCCGTTATCCCTCAAGTGTCACATTCTCTTGACATTTAGATGTGTCCTACATTCTATTGTCTTATTTAAAACCCATGAGTTTTGGGATTTGATGGTTGAAATTATCGAGCAGACATCAAAATTAAATAGGTTTTTAGATTTGGATCAAGAACCAAAGACAGTTTCATCGCGTCCACTAGGTTCTGGTCTTAGACGAGAGCAGGTACTCAGCGTTCAACATTACACGGACACACTTTTTAGTTTTAAAACAACGCGCGCATCAAGTTTTCGCTTTCTAAGTGGCCAATTTGCAATGATAGGTCTAGAGGTGGAGGGGCGTCCCTTACTTCGAGCCTACAGTATGACGAATGCTATTTATGATGATTGGCTTGAATTTTTTAGTATTAAAGTACCCGATGGTCCCCTCACTTCAAAGTTGCAAAGCATTAAAGTCGGGGATGAAATTATTATCAATTCAAAACCAACGGGGACACTATTAATTACCAATCTCCGTTCTGGTAGAAATTTATGGTTGTTTGCCACAGGGACAGGAT
>JBJTOZ010000235.1:0-3522 GCA_046074825.1 Hyphomicrobium sp.
GTTGTCCAACCGACGGATCTTACAGAGGAAGCCGCTTATGCGATTGATCAATATGCCCTGAAAGGGGGCAAGGTTCTCGTCTTCATCGATCCTGTTGCGGAATCCAACCCACTAGCGCTTTTGAAGGCGCAAGAAGAAGGGCGCAAGCGTTTAGCAAAAGTATTGCAGAGTTGGGGGATAGAATTTGATGGTTCTAAGGTCTCAGCGGACATCCGTCGCGCGCGCCGTGTTCAATTTGGAAGGGAGGCTGATTCCGTAACGGAATTTGTGGCTTGGCTTGGACTTGATAAATCCAATATCAATAAAGAGGATGTTTTAGCTGCTGGTATTGAAGTTCTGAATGTGGCCTCAGCTGGTCTTTTGCAGAAAGCTGACGGATCGACATTGACCTATAGTCCCATTCTACAAACAAGTTCAGACGCTGCTATTATAGGATCAGATAAGATGGGCATGGGCGCAGATCCCCTTGGGCTCTTGCGCACGTATGTTCCTGGCGGAAAGGTTTTAACGCTTGCTGCACGTGCTTCAGGGGAAGCAAAATCTGCTTATCCCAATGGGAAACCTGCTGCTCCCAAAGCCTCTGAGGGGGACGACAAAAACAGTTCAGAAGACAAGACAGAACAGTCAAAGGCTGACACCAACGGGACGGAACAAGCAGCTCAAAGCCAACCTGATGCGTCGCACCTTGCAAGCGGGCAAATCAATGTCATTGTTGTTGCTGATAGTGATATGCTTGCCGATCAGTTCTGGGTGGACCGTCGGGAATTGCTTGGTCAAGAAATGATCTTGCCCGCTGCTCACAATGCAGCCTTTGTGCTGAGCGCTTTGGAAAATTTGTCTGGCAGTAATGCGCTCATTGCTTTGCGTGGCCGCGGTGTCAATGATCGCCCCTTTACTTGGGTGGAAGAATTGCGTCGTAATGCAGAACGCCAGTTTCGAGAGAAGGAGCAAGTTCTAGAAGCGCGCCTTAAGTCAGCTCAAGAAGAACTGCTAAAATTACAAACAACAGCTGGCTCTGGCAGTGTTGTTCTTTCTGAAAAGGAACGTGAGGCGGTTGAAAAGTTTAGAAGAGAAATGCTTGAGACGCGTCGTGAATTGCGAGAGGTCAAGCGTGCTCTTCGTCGAGACATCGATCAGCTAGATGGATGGTTGAAGTTTGCCAACATTGCTTTCTTACCCCTTCTTATTGCAATAGTCGGGGCCTATTTTGCTCTGAGGCGACGCTCGCCTTCCCGTTCTTAAATGTGAAAAATACGGCAAAACATTTTGAGAAGTGAAAAACGTAGAAGAGACGACTGATGAGGTTTAAAGGAAAATGAAATTTAAAAACTTTAGCATTCTCGCTGTTCTAGCACTTTTTGCTATTTCTTCAGCCCTTATTGTCTACTTTCTCTCCACACCATGGTCGGGTCGAGGATCTCGCACGCAAGTCCCCATGATTGCAGATCTCGAAACGCAGATAAAAGATTTAGGTGGATTTGAAATCGCTACGGGCAAAAATACTTTAAAGGTGCGTCCAGAGGCTGGGACTTGGGTGCTTGCATCAGAGGATGGTTTTCCTGCGGACAGCGCGAAGGTACGTGAATTTCTTTTAAATGTCATGGAAGCGAAACTTGTTGAGCCGAAAACGGCCCTTAAGGCTCGGCATGAGCTTTTAGGTCTTCAAGATCCGGCTGAAACAGGCTCCAATGCCCGCCTTTTGAAGCTCACTAATCAAAAAGGCGAAAACATCGGAGAAATTATTTTAGGTCGCACAATGGCCAGTACCTTTGAGGCGCCTAACGGAGGGACGTATGTCCGCAAAAGTGGCGATGATCAAACGTGGCTTGCCGATCGTCAAATACAGGCAGGCCTTTCTCTGCGGGATTGGGTGAAAACGCGTTTAATTGATGTTCCTCCTTCGACAATAAAAAAAGTGCGTATTGAAGTTGAGGGAGAAGCTCCCTTTGAGATTATTCGCTCTGAGGATGAAAAACAGCATCAGCTCTCTGAGATGCCTTCAGGAAAAAAACTAAAGTATGCAAGTTCTGTTGACGATATTGCAGAGGCCGTCAGTCTCATTGAGTTTAAAAGTGTTCGCAAGGCGGGGCAGACGGGCGAGCTTCCTGTGAAAGGTCGCGCAATCTTCGAGACCGATACGGGTTTTAAGCCACAGATTGAGTTTCGCTCGGACGGAACGAAGACCTTTGTCACTGTTACAGTGTCTGGTGAGGGAGAAGCCGCTAAGGATGTTGAGGATTTAAAAAAGGTCACGGCAGGTTGGGAGTTTGAAGTGCCTCAGACAGAACTGAATGGGGTTCTTGTCAAAATGTCTGATCTTCTGGAAGACGCACCAGCTTAAAGAGATACTCTACAACTAGGAAAGACAAAAGCGCTATCTCTTCTTAAAAATTAAAAAATCATAGCCTTTAAAAGATAAATTTTTAATGCATGTAGGGAGTGTCGCCGCCAATGGGAGGGCGGGGTGTACTAAAGAAGAAATCGCTATCGATAGGACCGAAAGCGTTCTGACCATTCAGTGTTGGATCTGTAAATTTACGTGTGTCGATCCCTTGCGCATAATGATAGGAATAAGATCCACGGCGTTGTCCTTTGCCATAGGAATAATAACTCTTGCCTCTGAGAGGGGCCACAGAACTTTTCTTCACTTTTTTCGACGAGACGGCGTTAGTCGCCGCATTCGTCTTTGCGAGGGCCGAGTGAAAGGTCGTTCCAATCGAAAGAAGGAAACTGATAGTGACAAAGATAGAGGTGATTTTTTTCATCGTGCGAGAAGACTTCATGATTTATGACAAAAGCGCAGCTTCACAAATTTTAAGATGAATCAGTTTAAATAAGATAACATATAAAGTAGGCTATATAATAACCTGTTTACTCGACACTCTTCTCATTCTATTAAGATAATCTTAAAAAACCTGAAAACAATCTGCGTTTGGCGATCAATTTTTATGGGGCCGTCCTTTGGGTCTAAGGTAGCATGGGATGAGAAGGGGCAGACTTGGAAGGGTTAGCCACTGCAGTTGAAACTCATCGATTGCACGTCAGTAGACGAAGTTTCTAAAGGTGAGATCCTCTTAGTGCGCCATCAAAGAACGGACTTTTTTAGTATCAAAAATGCATTTTTGGCGAAGTTTGATACAATTTATGCATCTCTAAAGCGGCGGATTTCCGTGCAGTGTGGAAGTCCCGCAGGGTATTGATAGAAGAGCTCACCCCAAGATCTTGGAATCGCGAATAAGGGGATTTTTCATGAAGTCCCTGGTTTGGTGCCCCAAATCTCCTGTCAAGCTTTAAAGATCTCTAAATTTCTTGGTCTGTTGATAACGAAATTCTCTCTCAAAAAGGGATTTTCTTGGGCGGAACTGCGAGCAGGATATTCAAACAGCCCTGAAGGGCTTTCTATGAGAAAAATGCTCGGTCCTTTTTTCTCAATTGCACTCAAGTGATTGAGGAATATCTCCTTGGATTCTCCCAACTTTCTGAAATTCTCTTTAAAAGCGTGACGAACGAACGTAACCCAAT
>JBJTOZ010000236.1:0-4795 GCA_046074825.1 Hyphomicrobium sp.
AATGTCATAAAACAGCTTAAAAGTGAGCAAAGAGGAATCATCCTTTTTCATGACATCCAACCATCAACTGCAAGCGCATTGAGATCGATATTAAATGATCTAAGAGCTAACAATTTTAAAATTGTGCACCTCATTACAAAACAGCCAGCAGCAACACTTTTAAATTATAACACACTTGCAAAAAGAGAAGCCTTACTTTTAAATCTTGGCAATTCAGAAGCTAAGAAACTCGAAATAAATTCCGCTCTGGGAGATAGTGCAAACTCTCCCTTAGGAGATAACGGTGGTGAATTTAAAGATTATGAAATAGATCAGCTAAAACCTGCATCTTCAAAGTTAAAACAAGCAAAAAGTAAAAAGAATGCTGCTGAGCCTACAGCTCCAAAAAGCTCACAAAAAATAGATGATGATAGTTGGGCTGTAAGCCCCTTTAAACTTCCATGAAGTATTATAAAAGATACAATACTTCTATAAAGTAATGGCTACGTCTCATTAAAAATTCAGGACCAATTTTTTTATTATCAATATTTACATAAAATAACACATCCCAATTCATTAGATCTATCAAGAACGAAAATCAAAATTCGAGACAAATGAATTTACAGACAATTTTCAAGGTCAACAATGGTGCGGTTGAAAGGACTCGAACCTTCACGGGTTGCCCCGCTACCACCTCAAGGTAGTGCGTCTACCAATTCCGCCACAACCGCAAAATTTACACCACTTTTAAAAGGAATATTTCCAAGAATGACAAGTTCAATTTATTGATGCTCGTATCGGGGTGCTATCAGACGCTATCAAAGAACGCAAGATCTATTCGTCAGGATGCCAGAGCCAGACTTAACCAATATCAAGGGTTTATATAAAACAATGCTCCCTCCTATCGAATTCTATCTTCACTTGCGACGTACTATTCTAAGTTTTCTCATTATAAATTGATGACTCTTTATTATGTTAAAAGAAACGCTTGAAAAAAAGAGGACTTTAAAATGGGTACATTCTGTTAGACCCATTGCGTACCCTTATGCCCTGGAAATAATGTCTTCTAAAGTGTCCCAAATTGCTGCCGGACAGGCTCATGAATTTATTTGGTTCTTAGAGCATCCTCCTATTCTTACGCGCGGGTCCCGTTCTAAAAAGGAGCATCTTCTAATAGCCAACAGGTTACCCATCTTCGAAACTGATCGAGGTGGAGAACTTACATACCATGGCCCAGGTCAACGTGTTGTCTACTTCCTGCTCGATATTCGTCGGCAAACATCGGGTGACATAAGAGCATTTGTTCGCCTTCTAGAAAATTGTCTAATTGATGCACTGTACAGTTTAGGATTATCCTCTTTCTGCAATCCTCAAAGTCCAGGAGTTTGGGTCCAAAATTCAATATCTGGAACCTCAGAAAAAATTGGCTTTATAGGGCTACGTTTAACCAGGGGTATAAGTAGTCATGGAATTAGCATTAATATCAATCCAGACTTATCGCATTTTGAAATGATAGTTCCCTGCGGTCTTGAAAAATCTGGAATCACAAGTCTCGCCAAACTGGGCATAACAACAGATTTCAAAATTGTGGATAAAGCTCTCCTTACCAGCATTGAAAAACATTTGGGGCCATTGGAGAAGGAAGAATTTGAAACCTTCTGTGCCAAAACTTGAATTTATATCAAGTCTGTTTGGACAGATTTATCTTCTTTAGTTTTACACGCTATCAAAACAAAACGGCACCCTTTCACCCGAGAAAGGATGCCGTTATAAATCGATTTACCTGTTTTCCTTCGGACTTTTAACAGATTGCTGAACAGCTTTTCCACTCTCAGATGGAAATTTCTGCTCTTGGTTCTCCACGTAAAGATCCCCCCCTTCGATCGTCGTGACTTCTGAGCCTTCTAGCTCATAAGGATTCATGTCGTCACCGTCGATACGAATGGTACAGCCTTTTTGACAGATAACTTCTAAAACCTCATCTTTTTTGAGAGTATGGTCTGCTTGAAGTCCGTCTTCCGTGATGGTGACCTGATGGTCTGTATCATCCCTGTTTTTGATCGTTACTGCAGGAGCTGCCGAGGAAAAAAACAACAACACAGGGATCATACAAATAGAAAATAATCTCAGAATATGGTCCCGTTTAAGCAACAAAAAACTATTTCTTCTTTTTTGCCTTTTTAGCAGGTTTCTTTGCTGCTGGTTTTTTTGCTTTAGCCATAATTAGTTTCCTTCTGTTTTAAACACCGCAATGATTAAATAGCGGCTCATAATCCCGACTCAAATCGAGATTTTTCTACTGTGATAAGAATCAATCGGTGCATCAAACGGAAAATTCCGGTGACTGTTATCGAAAATTTCGATATTTAAAGATTCGTTCCTTCACAACCACAGTGAATAGTCATGGATATTAATCTCGCCCGTACCTTTCTTACTGTTGCAGAAACGGGAAGCTTTATTGATGCAGCTCAGCGTCTAAATATTACACAATCAACAGTTTCTGCCCGAATCAAAGGTCTCGAGGATTTATTAGGTCGCCCAGTTTTTGAACGATCAAAAACTGGTGCTGATCTAACTGAAGCTGGAGAACAGTTTCATAAACACGCTTTAGCACTTGTACGGGTTTGGCAACGAGCTCAGTTAGATGTCTCACTTTCCCAACAACATCGCAATCACATAGCCTTAGGTGCACCCTCTGCTTTATGGAATGGCTTTCTTCTTCGTTGCGTAACTAATGTGCGCAAAGAACTTCCCAATATTGCAATTACGGGAACTTCGTGCTTTCCAAATATTCTTACACAAAAACTTGTAGAAGGAGACCTCGATTTAGCAGTGATGTACCGCCCTTTCCAACCTCCAGGGCATGCCATCGAACACCTCTTTGACGAGGAATTTGTTTTTGTGTCTTCTGCTAATCGTGAACCATCTGAGAAGTGCAATAATTACATCTTTGTAAACTGGGGACCCGATTTTCAAGTTGATCATACGGCCGCGTATCCGGAACTTGTCAATTCTGGACTTGCTTTAGATCTTGGAACTTTATCCGTCGATTATATTATAGATAATGGGCTATCAGCTTATTTTCCGCTTAGAATTGTAAAACCATACTTATCTCGTGGTCTTCTAAGACAGGGTAAAAATGCAAGAAGGTTCTTGTATCCAGTCTATTTGGTTTATCCAGAATCTAGAGATGATGAAGATTATGAAGCAATTATTGATTTAATAAAAAGAGAAGGTGCAAACTCATAAGAAGGTTCTCAATTCTTTTTTTGTCAAGACCCTATTCTTTTTAACAATTTTTTTAAGCACTATAGAAATTATTCAAGTTCTAAAATTATATCATCGACTGCAAGACTTTCGCCAGGTTTAGTATTTATTTTTTTCACTTTACCATCTCTCTCTGCTCTCAGAATATTCTCCATTTTCATTGCTTCAACTACCGCCAGCGGATCTCCAATCTTCACCTCAGCTCCTTCAAACACCTGTATAGACTTTATAAGTCCAGGCATTGGACAGACTAGATACTTAGACATATCTGCTGCAGCTTTTACTGGCATCAATTTTACTAGTTCTGCTTCGCGGGTTGTGAAGACGTGGGCTGAAACAGTAATTCCCCTGTAAGACAGCTGATATCCATTAAGTACGGGGCGTATTTGAGTGACTATTTCTCGTCCATTTACTTTACCCGTCCAAACCGGTTCTCCAGGCATCCAAGTTGAGAACAATGATAAAGTCTCATTAGAATTTTTTTCTGGCTCTAGAATTGAGACAACATAAGAATTATCTAAAGCCCCGTTAACCTCCAATTTCAACTTTTCAGAACCAATTTTGACAATACGTCTCTTTGCAAAATTCACCGCGGTGCCAGACATTTGATGTGTGATTTTACGTCGTCGATTATTATGATTATGATCTATAACACCTGCAATAGCTGCCAAAAGAATGAGATCTTCTCCAACTGGGATGCGAGGTTTAAATCCCTCTGGATACTCTTCCTTAATAAATCCCGTCGACAATGCCCCAGATCTCCATCGAGGATGCTGCATCACTGCTTGAAGGAAAGGAATATTATGCTGAATACCTTCAATATAAAATGCATCTAAAGCGGCGGCTTGTGCATCAATTGCAGAAATGCGTGAAGGGGCATGAGAAACCAATTTTGCTATCATTGGATCATAGTACATGGATATTTCACCACCTTCAAAAACCCCTGTATCATTACGAATGACTGCGCCATCTCGAATACCCTCAGCTGGAGGGCGATACTTAACTAATCTCCCAATCGATGGTAAAAAGTTACGATATGGATCTTCTGCATAAACACGACTTTCTATGGCCCATCCATTCAGTTTAATATCAGTTTGTTTAAAATTTAATTTTTCTCCCGCTGCTACGCGGATCATCTGCTCAACAAGATCAATTCCTGTAACCATTTCTGTAACGGGATGTTCGACCTGTAGTCGCGTATTCATTTCAAGAAAATAAAAGGATCGATCTTGTCCAGCAACAAATTCAACAGTTCCAGCACTATCATACCCAACGGCCTTTGATAGGGCGACAGCCTGTTCACCCATTAGGCGCCGAGTTTTCTCATCTAAGAGCGGAGATGGGGCTTCTTCGAGAACCTTTTGGTTTCTACGCTGGATCGAACACTCTCGCTCACCCAAATAAAAAACATTTCCATGCTTATCACCAAGGACCTGGATCTCTATATGACGAGGATTCTCAATAAACTTTTCAACAAAACACCTGTCGTCACCAAAAGATGATTTTGCTTCAGACCTCGCAAGTTCAAAACCTTCTGCTGCCTCCTTTG
>JBJTOZ010000237.1:0-6793 GCA_046074825.1 Hyphomicrobium sp.
ATCGCGAAAACATCTCGGACAGCTCTTTCAGCAGGAACAGTTCTCGGTAAAAGAGTAATCATTACTTCATCAACGAATTTCTGCATCTTATCGATCTTTCGAGGAATCTTATGTGGCATCCATCCTTCGTAATAAATACCTCGGACAAACATTGGTAATTGAGAACCAAGATCCACAGCCTCCTCAAGGGTCAGCCGATCTCGCAACTGATGTAAAACGACACGTAGAACCGCAAGAGCCTCGGTAGTGTCTTTAAGTTCACCATTATCCCTTAACTCGTGAAGCCATTCTTGAGACTGTTGCATAGCATGCGCAATTGCTGCAGGAATTGTCATGAAATAATCCTCCTCACATTCAAAGTCCTAGGAAGCAGGGGTTGAGCATTCAATCAAGATCTTGACCTTTACAAATAACCTAAAACTCAAGGGATGGGACTACTTTAAATGAAAAGGTCTCAATAGAGATTTTAGATTTGATACATTTTTCAATATTCATCCTTGATTTAAATCAATGCAAAGTCAGTGCGTGATCAATACTTTATGTTTATCTTTTTAAGCAAAATTCAAAATTAGAGAGGTTAGGTTGTCTTGCCTCACAATATAATTTGGAATTTAAATGAGAACCTCTCCCCTCTTTGGAAGTTCTGAATAGATAAATATTCATTTTTTACACTTTATTTTTAGCAGCGGAGATTCAGAATGAAAGTTAAGGATGCGATGCATAAAGGTGTTTATTTAGCAGAAATATCAACCCCAATTTCAGAATTGGCAAAACAAATGCGAGAGCATGATGTCGGAGCTATTCCTATTCACGAAAAGAATAAACTTATCGGCATGGTTACAGATCGTGACATCGTTGTGAGAGCCTTAGCTAATGGAAGAGATCTTTCACATCAGACAGCTAAGGATATTATGTCAAATGGGATTATTGCCTGTCGAGAAAATCAGAAACTCGAGGATGCTATTAAACTTATGGAGGAAAGAAAAATACGGCGTCTGCCTGTTTTAGATGAAAATGACAACGCAACGGGAATGCTGACATTAGGTGATTTATCTCATTCAGCAACTCTTCAAATGAGTGGCGAGGTTCTGACTTGTGTATCAGCGCATCATCGATAATCAATTGGAATTTGCCCTCAGAAAAAGTCGTGTAATAGATCATAACTGAGGTGGGAAATCCTTTTGTTTAAAGCGTGATTGATAGTAGCGAACTCCAAGAAGTGATAGTGATGCGAAGAGAGCACCTGCAAGAAAGGTGATACTTGAACCCAATGTATCCCAAAGCAATCCAGCAATAACACTTGAGAGAAGAACTGCTAGACCCATAAGAAGATTAAAAATACCAAATGCTGTTCCACGAAGTTCGGGTGGGGCAGTATCGGCTATCAAAGCTGAAAGCACACCTTGAGAAAACCCCATATGTAAGCCCCAAAGTATAACACCTAAAGCGACACCCACAAGACTTTGCGACGATGCTAAAACGAGGTCCGAAATTATTAAAAGAATAAGACCTATTATTAAAACTTTAAAGCGATCTCCATTATTATCCGATAGCACTCCAGCCGGATAAGAAGCTAGGGCATAAAAAATATTCATGATAATAAGTGTGGCTGGAACAAGTGAAAGAGAAAGACCAAGCGACTGTACCTTGAGAAGAAGGAATGCCTCACTAAACCGAGCGAGAGTAAAAATCTCAGCAATTGCAACTACGATCCAAAAACGAACTTCTAACCTTTTGAGCTCTTCGAAATGCAAGGGAAAACGAATTTTCCTATGGATTAAACTTTTATCGGGTTCACTTATTCCCCAAATGACGAGAAAGACAGCAATAAATGCTGGAAGTACAGCACCCCAAAATACAATTTTAATATCATTATCGAATAATAAAAGAAGCAGAATAGCCAAAGCGGGCCCTAAAAATGCTCCTATAGTATCAAGAGACTGTCTGAGACCAAAGCTAGCTCCCCGGAGGTGATCCGGGCTTAAATCAGCAATAAGAGCATCACGAGGCGCTCCTCGAATTCCTTTACCAATACGGTCGATTAAGCGGGCGCTAATAAACCAACTTAAATCCGAAGCAAGAGGAAAAATAGGTTTCGTAACTGCCGCAAGCCCGTATCCTAGAGACGTAAGAAATTTTCTTTTTCCAAGCCAATCGCTCAATGCTCCCGAAAAAACCTTTGTAACAGAAGTTGCCGCTTCTGCTACACCCTCAATAATTCCTACAGTTATCGTGGAGGTACCAAGTACAGTTACCAAATAAATAGGCAGAAGAGCATGGATCATCTCAGAAGATATATCCATACTCAAAGACACAAATCCTAGGACCCAAATACCCCGAGGTATTTCTGCTTTTTTATTGAATTTAAAAAAAGATATAATTTTTTTATACATAATCTGAACTACAATATAGACAGCTTCATACGATAAAAATTACTTACTCCTTATAACACCCCAAGATATTAATTATCTTTCTGAAAGAGGTGAGTAGATTTTATTGAAGTAATATTTTTTATGAAGAATGACTTTATTGGGCGGATCGTATCAAAAAGAATTCAGCTAAATTTTGCTGATTGATATAGCCGATGAATTGTGAATCGGCATTAAGAATTGCTACAATAGGTGTGTCTTTCTCATGCAAAACCTTTACCAACGGGCCTAATTGGCTATCCTCACGAACAGAAACAATATCTCTGTTCATAATGTCTAATACTGGTGTTTGACCTCCAGTCGTATTAAGGGCAGAGATGAGAGCCTCACGTGTTAAAACACCACGCAAATGTCTTGCACTATCTAGAACAGGAAACTCTTGTTGAGTTGTGCGCAAAAGAAGTCCAGCAGCTGTATTTGCTGTAGCAGCAGTGGGAAGTGCTTCAAAATTTGAAATCATAGCATCTCTTGCCCGATAATTTCGAGAAAGATCCTGCATAGAAACATAACCGGATTCCCCACTGGCAGAAAGAAAAATGAATAAGGCAATAAGAATGAGAAAAGGATTTCCAATAAGACCAAGTACTCCTAGAAAGATTGCCAACACTTGACCAATAGATGCTGCAATTTGAGTTGCGCGCTTATATCCATAATTAAAAGTAAGAAACGCTCGTAAAACACGCCCCCCGTCCATAGGAAATGCTGGAATTAAATTAAAAACAAAAAGGACAAGGTTGGCGAGAGCGACTTGCGTAAGGAAATCTGGCGGAGCCTCTTCTACGCGAGATAAATGCTCAACACTAAGATCAACCCCAAAACCATAAATAAAGAGACCTACAATAATAAGATTAACCAGAGGGCCAGCAAGAGCAACAAGTATTTCTTCTTGAGGTTTTTCAGGCATACGCTCCATAGAAGCCACACCGCCAATAGGCAATAATGTGACTTGAGGGGTATGAATTCCGAACCTGCCCGCCATAAGGATGTGACCAAATTCATGGAGCACAACACAGAGAAAGAGTATCAATATAAAGAATATGCCGGAAATAGCATCTACAAAACCTCCCCTGTACCAATGGACAACACCTATCCACACCAGAAGAAGAAAAAAAGTTGGATGGACACGTATTTCAGTTCCTCCTACATCCAATATTTTTACTGATCCGTTTTTAATCATCACTCATCTAAATAGAAATTTTTAATAATTCTCTTTTTATAAATTTATCGTAATTCTGTAAAAAATTACAATAATACCTCCATATGATATCCTTCTAAAAAGATCTAGTTTCTTTTTATTAAAAAAAAAATCTATTCGAAAATGAATTGTCACAGAGAGCTCGATGCTAGAAAAGAACCATTATAAAATCTCAAGACTTAAAAGAGAGCCGTAATAAAATATTTTGATTTATTCATTGAACTCATATGGTCGAGCAATGAGAACTGTTACAAAGTTAAGAAGACCAAAGACTCCCCTCCTCGCTGTTGATTGCGTCGTTGTAGACAAAAAAAGAAACGTTCTTCTTATACGTCGAAAAAATTCACCTTTTAAAGGAAGCTATGCTCTTCCTGGTGGATTTGTTAGAATTGGAGAAGACGTGGAAAAAGCCTGCCTTCGAGAATTAAAAGAGGAGACCAGAATTAATGCTAAAGACCTGCGTCTAGTCGGAATATATTCAGATCCCCACCGAGATCCACGTGGGCATGTGTGCTCCGTTTCTTTCTTGTGTCTCAAATATAAAAATAGCCCTAGAGCTGGATCCGATGCGGTGGACGTGCTTTGGACGGACAGGTGGGATAAATTAAATCTGGGATTTGATCATAAAAAAATTATATCTGACGCGATGGCGCTTTTGTAAAAAAACTCGGCAAATATAAAAAAAGATTATAAAGTTAGAATGGTTGCGAGAAAAATAAATAAAATGAAAAATTGCACTCTCAGTAATGAGCGCACAACAAGGCTTTTGTGGCAGCCTTAAAAAGTTTGATCTACGTCAAAGAACGAATTATAAAATATCATTTAAAAGAAGTCTCTGATCTGATCACAAAATCATATATATCTATCTTCAAAGTTTGCCTTTTTGATCCCAAAAACTTTGTAAAGTGGATATTAAACTACAAAATGTGTCTCACGTATTTTGATTGTTTTATCCCTAGAATAATAAGAATAAACAAATGACACACAAAAAGGTTTTATTTGGCTCGCAAGCCCGCGAAAGAATTCTGCGTGGATCTTCACAGCTTGCAGATGCTGTGCGCGTTACTTTGGGCCCTAAATCAAAGTCTGTTTTAATTCAAAAAAAATGGGGCGCCCCCCTTGTTTGCAACGATGGGGTAACAATTGCCAAGGAGTTTGATCTTAAAAATCAGGAAGAAAATCTCGGTGCTCAAATGCTTCGCCAAGCTGCTGAGAAAACGGGGGAGTTAGTCGGTGATGGGACAAGTACTTCCACAATTCTAGCGCAGGCCATTTTCGCTGATGGTGTTCGAAACGTTGTCGCTGGCGCAAGTGCAATTGATATAAAAAGGGGACTCGATCGTGGAGTAAAAGTTGCTGTCGATGCTCTGAAAGCACTTTCAAGACCAGTAAAAGAAAGAAGAGAAAAGGCCCAAGTTGCCACCATATCTGCTCATAACGACACAGCAATCGGGGAACTTGTTGCGGATGCTATGGAAAAGGTTGGAGGTGAAGGGGTCATAACTGTTGAAGAAGCCAAGACAACCGAGACGACATTAGAAGTCGTAGAGGGAATGCAATTTGACCGCGGATATGTATCACCCTATTTTGTAACAAATTCTGAAAAGATGACTGTAGATCTACAGGATCCCTACATATTGATTTATGAAAAGAGACTTGCGGGACTGCAACCTCTCCTCCCCCTTCTTGAAAGCATTGTTCAATCCGGAAAACCACTTTTAATTATCGCCGAAGACATTGAAGGAGAAGCTCTTGCAACGTTAATTGTCAATAAATTACGAGGAGGATTAAAGACTGCAGCTGTCAAGGCGCCTGGCTTTGGAGATCGTCGTAAGGCAATTTTAGAAGATATAGCCATTCTAACTGCTGGAACAGTCATCAGTGAGGATTTTGGCATAAAACTAGAAAAAGTGACACTGGATATGCTTGGTAGAGCAAATCGTGTTACTATTGATAAGGATAACACGACTATCGTAGCTGGAGCTGGTCAAAAAGGAACAATTGATGCGCGAGTAAAGCAACTCAGACTTCAAATTGAAGAGAGTACATCGGACTATGATAAAGAGAAATTGCAGGAGAGACTTGCAAAACTCTCAGGTGGAGTTGCTGTGATAAGAGTGGGCGCACCTTCTGAATCAGAGATGAAAGCCCGTAAAGAAGCTCTTGATGATGCAATCAGCGCAACAAAAGCTGCGGTGAGTGAGGGTATCGTCCCAGGCGGAGGATTGGCCCTTTTAAGATGCGTTGATCCTATCGCAAAATTAGAGGAAAAAGTTGAAGGTGATGAGAAAACGGGAGTGCAGATCTTGAAAAGATCTCTTCTCGCTCCCGCGAGACAAATTGCAGAGAATTCAGCTGTTGATGGAGGAGTGGTGGTAACGCGCATGCTAGAGGGTAAAGGTGGATTTGGTTTTGATGCTGCGCGTAATCAGTATGTAGATCTGATTGAAGCAGGAATCATTGATCCTACAAAAGTGGTTAGAATAGCCCTCGAAAATGCTGTATCAGTTGCTAGCGTACTGCTGCTTACAGAAGCAACGATGACAGACTTGCCAGAACAAAAGTTAGAAACACCAACAACACCTGATTTAGAGATGTAGAAAGAAATTTCTCAACTTTAAAGATAATCAGCAAAAATTTTGATGATTTCTAGTTTATAATAAGTACGTGATGGGGTTTTTGAGAAATTTCCATTCGCATAGGATAATTAGAAAATAAGGAGATATATGATGAAAAAAACTCTAACTGACCCTGGTTTTAGGGCCCATCTGGTTGTCTATCTTTCCGTAAATGCTTTCCTTATTATCCTAAATCTTTTAGGGAATTCTCAGCACCTCTGGTTTTATTGGCCCCTTCTTGGTTGGGGTATTGGACTTCTGGCGCACGCTGCAGCTGTTAACAAAAAACAAACTCAATAGTTTGCCTGATAGGCTCTTTCACCGAGATAGCGGACATTGAGGCTTAGATTTAAATAGCAACACACTTTTTTGATATAAAACGAAAGCAAAGCAACATCCTAGTGAGTTTCAATTCCACAGGATGGAGACAAAAATAGGATCAATTAATTAAATAAAAGGGGAAAATAGATCCCAGCCCACAGAACAGAGAATGGGCATTAATTTAAGGTTTTTTTATTTAATTTCTGTGTTGCAAAAACTCTGGACTTTGA
>JBJTOZ010000238.1:0-3354 GCA_046074825.1 Hyphomicrobium sp.
TTGTCCATCGATTTTCCAGGATGTGGCTGTTCGACATTTTGAGGTGTTAAAAGGAATTACAAGACTTTCAAAACCTCCCCATGAGAAACCCATTGTGAAGACTTTCAATCCATCAAGAAAAGCTGCTAGAGCAGTTTTTGGAACGGGTTTTAAAATAACGGTGAAGAGGCCATTTGATCCTTTAAAATCTCTTTTCCAAACGAGATGCTGTTTATGAGATGGTAGGGCTGGATGGATGACGTTTAAGATTTCAGATCGAGCAGAAAGCCATTGCGCAAGTTCAAGACCTGTATTCTGATGTTTCTCTAATCTCACACTCAGTGTTCGCAAGCCCCTAAGACCTAAAAATATTTCCTCTGAGCCTGCACAGACGCCAAGAGTTCGGTATGCTTTCTCAAGGTGTTTACTAGCTCGTTCGTTAGAGGTGATGGTTCCAAGTAAAGCATCAGCATGTCCAACAAGATATTTAGTGGCTGAGTGAATGGAGACGTCAGCCCCTAGGGTAAGCGGATTGCAGAAAAGTGGAGTTGCCCACGTATTATCCGCTATGAGCCAAAGATTTTTTTCATGAGCAACTTTTGCTATCGCAGGTATATCTTGAATCTCAAAGGTGAGGGAGCCTGGGCTTTCAACATAAATGAGACTGGTGTTTGGTCGGACTAGTTGAGCTATCCCAGATCCTATAAGAGGATCATAGTACTCTGTTTCGATCCCCATCCTTTTCAGGATATAATCACAAAAATGACGGGTTGGTTCATACACATTGTCCGTTACAAGAATGTGTTGACCAGATTCAACAAATGCAAGGATTGCTGTGGTGATAGCCTGATAACCAGAAGGTGTTAGTTTAGTAGCATGCCCAAACTCTAATTGAGATATCGCATCTTCAAGAGCTCTAACAGTCGGCGTACCATGTCGCGCATAAGTAAATGTCTGTGACTGTTTTTCTAGAGTTTCTAGGTTTGGAAATAAAACCGTTGATCCGCGATAAACAGGGACGTTTACGAATCCATGATGCTCGAATGGATTTCTTCCTGAATGCACAACCTCTGTGGCAGATGATTTATGATCTGAAGGGATGTCTTTATTTTTTGACATTAAGCTCTCTGGAAAAATAATGACTTATAGGACGCTTCATGGGTAGAGTAAATCGCTTTTGAGATGATAAAATATTGATTTCTCATCGACGTATTCATTAATTTTTCATACCAAAAGTAAATCATCTTTTTTCCAAAAACATTTAAGAAGATTTTCAAAAACTGTTGTTCGATTTATGAGGACTGATAACAAAATAAAAAACTTCAACTTTGCGTCCCCAGTTATATCTGCGCAGGTTGTTTTCTTTTAGAAAAATCCAGAAGTGTCCCTGCTTTATCCAAGCACTCTCTAGTACGCAGGATAGGTACGGGGAAGACGATGACAAGCAAAGGGTAATAAACATTATGGTCCCTACATTACTAGGGGAGAGGCATTGATTTTTAATGTATTTTTTTGACGAAGACGATGAATAGAAGAATTAAGGTATTCCAGTAGAATGAAATCTTGAGCTTCCTGTGTTTAAAATAGCGCTTGGTGAGGGTGAGAATCAATTTATGAAAATAAAACAGTTTTTTTCCAGTTTTTTGTCGGTTTTCGGCAAAAAACGCTCAGTGCTTCATGATGTAAGCGTTCTTAGGCGTTCCATCGTTCGCTTAAAAGCAAAAGGTGATACCCAAGCCATGCTCGAAGCTACAATGAAACTTTCCCGATTGTTGTTGGATCAAGGTGAGCATAAAGAAGCTAATGTTTTGCTTCGCGACGCTGCATCTGTAGCGGCTAAATCAAAATTCGAAGCTGAGCACGCCGAAGTTCGCATTGAGCTTGCTAATTTAGCAAAAGCTGATGGGGATATGACCAGTGCATGTGAGCATTGGCAAATTGCATTACAACTCTATCATGATCTTAATCGCAAAGAGGATCGTGATCAAATTGCACAATGTATGAAAGAGTGTGGATGCCCATCAGGTTGGTTTTTAAATAGTTTTTAAAAATCTGAAAGTCATAATGTTCCCTTCAACTTATCTGAGTATGTATGGCTAAGGATGTTTCGTACGGCCCTCATTGAAGGAGGATTTCGATTTCTTGATTTTGTCCGTCTTTAACTGTAAATTCTTTCTTGAAAGCTTTGTCTTGATTGCGGGCTATTACAGTATAAGAGCCCGGCGCTAATGTGTGGGACGGTAATGCTCCTACACTTTCTTTTACAATATTTCCTTCAGGTGTTTGGATAGACCATTGCGTATTGGGTAAAGCATCGCCACCTGATCGAGTGACAAGCTTAAATGACACTTTAGCAAAGGTATGGGATATTATCGCCTCAGTCAGTTTTCCTGCTTCCACTGTAACATCACTTCTGATAGCCGCATTCGCGTCCCCATAAATGGACTCAATATAATAAATTCCAGCGTTTAAACGCATAACTACACCCGTTTTTACGCTTCCCACAATCAGCCTGCGCTCATCTGATTGGTCTCTATCCGTATAGATGGAGTAAGAGACACTGCCGTCGGGAGCAGGTTTGCCTGAGAGAAGGGCCTTGACTTTAAGTCCTCCTGCATTGACGACGAATTTTTCAATCGTAGGTGTTGCGCTGGTTGATATCGGAACGGTGATACGACGGGTCTGATGCGCTCTTCCGAAAGCGACATTAATAATATAATTCCCAGGTTTCAATTTAACGATAGGACTTGGTGAGCGATCGACAATAAGAGGTTCGGTGGGTACCCTTTCGGTTCCATTTTCTGCAAAAATACGCCAAATCACGCCCTTGTCGATCGTCTGCCCATCCTCAGTTAAAAGAGCGACAAGCTGAAGAGCTGTTGGTGAATTCGTAGAATTTAAAACTTTAGGATCTGTTTCAGTCGCTTGTGGAAGCTGAGGAGCGGCGTCGTCCTTGGAATTGGGTGGAACTTTTTTCTCTATAACTTCTGTCGTCCCTAGCTGTGGTGTGCTTGATCCAGAGGGTTGTTTCAGATCTTGAGGTTGCGTTAGAGTTTGTTCTTTCTTTTCTTGTGCACAAGAAATATCTGAGTTTTGTGTTAGAATACTAATACATAAAATCCAAAATAAAACTAAACAGAACCGATGAAGTGACCTACAGATTTTGAGGGAAAACAGCATTTTTAAATTATCTTTTGAACTTTATTTGATTTGAAAAGGAACCAATTAAAGGAAAAATTGGGATCATTATAAATAGACTAAGATCTGGCCGAAAGGATGAACATGGAATAAATCCCCTGTAAAATGTATATGATAAAAGAGGAGTTTCTTGCTTCTTTTGTTGAAGTTCTTGGTGATTATTTATCTAATCTCGTT
>JBJTOZ010000239.1:0-4184 GCA_046074825.1 Hyphomicrobium sp.
CTGGCATTGCGCTCATCGCTAATGTCTGGAACCTTCGTGCTCACGAATTATCATCTTCAGCACCGTACTCTCCTCCCTCCTTTCTAACGATTTTTCAGTCTTTCATTAAACGACTGAGGATTGCAGTAGGTTCTTTTGGTCGTTCAGGGACAGGCAGTTTGAACAGCCTTGTCCAAATGAAGGCGCCTCGTTTTTATGATCTTAAAGATAAAGCCACCAAAGGGTGGTCTAGGTTTGATCAAACAATATCCTTTTTGAAAGCAGCTGCTTTGGAGCTGATGTCAGCGTCCTATCGGGCGTTTCAGGCGCTTCAGTCTTTCTTCAAAATTTTCACAGGCCGTAAGGACAGCAAGTCTTCCGACAAACCCTCAGCACCGACTTCGCAAAAAGATGCGGCTGGAGCGGAGCTTTCTTCTGTGGTTGCTCGTTGCCGCGGGGCCTTCTGGGGTATTGGTATTTTTAGTGCTATTAGCAACATACTGACCCTGACGGGATCTTTTTACATGTTGGAGGTCTATGACAGAGTTGTTCCAAGTCATAGCATTCCGACGTTGGTTGTTCTTTCTGTTGTTGCATTCACCCTTTACGCCGTTCAAGGACTGCTTGATTTTATTCGCTCCCGCGTACTCAATCGTATTAGCAATTATTTTGAGGAACAAATTGGTCCTCGCGTTTTTGATATTTCAACGCGGGTTGCTCCTGCGTCCGCGCGTCGAAGCAATGGTCTGCAACCTATCCGCGATCTTGATGCCATCAAAGGATTTCTATCGGGCGGAGGGCCTGGCGCTCTTATGGATCTGCCATGGATGCCTTTTTACCTGACGATCATTTTTATGTTTCATCCTGTTCTTGGTTGGACATCCGTCGCTGGCGCACTCATTCTTGTTGGGCTAACAATCCTCACGGAATTAAGAACAAAGAAACCCATCAAGCAAACAAGTGAAAGAAGCGTCGAGAGAACGGAGCTTGCCCTGGCAGGGCGCCGCAATGCTGAAGTTCTGACTTCGCTTGGAATGAAATCAAGGCTGACAGAACGATACAAAGAAGCTGGCTTTAAACTAGCAGAAGCTCAAACAGCCGCGAGTGATGTGGCAGGGGGACTTGGTGCTGTTTCCAAAACCTTACGTATGGTTTTGCAATCGGGCATGCTCGGAATTGGGTCTTTGCTTGTGATATGGGGAGAGGCTTCTTCAGGTATTATTATTGCAGGTTCTATTCTTTCTGGCCGTGCGTTGGCACCTGTCGATCAAGCGATCGCCAACTGGAAATATTTTGTTGGTGCGCGTCAGGGTTGGAAGCGTTTGACAGAGGCCTTTGCGAGAATGCCTGTTGAGCCCAATCGCATGTCGCTGCCGAAGCCACAGAACACTTTAAAAGTGGAAGCTCTTGCCGTTCTTGAGCCTGGTGGGCAGAGAACCCTCATCCGTGATATCAATTTTGATCTGAAGGCTGGGCAAGGTCTGTGCATCTTGGGACCGAGCGGATCTGGAAAATCTACTCTTGCTCGTGCTCTTGTAAAAGCATGGACGCCTGCTGCAGGCAGAATACGTCTTGATGGAGCCGCATTAGATCAGTGGCCCTCAGAGGAACTTGGCGCCCACATTGGATATTTACCGCAAGATGTTGAACTCTTCTCGGGATCGATTGCTGAAAATATTGCACGTCTTTCGAAAGAGATTGATCCTGATAAAGTAATTGCTGCAGCGGAAGCGGCTGGTGCTCATCAACTGATCCTGACTTTTAAAGATGGGTATCAGACGGAGATTGGGGAGAGTGGGGCTGTGCTTTCTGCAGGTCAACGTCAACGCGTCGCCCTTGCACGGGCTCTCTATAACGATCCCTTCCTTGTGGTGCTCGATGAGCCCAATGCCAATCTTGATGCCGACGGCGATCGTGCGCTCATGGGAGCCATTACAGGCGTTAAGAAACGCGGAGGCATCGTGATTGTGATCTCTCATCGCCCAAGCGTTCTGGAAGCTTTTGATCAGGTGATGATTATGAGCGAAGGGCGCGTTATGGGGTGTGGCCCTCGAGATGAAGTACTTGCGAAGCATTTAGCGCGTCCTGTGATGCCAGCAGCTAAACTTCCTGCAGTTGGTTAGAAACATAAAAGGAGAGCCATCCAATAGATGGTTTGGTGAAAGTAACGGAGCAACGTCCATGAACACTGAAAAAAATATTTCCTGCGGTCTTTCCTCCATGAGGAAGTACCTTTATGTGGGCAGCACGGTATCCGCCCTTATGGTGTTTGGTATGGGAGGTTGGGCTGCCACCTCTGAAATTTCTGGAGCTGTGATTGCAGGTGGGACTGTTGAAGTTCTTTCCGATGTCAAAAAAGTCCAGCACCTCACAGGAGGTGTTGTTGCAGAAATTTTTGTGAAAGAAGGGCAGAATGTCAAACAAGGACAGACCCTCATTCGCTTGGATGAAACCGTCACGCGCGCTAATCTTGCCATGGTTGAAAAGTCTCTCTACGAACTCAAAGCCTCTCGCGCACGTCTTTTGGCCGAGCGAGATGATGTGTCGGAAATTGATTTTCCAGTTGATTTAAAAGAAAAGGCTTCAGAGCCATCTGTTGCAGATATTCTGAAAAGTGAAAGCCGTCTTTTTGAATTAAGACGTACTGCAAGAAACGGCAACAAGTCTCAGCTTCAAGAACGTATTTCTCAATTGGAACAGGAAGTGGCAGGTTATGATGCTCAAATTCTTTCAACAGATGATCAAGAAAAATTCATCACTCAAGAATTAAGTGCAGCCCATGAGCTTTACCAGAAAGATCTTATTCCACTTTCCAAAATAAGCTCGCTTGAACGCGAAGCGGCCCGTCTTAAAGGAGACAAGGGTCGTTTTATTGCAGCTATTGCACAGACCAAGGGAAGAATTTCTGAAACCAAAGTTCAAATTTTGCAGCTTGATCGAGATATGAACAGTGAAGTTGCCAAAGAGCTTCGCGAAACTGACGCAAAAATTGGTGAAATGGAAGAGCGTCGGACGGCTGCTCAGTATCAGCTTGATCACATTATGGTCGAAGCACCCCAAGATGGCGTTGTGCATCAACTCGATTTTAAAACGGTTGGAGGAGTGATACAGCCTGGCGCTCTTATTATGGAGATTGTGCCAGTCAATGACCAATTGGTAGTTTCTGCTCGCATTAGTCCCACAGACGTCGATCAATTACATGTGGGTGCGGATGCGCGCATGCGTTTGTCAGCTTTTAATCAGCGCACAACACCTGAACTCACTGGGAGCCTCAAATTTATCTCAGCTGATATCACAACAGATCAGAGGACTGGAGTTAGCTATTATAAAGTCCGTGTGGCCTTTGATGAGGGTGAACTTGATAAGCTAACAAACAAAGGGCTGACTGTTGTGCCTGGCATGCCTGTCGAAGTTTATATCCATACACAAACGAGAACGGTTGCGTCCTTGCTTGTGAAGCCTTTCCAAGACCAGATGAGCCGTGCTTTCCGTCAAGAATAAATGAGGGGCATCTTCTCACGGGTAAGCGTTCTGATAGTCGCCATCACGGAGCAAGGGAACTTAGCTGCCCCAAACTCAAAGTGGGATTAGGAAGACAGTCAATTTGATTTTGGCCATTTGATTTGGCTATTTGATTTTGGGGATTTTCTTTTCTAATTTGGCAGAGGCTGATTTTAAGCTTTTCACGGATTTTGGTGTCAACGATACAAACCGTCTGCGATGGTTTGTGGGATCCTGTTTGATTGCCACCCAACCATCAGATTCTAGATGTCGTAATCTTTTACTAGCTGTCAGTGGTGCGCAGAGATGACCACAGGCGAGAACATCGCCGATACAAATTTTACGACCTTCAGTGTGCAGATGAGCGATGTAATAGAGCAAATGTCGGACTTCAGTTTCCAGTTTAGCAAGACCGGTATCAACCTCAGCCATCTCAAGCAGTTTGAGAAAACCGAGTATCAGCAATTCGCCATCCATAGAAAATCCCCCATAAGAATTTCTTATGTAATATAAAAAAAACCTTATATATTAAGAATATAATACTCCTCTAGATATTTTTATCTAGAAGAGAAAAACTGCAGATGCCCATAAATTCATCACTTAATATTTACCGAGTATGGACGGCCCCCATCAGTTCTCAAATACAGTTGTTTTGCCAAAGCAACATACAAAATTGTAAATATTTGTTAAGTCTGATCTGCAAC
>JBJTOZ010000240.1:0-4298 GCA_046074825.1 Hyphomicrobium sp.
TCTAAAAGAGTTTTATTTTTTTCTCGATCCTCGTAGCTAGCGCGGACGGAGAAGATATTTTTATCACCTTTGTGTTCAACTTTGACTTCAGCAGAAATTTTTTCGTGAAGGGGGCTTGTTTTAAACTTAACTCCACATGCCACAATCTGACCATAGGATATAAGGGTGAGTGGACTAACCGTAACGTGTTCTTCTTCAGCGAGAGCCATTAAGGGAATGAAGACAACCAAAATGCTCATCAATATTTTAGTCATTTTATATATTTCAAAGGTTTTTTAAGATTTGTTTTTCTTTATGGTTTTGGTGCGGATGGTTTGACTTCAACAAGGCCTGGGGCAACTGATCCTACGGGGCCTATTTCTTTCAGTCCCTCGCGGCAACTTATCTGATGAGCAAGACGACAAGGATTAGGATCATTGGTATGTGTACATGTTAAAGTCTTTTTCCATGATTGTAGAACAGTTTCAGCCTGGACTTTAAATGTCTCTAGGTCCTTGCCTGAAAATGCAGAAGCAAGGGCTTCAGCTTTTTGTGTCGGTTGCATATTTTCGCAAACAGCAGCCATGCCTGCTGCTTGACCATACCGAATGCCTGCTTCTCGAGGATTCATTAAATCCGCGACCTTATTTGCTTCAGACTTTAAAGGTTCAGCAGAAAGGATCTCCGTGCAAAGCGAAAGACAAACACTGAGAACAAGAGAAATACCTGTGCTAAGAACAGTAATCTTCATGGAAGATATCCTTTATTTTTTATTGCATCATTCTCCATAACTGGAGAATAAGGTTCGGAAAAGTTTTTCTTTTATCGTGTTTGCACCGAGAAGAATATGGAGCCACTTAAGGTTTAAAGTCTAGCAAACCTTGCAGGGCTGTTCCTTCAGGTCCTATCTCTTGCCATGTCATCGTACAAGACATTATTTTTGCTCGTCGACAACCGTTGATTTCGCGTGTTTGCGCAGGGTCAACGTCTGTGCATTGAAAAGCTTTCTCCCAAGCTTTTTCAACTTTTTCGCTATTGTCATTAAAAACCTCTCGCTCGTTCTTATTTAATGTCGCTCCAAGTTTCTTTGCCTTGTCGGACAATAGGGCCCCAGGACAGAAACGTGCGGCAGCGAGGGCCTGTCCATGGCGAGCACCTTGTTCTTGCACTGAAAGAGATAGAGGGGGGAGGAATTTTTCCCTTTGTTCTTCGCAAAAAGAGGGCGACTGAACAGAGACGATAAAGACAGTTACAAAAGATAATATGAAAAAGGTATTTGAAGTGAAAACTCGCATTTAGAGTGGATCATTGCACAATGGGATTGTTTTTTGAAAAAAATAGATTGAGGAAGATGCGCTGGAGAGTATAAGTTGGATAAAGCGTCTTTATATGATTAATCTTGAGCCCAAAGACTTCTAAAGGGGAGTATCAACAAATTGGTCAAGGGCTTTTTGATTTTGTATAACGATACAGTTAGAAGTTTTTGTAATCAAACCTCTCTTGTTGAGTTCTCCTAAAGCAGTCTTTATTTCTGAGGATCTAATTTCCAAGAGACTTGCTACGATCTTTAAGCCTTCTTTTTCTGGAAATTGAACACAGTTTTCTCCAGACTTACACCCTAACTGCGCCATCGCAGACAGATAACTTGCCAATCTTTGTATTGGGGCTCTGGGTTTTAGGCCGATCGATCTGAGACGGATAATTTCAAATTCTCTGTCAGCTGCGGCCCCATAACGAGCATCTAAGGAAGGGTCTTTTTCAAGAGCTACTTTCAATTCAGCTTCTGAGAGTTCTACAACTGCGCTATCAAGTAATGCCTTTGCTGTCGTCAAGTAGGTTTGATAGTGTCCGAAACCTATAATGTCACCAGTATACACAAACTCAATCACGTGATGCTGACCATCGGGCCAAATTACGTAATGACAAAATCCTCCGCTTAGAACGCGGTAGGCACACTTTCTTTGTGTTCCAACAGTAAAAAGTGTCTCTCCTTGCGCAAGTTTAAGCGTAGAGGCAATACAATCCTGTTTCTGAGGAGTAAGGTGCTCTTCACAACACGTATCTTCAGACTCGGCTCTTCTTTCAAACATCGCACCCGTACTCCTTACTGACACAGGGGGACGTGGGTATTTATCCTGCCTTAATCAAGTCATAAACGCATAGAGCAAATTCGTTAAAATTTACAGTAACTTATTTATAATGAATTTCTAGAAAATCTTAGGAATAATTAACAAGATCATCCAAGAGTTTCTTTTCATTATGAAATATCGCTCAATTAGAGAACAAGGCCGCCAAGGGTTTAGTCAATTTTATTTGCCAAATTGCATTCCAAGAGCCCAAAAAAAGGACTTGCGGATACATTTTTATAGAAGAGCTTTGTTTAAGGAGTATCGGATGCTTTCTCAAACGCCAATACATTTTCGTTTTTTAAAGTCGTCTATTGTTGAAATATGTAAGACAGCGAAATGTGAAGCGTCAATGAAAATTGACATTAAAAGGTGGACAGTTTCTAGGAAAGGTGAGATTTAAAGAAGATTGAGCTCTATGATACTTTGATTATATTTGAGAAAATTTATCATACTACGTGTTTTAGGTTTTTCTTGCATGGCTCTTATCCGTTTAGTTTATGGGTCCCGCCCCTTCGGATTTGATGATCTGGCCCTCCAAGGCATTTTAGGTGCTGCGCAAAGAAATAATGAGCGCGATAAGATCACTGGAGCCTTAATTTGTCGAGAAGATCTCTATATCCAATTTTTGGAGGGTGAACGATCACATGTCGAAACTACTTATGACAGGATCCGCAAAGACGATCGGCATACAGATGTTAATCTAATTTTGTACGAGAATGCGGACACGAGATTATTTCCTTCGTGGTTCATGCGCCATGATCCAGCCAAAAGCTGGATGTGGTCGCCTGAGGAAGTCTCAAATGGGGTTATCGAAAAGGTCAAAAGTCCAGAAATACTCTCAATATTTACCCGTTTAGTAAATGAAAAGCCTGGCCCTCATTCTGGCTGTCCTGTAAGTCGAAAAGTCTAAAATCAGTCTCTCAGACGATCAAAGACACGAGTGCTTTCTTCTCTTTCGTGGTCGAGGGTGACACAAACATCCTCGATTTTTAAGTGTCTGGTAACAATATTATTAGAACATACTCAAACTTCATCGAGGAGAGAGGACTGTGTTTTTTAAAGGACTAATTTTCTTTCTGGTATTAATAGAAATATTTTCTCGAGCATTTACTATGGAAGCTTGTGCGGATGATATTTTTGATGTTGAACACGCACGCGCATTGGAGAGATCAAGAATGCCCTTGAGCGAAAACAATTTGTGGTATTTAGAGCGCTGGGGTGGGATAACAGATGCGCCTCCAAAAGGAACACTAGGAATTGGCTCGCAAAAGGAAAACACTAAAAGTAATAAAGATAAGATATATTCCCGAAAAACTATCAAGGGCCTTCAGTAGAATATTGGAAAGTCAAATCTTCTTGCTTCAAGAGGATCATTCTCTTGAAGCAAGAGATATCTTGATAATTAGCAACCTTGCTGACGCGCAGCACATTCAAACAGTACGCCTGACGGTTTGCACTTATGGGTAATTTTGCCCTTTGGTTTTAAACCTTTATTCTCAATAATATTTTTCACAGCAGCATCAGCCATAAATTTTGCCATATCTTCTGAAATCGCCGTACCAATTCCCCCGTAGAGTTTGCATTGAGCTAATGCGGGGAAAGCTAAACTAGACAGTAGCGCAAACGCAAGGATTGCGTCCTTCGAACAACGTATTATCTTTAAGAACATGATATGTCTCCATTTCATTTAAATTTGGCAGGCACAAACTGGTGCTATGACTTTTATCTTTCAAGTAAAAGATAGCATGGAAAAGGACTTTAAGGTGTGTTGTTACGCTAAAGACACATCTATGTTTGGGCTCTTTGTGAGGTATAGGGGGTGGTTGATAAAAAATCAGCCAAGCATTCTGACATCTTTTCTTAGTACTTTAAAATGAAAGTAACTCTATTTGATCTTTGTAAATGTAAATTAGAAATTTTTGTATGACTTCTCGGAGGTGTTTCTTGTATTATTTATGAGAAGTTATAATCTAAATACGCTGTGAAATAGTTTCTTTGCAATATTAGTGCGACATTTTTTTGCTGACTACGTGCTTATTTAAATGCTGCCTGCGCGCTAGTAAGTCTTTTAAATACCGACCTGTATAACTTTCTTTAAACACGTCTGTGGCCCACCACGGTGGCAAGGCACTCAACCCCTTGTAAAGACCCAGGCTGTTGGCCTAGCTGCTCGCCGCCCTCGAAGTTTCG
>JBJTOZ010000241.1:0-3503 GCA_046074825.1 Hyphomicrobium sp.
CTTGCGCACAAAACGGCAAGAGATTTAAGATCTGGACTTGTTTGGGTAAATGGATGGGATGCTTGCGACATCACAATGCCCTTTGGTGGTTTTAAACAATCTGGCTTTGGAAGGGATCGTTCATTGCACGCGATGTTAAAATATTCCGATATAAAATCTATCTCGATCACTTTACGCTAATTTGGATCTTGCCTTATGAACATATGCTCAAAGGAGCTCACAACTGCTGCATTTATTGGCGGTCAATGGATAACTTCTCCTAATACTTTTCCAGTCATTGATCCCGCAACAGGCCATCAAATTGCACATGTTCCTAATCTCACTGCGCAAGAGGCGCGTCACGCGATTGACTGCGCAAGTTCTGCTTTTCCTTCATGGTCATCAAAAACTGCCAAAGAACGCGCAATAATTTTAAGACGATGGTTTGAACTCATTATTAAAGAAACCAATATGCTTGCTGATCTTATGACTTCAGAGCAGGGCAAACCTTTAAGTGAAGCCGTTAGTGAAGTTAGCTATGGTGCATCATTTGTGGAGTGGTTTGCAGAAGAAGGAAAACGTGCTTATGGGCGAACTATACCAACTACAGTCTCCTCCCGACGCTACTTGACCATAAAGCAACCCATCGGTGTTGTAGCCGCTATAACCCCTTGGAATTTTCCCATAGCGATGATCACCCGCAAAGTTGCATCAGCGTTATCTGCAGGCTGCACCATCATCGTAAAACCTTCAGAAGATACACCTCTTTGTGCCTTGGCTCTCGCAAAACTTGGACAGCTTGCTGGTATCCCAGATGGAGTTTTAAATATACTCACAACACACGATCCTTCACCCATCTCCGAGATTATGTGTGATGATCCACGTGTGCGCAAACTCACATTTACTGGTTCAACCGAAGTTGGGAAAATTCTCTATAACAAATCAGCAAAGACATTAAAAAAATTAACCCTCGAGCTAGGTGGCAATGCACCTGTTATAGTGTTCGATGACGCTGATATTCCAAAAGCAGTTGAAGGCACTCTGCTATCCAAATTTCGTAATGCAGGACAAACATGTGTCTGCGCCAATCGCATCCTGGTTCATAAAAATATTTATGATCATTTTGCAACTGCACTCTGTGAAGCTGTAAAAAAACTCAATGTAGGACCCGGGAAACAAAATGGGGTGCACATAGGGCCTCTTATCAATGAACAGGCAATAAATAAAATAGAACGCCTTATATCTGATTCACGAAAACGGGGTGCTGTCGTAATGACAGGAGGAGCAAAAGACCAGGCTGGAGATCTCTTTTATAAACCAACTGTACTTACCCATGTGACACCCCATATGCAGATCGTTAATGAGGAAATCTTTGGTCCTATAGCACCTCTTATTTCATTCGACACAGATGAGGAAGCTATCTCAATCGCCAACCAAACTCCTTATGGTCTTGCAGCCTATCTTTTTACCCAAAATGTCTCACGCGCATGGAAAACAGCTGAACGCCTCGAGAGTGGTATTATTTCCATAAATGAAGGTGTTTTCTCCAATGAAGTTGTTCCATTTGGGGGTGTAAAACAATCTGGTCTTGGGCGTGAAGGCGGTTTAGAAGGCCTTGATGAATATTTAGAAACAAAATTTATTTGTCTTGGCGGTTTATAAGAAATCCATTTCAATGAGTGAACATCTTAAGACAAACACATTAGAAGCTTATTGGATGCCATTCACAGCAAATCGGCAATTCAAAAAATCTCCACGCCTGTTTGCTAAAGCCTCTGGGATGTACTATTTTACTCCAGAGGGTCGCGCTGTTTTAGATGGAACTTCTGGACTTTGGTGCGTGAATGCTGGCCATTGTCGCCCTAAAATAGTGAAAGCTATTCAAAGTCAAGTTGAGACACTTGATTTTGCAGGAAGCTTCCAAATGGGGCACGTGAAGGCCTTTGAAACAGCCTCCCGTTTAATCTCACTCGCGCCAGAACATTTTAATCATGTTTTCTTCACTAATTCTGGCTCAGAATCCGTAGACACTGCTCTTAAAATAGCGCTCGCCTATCATCGCCTGCAAGGAAACGCAAACAAAATGCGTCTCATTGGTCGTGAGCGAGGGTATCATGGCGTTAACTTCGGGGGCATGTCTGTGGGAGGCATACTTAACAATAGAAAATGGTTTGGTGCTCACCTAGCAGGAGTTGATCATATTCGACATACACATGACCTGACCAAAAACGCATTCAGCCAAGGAGAGCCAGAACATGGAGCCGAGTTGGCAGATGATTTAGAACGACTTGTCGCTCTTCATGATGCCTCAACAATAGCAGCTGTTATTGTTGAACCTGTAGCCTGCTCCACAGGGGTTCTCATTCCTCCCAAAGGTTATCTCAAACGTCTCGAGGAAATTTGCCGCAAACATGATATCCTTCTAATTGCTGATGAAGTGATCACAGCATTCGGTCGAATTGGGGTTCCTTTTGCATCAGACTATTTTGGAATTAAACCAGATTTAATAACTACCGCAAAAGGTCTTACCAATGGGACCATTCCTATGGGGGCCGTCTTTGTCTCAGATAAAATACACAAAGCTTTTATGAATGGCCCTGAATGGATGATAGATTTTTATCATGGCTATACCTACTCAGGCCATCCTATGGCCTGCGCGGCAGCAATTGCTACGCTTGAGACCTATAATGAAGAAGGTCTCCTCTCGCGAGCAAATGAGCTTGCCCGTTATTGGCAGGAACAACTGCATGCCCTGAAAGGACTTCCATATATTATAGATATTAGAAATATAGGTCTTATTGGAGCGATTGAGCTTGAGCCTATTCCCGAACTTCCAACACAAAGAGCTTATAAGAAATTTGAGAAAGCTTTTGAAAAAGGTTTACTTATTAGAACAACTGGAGACATCATCGCATTATCTCCACCCCTCATTATTAAGAAAAATGAAATTGATCAACTCTTTGATATTCTGACCGATGTCCTGAAAGAGTAGAGCTAAAAACATTCAAGTGAAGCAAGGGTATCCTTCATATACATAGCTATTTCTCTACAAATGCTTTTTCAATTACAAAATCCCCTGGCGCTGAATTGCTACCTTCCTTAAATCCATAGCCCTCAACGAGCTGTTTTAAGCTTGATAACATTTCAGGATTTCCACATATCATTATTCTATCTAGCTCATGATCGAGTGGAGACATTTGCGTGTCGCTAAATAGTTTACCTGAAACAATAAGATCAGGTATTCGACCAGAATGTTTGAATGCCTCACGGGTTATTGTTGGATAATAAAAAAGTTTGTTAGCAGAAAGATCACCTAAATATTCATGCTGAAGAACATCATCAATAATTTGATCTGAAAATTGAAGTTCTGCAACATGTCGACATCCCTCGACAACAATTACTTTCTCAAAGTTGGCATATGTTTCTGGATCACGTATAATACTTGCAAAAGGAGCAAATCCTGTTCCTGTGGCAAACAACCATAAATTTCTACCTGAACGGAGATTGGTAATTAATAGTGTCCC
>JBJTOZ010000242.1:0-5149 GCA_046074825.1 Hyphomicrobium sp.
AGAAAAGTTCCTTCAAACCAAGAGAGGTCACTGAGAACAACGCTCGCCTTATCGATCTCATGTAAGGGAAGCCATTCCGTTCCCATCGGCATTTCATGGTCATCCTCACTGACTATAAATCTCTCCCCCTGGGCATCAACAAGAACAGCAGCAGTTGCAGATTTTATTCCTACAAACTTCTGTATATATTTTATGTTAACGCCACAACTTTGCAAGTCTGAGCAAATGAGAGATCCTGCAGGATCATTTCCTATTCTACTCCAGAGAAAAACATTTCCGCTAAGTTTAGCAGCTGTGGCGGCGGCATTTGCTGCCATACCTCCGCCACTGATGATATGTTCTTTTGCTTTGAGCTTTGTCGGGCTGGAGGGGAAAGCATCAATACGGTAGATGAAATCTAGAGCAGCATGGCCTATGATGATAATATTTTTGCGTTTCATAATTTTAAGAAATTCCTTGTTTTCTTATCATCATGTTCAAGTGCATACTTTCAATCTTCCTTTTTTACTTTTTAAGGTTAGGGGATTAATCATATGTAATCTATATCTGTGTCTCCCAATCCTTGCATTACTAGGAGGGTAAAAACAACAGCTTGGGGGGAGAGAAGAGATTTATTAAGGGGGTTTAGGATGAACTTAAAAAAGAACGCTAAATTTGCAACCCATATAAAAGGCAAACATGCCTTATTACTTTAAGGATGATGCATTTGTAGAGGTATTATACAATTCACCAAAATTATAATTGAGACCAACTCTAATGATATTGAGCTCCGTTGGGCTGGCTGAGAAGCTAAAGTCAGCAGGCTTTTTAAAGAGGTAATTGGCAGTTCCAGAATACTCCTCACCATCAAAGCCAACAAAAAGATATTCTGCCTTTGCAGTCCAATTTCCCTTCAATGCGAATTCCACCCCGCCACCCACAGTCCAACCCGTTCCGAAATTACCTTTAGCATCAATTAGGCCTGAACCGCAGCCTATCTCAATATTGTTGCAGAAGTCGTGGTTCCGATATTTCCCATCACTGAAGGCAGCTCCACCTGTTGCGTAGATGAGCCAATGATTGATGGTATAACCCAAACGGCCTCGAACAGTAGCCAACCAATCCATTTCAACACTAACAAGTGTGTCAGATGCCCAATCGGCCTTTGAGCTTGATGGAGTTTTGGCAGCATCAAAATTAAAGCTAGCAAAATCTGCTTCAATCCCTATGAGCCATCTATTGAGGAGATAATTATAGCCAACCTGCCCCCCTCCAATAAAAGCTGTATCTGTTTCCACATTAGTGACTTCCCCTGGCTGTTCATTGTCTTTAAAATAGTTGAACCCATCAAGATCGGTCGAGTTTGAATTGCCTCCCATGCCAGCCCCTATATTCCCGCCAATATAGAAACCTTTCCAGAGATTTGTACCACGATCCTTTGCATAAGCGCAGTTTGGGACTAAGATGAGAAATGATCCAGCAATCAAAAGAAAAAAATAACTAGGCTTGTTCATATGCATCCCTTTTCAGACCAGCATTTAAACTAAGCAATCGATTCTAATTGTCAGCTATTACTTTTTTGTCTGCATCCCCAAAGAATTCATTAAGCTTCGGATGAATTCTTCTAAAGGTAGATGTGCTTTGCGCACAAAGAGAATAATTTTTGGAACAAAGTATGGGGTTAGGGCCATTCGAAAATTTAAACAATTGCTTTTTTAAAATCTTGGAAGAGGGATATAATTTAGATGATAGTTTCTTTTTGAAAGAAAAAAATGGTATTCACTGACCTTGGCGCCCCGTAGGGGTTTCGAACCCCTGTTGCCCACGTGAGAGGCGGGCGTCCTAGGCCACTAGACGAACGGGGCAACCTAGACAACATTTTAGGTTTAGGAGAAGGTTTGTGAACTATCAAGCCTCTTTATTACATTAAAAAGAATTAGTTTTATTAGAATGCATCGTTACATAGTTTTAGAATTAAAAGAAATCTCTTTTTTTGGGAGAAAAGAGGCTCAATTTAACCTTCAAAAAAGCCTATAAACTGCGGAAATGCAAAACGCTTCATTACATGGATCGAAATCTCAATTCCTTGTTGGAAAGAAAGGGGCTGGAAAGCGTCTCGATCTCTTTTTAGTATCGGAATGCAGCACAATAAGCCGTAGTCGAATTCAAGCGCTTATTCGTCAGGGCAATGTGCTTGGCAATGGTTCCGTGATCACGGATCCTGGCGCCAAGGTCTTTTTTGGACAATCCCTCGAGATTGTTTTGCCGCCCGCCGTTTCTGCAGAGCCCCAGCCACAACATATTCCGCTTTCTATTCTATATGAAGATGCATATCTCATCGTTCTTGATAAACCCGCTGGGCTTGTGGTCCATCCCGCTGCAGGACATGCAGATGGGACCCTTGTGAATGCTCTCATCGCCCATTGTGGGGAAAGTCTTTCTGGGATTGGAGGCGTTAAAAGGCCAGGGATTGTTCATCGTCTCGATAAAGATACTTCAGGTATTCTCGTCGTTGCTAAAACAGATGAGGCACATAGTGGACTGAGCAAGCAATTTGCTTTGCATGGGAAAGATGGAAAACTTGAGAGGGCTTATCTGGCTTTTGTTTGGGGAGTGCTGCCGCGGCCTCAAGGTTCTGTAGACATTGCTTTGACCCGATCACAGAAGAACCGCAAGAAAATGTCTGTCGTCAGAGAAGAAACGAAAGGTCGTCATGCTGTGACCCATTATCGTGTCTTAGAAACCTTCAAAGACAAAGAAGGAATGCCCTTTATTTCAAGTGTAAGGCTAGTTTTAGAAACAGGCAGAACCCATCAAATTCGTGTCCACATGGCCCATATAGGAAATCCTCTATTGGGAGATCCCCTCTATGGAAAAGCTCTATTTACTAAGGCCTTATGTCTTGAAGAAGCAGCGCGTCTCGTTGTCGAAAATCTTGGCCGCCAGGCTCTTCATGCAGAAGAGATTGGTTTTGAACATCCTATTACAGGACAAAAATTGCGGTTTCGTTCGAAGCCTCCCCCTGATTTACTTGAACTTGAAAAAACCCTGAGAAGAGGAAAAGCAAATTTTGCAAAAGCTTCCTCCAAAAGTTAAGGAAATCGTAAGCAAAATGACAGGTTGACCGTGGAGTTATTGGGGGAACGTTTGAAGCAAAATTAATATAAGAAAAAGAAGTTCGCTGGAGGGCAAGTGCACATGGATCTTTGCTTATATTGTTTTAAAACAAAGACAAAAGTCTATCTTAATGAAATGTGTGAGATAAATTTAAAGATAAGATCTAACGCTTTGGAGCTTGCCCTATCTTAGAGGGTTCTATTTGCAACTTCCTAAAAGGTGAAATCCTTTTAAGGAGCTTTCTTAAGTATATTCCTCTATAAATTCTTGAACGTTGATGAAGTGCCGATAATGTCTTCTAAACTTTGGGTTATAGTGAAGGACGAATATGACGGGTAAATCTGTTCCTGTGTTAGTCGATGGCACGCAAGGCCTATCGCGTTATCTTGACGAAATTCGTAAGTTTCCGATGCTCGAGCCGCATCAGGAATATATGCTTGCAAAAAGATGGCAGGAGCACTCCGACTCCCAGGCTGCAGAAAAATTAATTACTTCACATTTGCGGTTAGTCGCGAGAATTGCTCTTGGATACCGTGGGTATGGATTGCCGATTGGAGACGTCATCTCCGAAGGAAACGTGGGCTTGATGCAGGCTGTTAAACGTTTTGATCCCGATCGGGGTTTTCGGCTTGCCACTTATGCGATGTGGTGGATACGGGCATCCATCCAAGAATATATTTTACGTTCCTGGAGCTTAGTAAAGGTTGGGACGACTTCGGCCCAAAAAAGATTATTCTTTAATTTGAGAAGAGCTAAAAGTCAGTTGCAAGCCTTGGAAGAGGGAGATCTTAAGCCCGAGCATGTTTCAAAGATATCTAAAAAGTTTGGGGTCTCGGAAGACGAAGTTGTATCTATGAATCGTCGTCTCGCAGGCGATACCTCTTTAAATGCTCCTCTAAGATCTGATCAAGAGTCTGGCGAATGGCAGGATTGGCTAGTTGACGAAAATCCAGACCCTGAGGAAAGGCTTGGTGGCGAACAAGAATCCAAGAGACGCAGTGCCTTTTTGGTTAAAGCGCTTGATACTTTGAATGAACGCGAAAGACGTATTTTTGAGGCACGTCGTTTGTCTGAAGAGCCAGCCACGTTGGAAGAACTTTCTGAGGAATTTGGTGTGAGTCGTGAACGGATCCGCCAAATTGAGGTCCGTGCATTTGAGAAAGTTCAAAACGCCGTCAAGAATGCGGCGCAATATATTGAGGGTCCGAAAGCCTAAGTAAAGTAAGTCTTTCTCTCAGGATGGGATAATATTTGAGTTTTTATAGATTATAAAACATATAACTCTCTCTTTAAATAAAAAATTATTTTTTCAGATGCCTGCCTCCACTACATACGAATCATTTATGATTGTTCTCATAGAGGGAGAACCTCGTTCTGAAAGCCCTTGAATTTGTCTTTTGGCTATCAGAAAAGGTGCGTGCGTTAGAGCTTTGAGGGCATTTACCCTTGATTACTCTTTGCTGGTCTCAAAGACCCTGCAATTCAAGTTGGTCGGACATGAAGCAGACTCGGACGGGTCTGCTAGTGGGGATGTCGGACTGCTGCGCATCAAGTCACCCTTTTAGAGCCGTCTATACCAGCCGTATCAAATCTTCCAATACTGCATTCTGTAAGCAATCGAAGCTAGCGGTTCACCCGCAACCTTTAGCTCGTGCGTGGGCTCATGAATGCAAAGAAGATATGCTTCCAAATTGGAAGCTCAGATGCGGCGCCTCGACCCCATGGGGAGTGCCTTATGCTGATGCACTTTCAACCTCAATATGTGTTTGTGTGGGCGTTGCGAAAAATCTTTAAATTCGGAAAGAGGCTCGACTTAGATTGGTTTTATCTCATCTTATGGCGAATAAATTCTGCACATCCCCCATGTAGCGTGTGACTGACACAGGGCTGACGTAAATATTTTACGGCGTCAGATAGAAAAACGAGAAAGGCCAAACTTAAAGTTGGCCTTTCTCACTCTGCGTTAGAGTTATTGCTTTCATAAGCATAATGAACCTTTATGACATTAGACTTGAAACTTGATTTTTTTTCAAAGTGGTAATCTTGCGATTTG
>JBJTOZ010000243.1:0-3457 GCA_046074825.1 Hyphomicrobium sp.
AAAAGAATTGATACGAGACAAGAAGAGTAATTTAAACAGACTGCGAAAACGATTTTGAGAAAACAGAGACTATCAAACGTTAATACGAAATTTCTGATATTGAAACCCGCTTCTTAAGCTCAAAAAACCACAGTATATATAGTCTTTAGCTACATAATCAAAAAAAAGGGGTAATAAGTTCTAGAAATCTTCATATAGAAGAACAATAAATTCGCTTTTTACATTCTGCTTTTTACCGTTGTGATAATCCAATTGATAACATCTTGTGGTTGAATTTTAAGAAAGAGAGTGTATCAAGCCATCATAGCTTTTATAACGGAGAATTTGTTTCTGTGAAATCATCAAATCAACTAGCTCAAGGTTCTCTTGAAGAGAGTTCCATCCGACACGATTGGAAACATGAAGAAGTTTTAGAGATTCATGACAAACCATTTAATGATCTCTTGTTTATCGCCCAAACCGTACACAGAAAATATTTTAATCCAAATCGGATCCAGTTAAGCCAACTTCTCTCCATCAAAACTGGTGGCTGTGCTGAGGACTGTGGATATTGCAGCCAGTCCGCGCATCATAAAACTAGTATTGAACCTTCAAAACTAATGGATGTAGCTCAGGTTCTTGATGAGGCACGCAAGGCTAAAGAAAGTGGCGCAACTCGCTACTGTATGGGGGCTGCCTGGAGGGAGCCTAAGGCTCGTGATATGCCTAATATTATTTCAATGATAAAAGGCGTAAAAGAATTGGGTTTAGAAACTTGCATGACCTTGGGTATGCTCTCCCAAGAACAAGTTGAGCAGCTACACTTAGCTGGTTTGGATTACTACAATCACAATATTGACACGTCAGAACATTTTTATCCTGAGATCGTTCAAACTCGCAAATTCTCAGACCGGTTAAACACCCTCGAAAGAGTACGTAATACAGGCATAAAAGTTTGCTGTGGTGGAATCCTAGGAATGGGAGAGGCAAAAAATGATCGTGTTGATATGTTAGCTACACTTGCAAACCTATCTGAACATCCTGAAAGTATACCAATTAATATGCTAATTTCCGTCCCTGGGACTCCTCTGGAGAGCAAGGATAAGATTGACCCAATAGAGTTTGTGAGAGTTATTGCAACGGCAAGAATTATCATGCCAAAATCTTTTGTACGTCTGTCTGCTGGACGGAAAGACATGAGTGACGAAATGCAGGCCTTATGCTTTTTTGCAGGAGCAAACTCAATTTTTTATGGGGATACTCTTCTAACAGCTGATAACCCAAAGCAAAATAGGGATGCAGAACTTTTAAATAAACTTGGCATCAGGCCCTTTAAATTACCTCGCTCTCAATCTGAGGTTGCTCGAGATGAAGCATGCAAGATAGGTACGAGCGCGCGCTAAAAGCTCTTAATACTCGCAACAGGTTGCGAGTACTTACTCCTCAGCTAGGGATAGATTTCTCCTCGAATGATTATCTTGGTTTAAGCACCTCCACTGAACTAAGTGACGCAATCTTAGAGGCCCTTGAACGAGGTGTACCCATTGGGGCGGGCGGATCTCGTCTGTTGAGAGGAAATAAACCAGAGCATGAGTGTCTCGAGGCGGAAGCAGCAGGCTTCTTTGGTGCTGAAAGTTGTCTATTTATGGGGGGCGGCTTTGCAGCTAATACAGCTATCTTCTCTTGTTTACCACAGCGCGGAGATCTCATCCTTTATGACGAACTCATACATGCAAGCAGTCGTGAGGGAATTAAGATGGGCAATGCTGAGGGAATTTCTGTTCTTCATAATAACTTAGACGCTTTTGAAACAAACATTCTGAAATGGCGAAAAAAAGGGCATAAAGGGCAAGTTTGGATAGCATTGGAAACTATCTACTCCATGGAAGGTGATACGGCTCCGTTAGAAAGTTTTAACAACCTTGCTCAACGTTATGATGCAATGTTGGTTTTGGATGAAGCTCATGCAACAGGGATTTTTGGCCCAAAGGGACAAGGGCTAGGTCACACTCTAGAGGGACTGCCGCATGTCATTTCTCTACACACATGCGGTAAGGCTCTGGGTGTCATGGGAGCTTTAATATTAGCGCCGCGTCATTTTCGAGATTTTCTCATAAACCGCGCCAAACCCTTTATTTATGCCACAGCTCCCTCACCACTTATCGCGGCAGCTGTACGCGTAGCTTTAAAAATCGTCTCAGAAAAAAAAGAACTACGAACTGCCCTTTTTGAAAGAATTAAACACTTTAGAAAAGAATTTAAAAATCGGTGTAATCTGATTGGAACCGAAACACAAATTCAACCCATCATTTTAAAATCTAACACAAGAGCCCTGCTAATATCAAAAAACTTACAAAAACTTGGATTTGACGTTAGAGCAATTCGCCCCCCAACAGTACCAGAGGGATCGGCAAGGTTGCGAGTATCACTCACGCTAAATGCAACGAGCGAAGATATCACCTCATTGATCAGAGAATTTGAAAAACAACAAAGAGGCGTATTTTAGTGACAAAGATTTTTGTTGTGAGTGGTACCGATACAGATGTAGGAAAGACAATATTTTGCTCTGCTCTTGTTGGCACAATTAAAGGGTACTATTGGAAACCTATTCAATGCGGAAGTTTATCACATACCGACACTGAAATCGTCGCGCAGCTTTCAAATATACCAAGTAATCATATTTTAGAGGAAAAATACCGCCTTTCAGCAGCATTATCCCCCCACAGATCTGCTGAACTCGAAGGGCGTAGTATAGACTGCAATTCACTAAAACCACCAATCGTCAAAGGCACTCTCATAATAGAGGGGGCGGGAGGACTTATGGTGCCTTTAACCCGCTCCTTCTTACAAATTGATCTTTATGCAATCTGGAAGTTTCCAGTTATTCTTATTGCAAGAACTAAACTCGGAACTATCAACCATACCTTATTGTCTCTTTCTGCTCTCAGAAGTCGAAACATCCCCTTGCATGGGATTGTTTTTATAGGAGAAGAAAATAGCGACACACAAAAGACAATTTGCCAAATGGGGCAGGCTCGTTACCTAGGCCGTCTTCCGCCACTGCTTGAAATAAATACTAATAGCCTGCAAGAGGCTTTTAGATCTCATTTTTCTGAGAAGGATTTTATGTGAAACATTCACCAATATGGCATCCGTTTACGCAACATGCCCTAGCTCCCGACAGTATTATGGTGAAAAGCGCTAAAGGGGCATACTTAATAACTGACAAAGGACAAAGAATTTTTGACGGCATTTCATCGTGGTGGGTCGTAACGCACGAACACCGTCATCCCGCGATAATGGAAGCTATTCAGGAACAAACAAGAACACTTGACCAAGTGATTTTTGCTGGCTTTACCCACAATGCTGCAGAGGAGACTGCAGAACGGCTGCTTAAACTTGTCCATCAGAGCCTAAAAGACAAAAACCTTCAGCATGTCTTCTTTTCAGATAGCGGATCCACAGCTGTAGAAGTTGG
>JBJTOZ010000244.1:0-7888 GCA_046074825.1 Hyphomicrobium sp.
CAATTTACCGAGCTTGATACTCTTGGAATAGATAAGCCTGAAACAAAATGTAAATATCCAACAAAGTGATCCACTTAGGCATTTTTAACGAATGATATAATAAATACGCAGAAAGGTTTTACCGTGAATAGTTTAAGAATGTTTAGATATATTTGTGGCCTAATGACAATTGTAATGTTGTCGTACACTTTTCCTGCACAAGCTTACAAAATATTTGTATCGAATGAAAAAGAAAATACTGTAAGCGTTATAGATAGTGAAAAGCTTGAAGTCATTCACACGATACAGGTTGGAAACAGACCTCGTGGTATAATTCTCTCTAAAGATGGGAAATGGGTTATTGTATGCACGAGTGATGACAATCGCATTCAAGTTTTTGATTCAAAAACATTTAAATGGGTAAAAGATTTACCATCAGGTCCTGATCCTGAACTTCCAATACTCCACACATCAGGAAATCCTCTCTATGTTTCAAATGAGGACGATAATCTTGTTACTGTAGTCGATATCGAAAAAGGGACACTCATCACTGACATTCCAGTCGGCGTTGAGCCCGAAGGCATGGGTATGAGTCCAGATGGCAAAGTTCTCGTAAATACCTCAGAGACAACCAATATGGCTCACTTCATTACCACGGATGGTTACAAGAACTTCGACAACGTCTTGGTTGATAATCGCCCCCGTGTTGCAATGTACAAGGATGACGGATCTGAAGTCTGGGTAAGCGCTGAAATAGGTGGTTCAGTTACTATTATTAATCCGGCAGATCGTAAGATTAAAGGGAAAATAAATTTTGAAATTCAAGGCATAACTAAAGATGCAATCCAACCTGTTGGCATCCAATTTAATAAAGACAGTTCTAAAGCATTTGTTGCACTAGGCCCCGCAAACCGCGTGGCTGTTGTTGATGCCAAAACCTATAAAGTAGAAAAGTACATTTTGGTTGGTCAAAGAGTATGGAACATAGGTTTAACTCCTGACAAAAAACTTCTTTTTACAACAAATGGCACATCAAATGACGTAACAGTTATTGATGTGGAATCTGAAAAACCACTGAAGTCTATTAAAACTGGACGTTATCCTTGGGGTGTGGTTTCTTCTCTCGAATAAAATTAAGCTTAGACAACTTCAATTATATCTATAAATTGAGAAAGAAAGCAGAATTAATAGCATCCTGCTTGCGTATCTCATTTTATATTGAGCCATGATTAAATTATATTATTGTGAAAAGTATGAATAATACTACAACAGCAGCACTATCCGTATACAACGTCAGTCATAGTTTTGGAGACAAGAAAGTCCTCAATAATGTTTCTCTTTTAGTTCCTCAAGGCGCATTCACTGTCCTTCTTGGACTGAATGGAGCAGGTAAATCGACCCTTTTTGCTCTTGTGACACGGCTCTATGATAATGTGACAGGTGAAATCCGCATACTTGGATATGACGTTCGCCGCAAACCGACATCTGCACTTCAAGGACTTGGTGTTGTATTTCAGAGCAGAACACTAGATGGAGATTTAACACTCCATCAAAATTTGATTTATCACGCTGCTTTGCATGGTATTCCAAAAGCTGAAGCTAAACAGCGCGCAGAAGAGGCATTGTTAGTAGTTGGTCTTCAGGAAAGAGCACATGAAAAAGTGCGTAATTTATCTGGTGGGCAAGCACGAAGAGTTGAAATAGCCCGCTCGTTACTTCATAGGCCTGGCCTTCTTTTATTGGACGAGGCAACAGTTGGTCTTGATATCGGCTCCAGAGAAAGTGTTGTTTCTATTGTTCGTGGGCTTGTTAAACGGGAAAAACTTGGAGTTCTCTGGGCAACACACTTGATTGACGAAATAAAAGAAAGTGACAATGTCGTTGTGTTACACCGCGGAAAAATTCTATTTTCGGGTCTAGTGCCCAATTTACTTCAAACAACTGGCCAACCAAATGTACAAGAAGCTTTTCGTTCCATAACTGGAACATCTGAAATTGGGGAGGCGGCCTAAAATGTCCTCCTCGGCAGATAATCACGACATAAAAATACAACGACATAGTTTTAGCGGATATCTTGCCTGCTTTAAGGGGATTGTTTGGAGAGAAGTGCTTCGTTTTCTTTATCAAAGAGAGCGTTTTTTTTCAGCCCTTGTTCGCCCTCTTGTATGGCTGTTTATTTTTGCTGCTGGTTTTCGTCAGGTTCTTGGGGTTTCTATTATACCTCCCTACACAACATACGTTCTCTATGAATCATTTATCACCCCTGGTCTTGTAGGAATGATCCTTCTTTTTAATGCAATGCAGTCCTCACTATCAATGGTCTATGATCGTGAAACAGGAGCAATGCGAACATTGCTTGTTGCCCCATTTCCCCGTTCCTTTCTTCTCTTTTCTAAGCTTGTTGGAGGTGTGGCTGTTGCCGTCATTCAAGCCTATACGTTTTTATTGATTGCATACTTCTGGGAAATTGAACCCCCTTGGATTGGTTATATTACTGTTCTTCCTGCGCTTGTCTGTTCAGGACTTATGCTTGGAGCTTTAGCACTGCTTATGTCCTCCCTAATTCGCCAACTTGAGAATTTTGCAGGAGTTATGAATTTCGTAATTTTTCCAATGTTTTTTGCTTCCTCAGCACTATACCCTCTCTGGCGTATAAAGGAGGGGAGCCCACTTCTGTACGAAATTGCTCGATTTAACCCTTTTAGTCATGCTGTTGAACTTATACGTTTTGCTCTTTATTCCGAAATTGGCGCAAGAATTGATCCAACTCAGACACCTGCACAAGCAGGAGTGAGCTTAGAGGGTGTATTGTATCCCCTCTCTTCAGGAGAACTTCTTGACCTCACACATATTTGTGTAGTGATCGGATGCACTCTTTTATTTCTTGGAGGGGCAATCTTTGCATATAACCCTTCAAAAGGGCTTATTGCTCGCCGAGGTGGTCCTGGCGGCGGGGGTTAGTTTTTTTGTATGCACCCTAAATCTTAATTTGAAATATTATTAGAACGTCAAAATGGAATAGGTGATAATGCTTATGCGTATAATAGTTTTTGTTTTTACATTTTTTGTTTACTTTGTGGTGCCTCCTGTGCTTGCTGCAGGAGATCCCAACAATCCAGACTGGCCATGTGTTCAAAAAAAAATTGAGAACCTTTCTGTTTCTGCAATCTGGAATGGCCCTCCTCTTGATGAATTTAAAAATTGGGCATCGGATCAAAAGCTTTCTGTTCTTGTTACAAAATTAGCTTCTCGTCGCGTTCCGATTACCAAAGCGCTTGCCGCAATTGACGACTACGCGAAATCATTTCCTGAAAGTTCACGCAATAATGAAATGGCTAAACTTTTTGCGGCAATTTTTGATACGATAAATACGCAACGCAGAAGTGTCATTAACGGAATAGAAAAATATCAAAGATCCCAAAAAGCTCGCGCTGAGGAACTTGAAAAACAAGGCGTGGATATTGCTAAACTGAAAGGAGATATCGTTGTTGATGATACTGCAGCAGAACCTTTAAGTCCTGAAGAAGATAAACTGTACTGGGCAGGGCGAATTTTTCAGGAGCGCCAAGCAAATATTCCTATCGCATGCGAACTTCCCGCAGTTATAGAAGAACGTCTCTATGAGCTTACCCGGCACATTCAAGAATTAATGATCAAATAAAATATTAATTAATTCTCAATTATAATTTTGCTCTACATTCTTATAATTTAAATGAAAATTATATTATGTGACCAGAAAACGGGAACAACATTTTAAATAATTTGAGCTCATGGCATTATGGCATTGGATCAACGCTTTGAAGAGAATTTCCCAACATCATCCATCCATCAGTTCCGTCTGGGAACCAATGGACAGATGTATATCCCCAAGACACTGCTCTTTTTGCAGCATTCCAGGACATCCAACAGTTTCTCTGACATAAAAAGACTAGAGAGCAATTTTTCTTGTGATCAGTAAGTTTTTCAAGGCGGGTTTTGAAATAAGTTTCGATGTCAGAAGAAAGCACACCATACCCTACATTCGGCATCCAATGGGCGCCTTCTATGGTTGAATGTTGCGTATCTCTCCATAAAGTACCTTGTGGGAGATTCTTTGGTTTTGGAGATCTCGGATAGACATCAATGAAAATTACAGAACGGTCAGCAATCAATTGTTCAGCCTCATTTGACGTTATTACTTTTGCTCCTTTTAGTGTTTTAGGGACTAAAGATCTATAATCATCCTGACGATAATCTGCAGGCTCAGGGGGCCAATCAGAGACTTTTGAAGCACTTCCATTCACTGTTTGAGAGCAAGGGGCGAGAGAAAAAAAAATAAGAAGACCATTAAAAATAAGAAAATTTCGAAAAAAAAGGATAGGCCTTAGCAATATATAAAAATGGCGAGCATAAGCTCGCCATTTTAAAATACTTATTGAAGTTTTATTTAGCGCTAAATTAAAAACGAACTGTAACGATGAGATCATTTTCTCGCAGTAGTAATAGGTTTTAAATCTTCATCGAGAATAGGTACATTATAACTTAATAAGACAGCGTCTATGTCATTTTGTCTTTTCTTTATAATTTCATTAAGTTGTTTTTTCCAATTTGACTCGTTCGCACGTACACCCATTGTTATCCGATAATCCACCTTAGCAGTGCCCTCTACATTTTCTGTAATGGGATGAACCGTCAGTTTATCTAAATGAGGTTTGAGAAACCATCCTGCGAAAGGTCCCCACAGAACTCCAACGTCAATTTCCCCTTTCAGAACATCATCGATAATATCCTGTTCAGGATTAAGATAGCGACGATCCACATTAATGAGATAGGACTTTGCGTCGGGCATCAATCCAGCTTTTGCAAGTTGATCTCCAATAGGACCTCCTTGATTACTGATTTTTTTTCCTTTGAGTTTTGGATCAAAGAAAGAAGTCACCCCTTCAAGCGCCCCCCCCTTCTTATAAAACATAACGTATGTAGTGTGATAATAGTGATTAGTATTGAGAGTGTATTCATCAGCTTGCACAGTTCCCAAGACAAGATCACATCTTTTGGCTGCTAACGTTCTGCGAATGAGACCATACCCTCCTGGATACCATGTATATTCGACAGGTATTTTGAGCTCATCCGCTATAATTTCTGCAATTTTATTCTCAAAACCCTCACCTTTATCATTAGAGTAAGGCATATTTTCTGGAATTGAACACACTCTAAGAACTTTTCTATTCACAGCATCAGCAAGATTGCCATCGGCTGCTATAGCATTGAAAGTTGCTGAGGATATAAAAGCTGCTAGCAAGAAGAGGTGAGTTTTTTTTAACATGGCACTTTTTGAAAATCCTAGGGATGTTTTTTGATAGCTATTAGTTTGGATTAAATGAACCACTCAATGTTCATTACTGAGTGTGCGGTGCATATAATCAAGCTAATAATTATATAACTCAATACAGGTGGGTGCACGTGAAGATCTTGTCATGTAGGATAAAATTTTCGAAATTTAAAAAAAAATCAGCGATTCCCCTATTACAAGGAAAATCGCTGATAGGAAACAGAGTGAGAATTGAACCTACTACTGATCACCAAGACAAGTTTTTTCTGCTTCACCAGCTTCCTTAGATTTATCTTCTCTTTGGTCCGCACTAATTCGTCCACCAGGCAAAGCGTCTGTAGAACGGGCTCTCAAGTAAACATAAAGGTCATCAATGTAGCACATAACATTTTTATTGTCTCCAAGAGCCGGCATGATATTTTTCGAACCCCCACCAAGGTCGCGAACCTGACCACCTGCAACAACTTGCAGAAACTTTGCGTAGTCCATATTTTTTAGGGAATCCTTCAAGGCAGGAGCATAAGTAGACCCCTCTGCGTTTGGACCATGACACACATGGCATTCAGCATGATAGCGTCTCCAACCAGAATAGGTCATCCAGTCTACTTTTTTTACAACGTCTGTATTGGCGGTATCACGAACAACATCATACGTTGGTGAACCATCGGGTAGAACCCATCGTCCCCCTTCAAACTTTTTTCCATCTTGGGCTGCCTTGTGGCGCGCTGGATCTGGGAGAGGACTCTTGTCGCTATCGGCTGCATGAACAGCAGAAAAAGCAAAAATTAGGAAATTTACATTTGCAAGCAAGGCTAAAATCAATTTAAGTCTCTTCACTTCTAACCCCTATTTGAAAGATAGTATTTAAAATCAGGTAACTTATAATTATTTTTTTACCAAACTTACTACTAATTCTTTTTTAAATTTTGGAAATAAATGTAACTTGGATAAAGATTTTTATTCTTTACGAAATCAATAGTTTCCTCAGATCATAGAAGCTTTATTCTAACACTAAGAAATAAGGCCGGCGTAGAATTCCACGCCGGCCTCATTCTTAATCTTCTCAACTCCCAATTATGGAAGAGAGTAGACTGTCAGCGTTCCGCCGAGGTCGGTGTACGACTTCAGACCCGCATAGTTTCCAACAGCTCCGAGACCATCGGTTGGCTTGTCGAGACCTGCTGCGAGACCGATGCCAGCCCAGCCACCAACGCCTGAGTACAGGCCGATGTACTGTTTGCCACCGATAGCATAGGAGAACACGTTACCGATAGAGCCAGATGGGAGACGATGCTTGAACAGCTCGTTACCATCTTTAGCATCACGGCACTTCAAGTAGCCATCCAACGTCCCGTGGCAAGCAAGGCCACCAGCTGTTGTGAGGACACCAGACCACACGGAGAAGGGCTCATCATGCTGATGAACAATCTTCCCTGCGGCGCCATCCCATACGGTGAAGTGACCCGTGTTGGTTTTGCCCTGTGGTGGGAACATGGACAGCGTTGCACCAACGTAGGGTTGGCCAGGCGTGTAAGAGACCTTAAAGGGCTCGTAGTCCATGCAAACGTTGTTGACGGGAATGTAGAACAGATTTGTCTGCGGAGAATACGCAGCTGGCTGCTGATCCTTGAAGCCAAGGGCGGCAGGGCAGATGTTCTTTGTGTTCACGTCAGCACCTTGTACGAAAGTCGACTTAGCATCGAGAACTTTCGGACGACCATAGGTTGGGCTGCTCTTGTCGAGATCAACGCCAGAAGACCAGTTAAGATCTTCGTCGTATGGCTGAGCTACGAGTGGTTCGCCGCTCAAACGATCAAGAGTATAGCCGAAACCGTTACGATCGAAGTGGGTGAGAACCTTACGATCTGAACCACCAATTTTCTGTGTGGTGAGGATCGACTCGTTCACGCCATCATAATCCCACTCATCAAACGGGGTCATCTGGTATGCCCAGGCTGCCACGCCGGTGTCAGGATTACGTGCGAACAAGGTCATAGACCACTTCTGGTCGATGCGCTTACCATCCGGCCCTGCACGTTGTGCTGGGTTCCATGTGGATGGGTTGCCTGTTCCGTAGTAGAACAAGTTCGCATCTGGATCATAAGCATAGAAGCCCCATGTAGAGCCACCGCCGATTTTCCACTGATCACCTGTCCAGGTCTTCAGAGAGCTATCCTTGCCAACGGGCTTGCCGAGTGACATGGTTTTATCTGGATCGACGAGGATATCAGAGTCAGGACCCATGGAGTATGCACGCCAGAGCTTCTTACCATCAGCAAGAGAATAAGCTGTTACGTGGCAACGAACGCCGAACTCAGCGCCTGAGATACCCATAATAACTTTGTCGTTGATGATGATAAGGTTACCTGTGTACGTTTCACCCTTCTTAGGATCGCCGTTCACTTGCTTCCACTTTTCTTTACCTGTTGCTGTATCAAGAGCAACAAGTGTGGTATCAGCGAGACCCATAATCAGGGTATTGCCAGCTACCTGTGGACCGCGGTTAACGGTGTCACAGCACATAACTGGAATAACTGATGGATCTTGCTTTGGTTCATATTTCCAAAGGATCTTCGGCTCCGTTGGATTTTCAAGGCT
>JBJTOZ010000245.1:0-8074 GCA_046074825.1 Hyphomicrobium sp.
GAAGCAGAACGCTGGCTTTCTCCTATTCTCAACTACGATACGAATTCAGCTCAGTCAAAAGTAGCTTAACTGTTATTCGAATGAGCACAAGTATTCCTACTCAGAATTAAAGCACAACACCTCTATTTGGGTTGTGCACGCCAGCTCAATCATTAAGGGGGAATATGCAGATCATCGTTTGGGAAAAAAACTATTAAGAGCAGATGCGAATTCAGAACAAAGTGACTTTCCTATATCCACCCAAAAATAATGGCTGCTATAAAACCAAAAGACAGACACACAGCTGCAAAATGTAATCGTACAGACATTTATACTCTCTTGACGCGCGTTATTACCTTAAAGAGACGATATCAAATTCACAAAAGTTTATTTTGAAAATGGAATCTGAAAGAGAATTCCCTTTTCAGCAAGGCCATCTTATTTTGCACCGCAAGAAAAATGGCCAAAAAGCAAAATAAATTTGACATTTCACAATTTAATAAGAACATCTCGCACGGAAATGTATGGAATTTTTGCATTGCAAATCTGATAATGAAAATATTTATCTTGACAGGTAAATTTTATTCACACCCGCAGCATCATAGCATGGGACGAGCACGTTACTCTTCTCAGAATAAAATTTTATGTTAAATTTTTCTATTTCGTCGTGTAGGCTAATCAGCTTAAAGGACATTTGCGTTACGTTTGATACTCTCCCATCTATATCCGAAGACGTAGGAGAACCTCGTCTTCTTGAGAGGATACCAATCCCTCTAGATGCGCAACCCGAACAAAACCAAATTTTTCGTAAAACTTCAGCGCCTGTGTGTTAAAGGCCGATGCACAAACCCAAACATTGTGATCTAAATGACGGCGAGCTTCCTCTAGCAACCAGAGGAGAACCGCTGTGCCTAAGCCGGAACGTTGATGTTGTGGAAGTAAACCAAGAAACTGAAGATAGGGCCCTTTTAACCAATTTAATTTAAGACCAACTATTCCAGCAACTTCGTCAGCGATGAGTATAGCATAACGAGGCGCATTTTCTTCACATTCACTAAAATAATCTGCTAGTGCTTCAGCCTTAATCCCCAAACGCGCCCATGGATCAAGATGAGCAAAATGACGTCCAAGCTGCGAGAAATCCGATTGAGGAATGAGACCTAAAACAGCCTGTGTAGGATCGTGTCTGAATAAAGAAAAATTGTATGTGGAAAGGACAGCTTTTTTTTTACTCATTCTTGACTTGTCATTAATTGAGTGACTTTTTTTCTCGGTTTGAAAAGAAAGTATCATATTTGTCAGTATCGCCAATACGTCTATCATAACAAGATTGGGATATTTCAGGAACGCCCTCCTTTAACAGTTCACTCACAGTAACAAAATCAAAACCTCTCTTCCTTAATTCAGGGAGTGCGATCTTTAAACCTTCGGCAGTGTTATACCCATGCCCATTGGCATGTCCAATGATAATAGATCCGGGCTTAGCTTTCAGTATCGTCTCGGCGATAGCCTTTGCTGATTGCTTTTTTGATGGATCCCCAGTTGAAACATCCCATTGAATAATAAAATAACCTGCATTGTTGACGGCTTTAATTGACTCTTCATTGCAAGCACCAAATGGGAAACGAAAAAGAGACATTTTTTCGGAAACTTGTTCAAGCATCGGATCATTTTCTCGTATGCACTGATTGAACTTGAGAGCAGATCGCAGAGCGTCATATGTGTATTCAGGATCAAGTATTTGATCAGTCAGAGCTTTATTTTTTAAAAGTCTGAGATTGCGATGCGTTTCAGAATGGTTTGCGATTTCAAATAAAGGATCTACCATTAATTGATGCGTTCTTTCAGAATGAGAACGCATCCATTTGCCTCCCGCAAATAAAGTAGCTTTGATTTGCTGTTCTCTTAAAAACTGAATAAGTGCTGCATCATAACCAGCAATTTCACCAGATAATTCGCATAAATCAAAGGTAAGTGCGAGAAGTTTTTTTTCGGAATGGAGATGGACACGACGGATCGGACCTCTGTAATTTTGAGGTATTATCTGAGCGGACAGAAAATTATCTTTTGATGAAGGTGGGGCATCAAAAGTGTGATTGTGATAAATGAATTTCTTTTCGCCAATCTTTTCAGCTAGATTGGAGGATGGCCAGCATCTATTGAGGAGTGAATTTGCCTCTTGACCATTCGCCTTTGAAAAGAGCCCTAGTAATAAAAAAGGAATAAATAAAGATGCTGCTTTCTTTTGAAGTTTATCGTCCAAGAAAATGCGCCTTTCTTTTATCCATAAAAGCTTGTCTTCCCTCGGAATAATCTACACTTGAGAAACACTTAGTAACTAATTTCTCTAGGACTTTGATATTTGGTTTTTCTGGTCTCAAGGTAAGTTCATTAATAGCTGCCTTCGCGGCTTTAATGGTCAAGGGTGCATTTTCTGAAATCTGCTTTGCTATTTTAAGTGTTTCTTCATTAAATATAGAGAGAGGAAATACATTGTTGACTAATCCAAACGCATGGGCCTCATGAGCTTTTAATTTTCGTGCTGTAAAAAGAAGATCTTTTGCGCGGGGAGGCGGAAGAACAGAGATTAGTGCGCGAACCATTCTTGGAGGATAACCAAGACCTAATCGAGCAGCTGGAATAGAGAAGACAGCATTTTCTTCTGCAAATCGTAAATCACAAGAGATAGCAAGACCAAGTCCACCCCCAAAACAATACCCTTCAATAAGAGCTATGGTTGGCTTTGATACATGATAAAGAGCCTTAAAAGCGGCCTCATTTAAAGCATCGTAGTCCTTAACTTTTTTTCCTGTTCGGTTTTTTTCAAATTCAGAGATGTCAGCACCAGCTGAAAAGGCCTCGTGCCCAGAGCCTCGCATTAGAATGACTTTAATTTGCGGATCAGCATCAGCCTCTTTTAGAAGACGTGGTAACGTCTTCCACATAGAACGTGTGAGAGCATTAAGACGTTCTTTATTGTCTATAATTAAGTACGCTAATGGCCCAGCTTTATCGAAACGTAAAGTTGGTATATTTTGATCCATAGTATTTTATTTTCCTTTGTTTTGTAGATATGGAGATTTCTTCAAATCATAGATATTGCAATTAAAACGAGATCTTTTTATAGATCCAAAAGGAAAGTTATAATAAAATTCAATAATCGTCTTATAAGAAATTTTGGAAATTGACTTTATGAAATCCAACTCAAAGGTTCTACTTTAATTTGATACTATTTCCTTTTAGGATAGGAAATAAGATAGAAAAAATTGATACAATCCCATCTTAAACATGACCGTATTATATTTAGATGAAATAAATTTACATAGCTTTTAGGGAATAAGAAATGTCCGCCTCAAAATCGCAGAGTGAGCAAGATCGAAAGGCTCTCCAAACCGGACACAAAATGCGAGGAAAGTTAAATACTTCTCCATTATCGGCAGACCCTATTTGGACGCAAGTTCTTAAAGAAGCTGAAGAAGCAATGGGATCAGAACCTGCATTGACGGGTTTTATATTTGCAACTGTTGTAAATCACAGACGTCTCGAGGATGCAATTGCGCATCGTGTTGCGCAAAGATTAGACCATTCTGACGTTGATGCCGGCCTTATACTTCAGACATTTCAGGAAGTCATGAATAGCCAACCGGATCTCTCACTTTCAATTCGTGCAGATTTAAGCGCCGTTTTAGATCGAGATCCTGCCTGCACACGTTACTTAGAACCTCTTTTATTCTTTAAAGGATTTCACGCTCTTGTTACACATCGATTTGCTCACGAACTTTGGCGTCAAGGACGAAAAGATTTTGCATTTTATTTACAAAGTCAATCCTCAAAGATTTTTGCGACAGATATTCATCCCGCGGCTCGTTTTGGGCGTGGTATAATGATAGATCATGCAACTGGCTTTGTAGTAGGGGAAACAGCAGTTGTCGGTGACAATTGCTCTTTCCTTCATGCAGTAACACTTGGAGGAAGTGGAAAAGCAACTGGAGATCGTCATCCTAAGATAGGTGTGGGGGTTCTCATTGGAGCTGGTGCAAAAATATTAGGAAACATTCATATCGGAAATGGGGCGTTAATCGCAGCTGGAAGCGTCGTTCTTAATGATGTTCCTCCGCATATGACAGTCGCAGGTGTCCCTGCCAAAATTGTTGGTCGTGCTACTTCGCAAGAGCCTGCACGGAGCATGGAACAAATTATTAGCCCTGACGACTATAGTGGACTATAAGAGAAGAAGTTCTAGTTTAGAAGATGTAAAAAGCGGAGATAAAAATTGTTAAAAGAAGAAATTTCAAAAGTTGAGGCTTATCTTCGTAAGACTTTTGGGACGAAGGATCTCACCGTTAGGCCTCGACCTAAAAAGGATGATAGCGCAGAGGTCTATATTGGAGAAGAGTTTGTGGCCGTACTCTATCGAGAAGAAGAAGATGGAGAATTATCTTATCAGTTTCAAATGGCCATACTAGATATCGATTTAGAAGGTAATTCATGAAACCTACCCAATTTTGAATATGACAACTTATCAATTAGGGGGCGAGGTTGTTAAAACACCAACAGATGGTAAGTACTGGATTGCGCCTTCAGCAACACTCCTAGGGAAAGTCGAAATCTGCACAGATGCTAGTATCTGGTTCAATGCAGTTTTACGCGGAGATAATGAACTTATTCGTGTTGGGGCAAAATCCAATGTTCAAGATGGCTGCGTTCTTCATACAGATCCTGGCTTTCCTCTTGATATAGGAGAAGAATGCACCATCGGCCATCTTGTGATGTTACATGGGTGCTCTATCGGTCAAGGGTGTCTCATTGGTATCGGATCAATCATTCTTAATGGAGCTCGGATTGGTGAAGGGTCGCTCATTGGAGCTCACACTCTCATAACCGAGGGAAAAATTATTCCACCTCGTTCAATGGTTCTTGGATCGCCAGGAAAAATTGTTAAAGAATTATCGAAGGAAGAATCAGAACGGCTGAGAGCCTCTTCGGCAAGATATGTAGCAAATTGGAAACGTTATATCACCTCTCTCAAATCCTCATAAAAGTAAGACTCTTTAGTGGATTTTCGAATTGAGCTAATTGCACCTAAACGTTTTATACTTTTACTAAGTTAAGGATGCTGTTTAAAGCCTGCTAAAGATGGAAGAGTAGACCCTTCTTGAGGGTCAAGAGAAACCCAAACCTTTGGATCTAAATAGGATTGTCTCATCACAAATCGATAAGGTGATCGGATCCACAATCGAACTTCATTAGTTTTATTATCGAGAATAAAATCCCCTTGAGTTGTTCGGGCAGTCAAAACGGCATGACCTTCACCTTTTTCATCACGAACAACAGTAAGTAGAAGAGAGCTTGAGGGCCAACCCCGAGCCATGAGAACTTTTTGTTTAAGAAGAGCATAGTCCTCACAATCCCCTCTTTTTATAGGTATGGTCCAATATTCACTAATACCATATATTTCTTCGTCTGTTGCAGGTTGAATTGTTTTATTGACGAGACGATTGACGTCATCAAGATCACTTAAACTTTCGGGACTTGCATCAAATCGCACACCTGGTCCGCGTGAAAGGCAGGAATTTTTATTTGACTCGCAAAAATTTACAAAACCAAACGGGGGCTGCGAAGATCCATAAACGCGCATAAATGGAGAGAGGTTTTCTTCATAAGATCGATAATAGTCTTGCCCCAAAACAGGAGAGATAGATCCTAAACCAGCAACAAAAGTGGTTAAAGCAACACGAACGCACTTCATAAATTACTCCAGACACGCTACCAAAAAATTTTAATGAACTTTGAAATTTATAAGATCAGGTCCTTATCAAAATGCCGCCGGAACGCCCTTGCTTCTGTAATGTCAATAAAAGATACAGAGATCCCATCCGTGTTATGATGTTCAACACGGCTCTTGATTTGATTAAGAGTGATTTCTGAACCGATAGGTGGTCTTGCTTGAGTGATTATGGATGCTCCGAAGAGACATAAATCTTCCACAAGACATCTTGATTTTGTATTTTTACAGAAGGAGATCTCGACCAAATTCGATGACGAGAACAAACTATCCTGACTTACTCCAGATATGACCTTTGAATTATCTTTGGAACTTAACTTCTGCAGACGAGAGGCTAATAATCCGCGTCCCCTCTTTGTTAAATTGATAGATTGGACAAATCCATTATCTAAGTGCCTCTCAACATGCCCCTCAAGTAAACCAAGACGATCTATAAGACAAAAAACTTTTTCTCCCACCTTCGGTAGGATTGAGGTAATTGCTGAGAGCTCGTAAAGAGAGATTTCTTCTAACCGACAAGGATACTCTTCTCTTGTTTCACGCATGAAGCGTCCAAGCAGAGTAACTTTAAACTTTTGAGGATGAAAAGTATCCTCTTGCGTATATCCCAACTGCGAATAGGATGACGATACGGTTTTAATGGATAGGCTACTCATAACATACGCCAGAACAAACAAATTTTTGGCTGGATTTTCCTCTGGATTAATCCTGCCCAATACCTAACTGGCTCAGTATGAAACGAAGCTTCTTAAAGAATAGCTAATCGCTGATAGTTTTTTTCGTGCCTAATGAGTTTTTTATATATGCGCATTCTACCGTTAATGAGTATTAAGACGAGGAGGAGACGGGCTCTGTAATCGATCTCCATCAAAAACACGAAAGGTAATATTTTTCTTAATTATCAAACGAGACCTGCGAATAGGACTTTGGGTAATATCTTCATTAACGGGAATTTGCCTGTTCTGCTTGATGGGGTATGGAATGGAAATAATCTGTTCAGATGTTAATTTTCGATTAACAAAGGCCTGATGCTGCAACCAAACAGGTCTTTCAAAAAGACTTAAAGAACCAATGCACCTGTCAGCAAAAACTTCGGCATTTAAGAGTGGGAGAAGCAGCATTTCAGCAAGCAGTGCTTCTCCCCTAACACACTCAAATTCCAATGTAAAAAGCGCTGCTCCTCCTTGCACTGATATAGCGTTAAGTTGAGATAGTAGCGTTTTATAATCTTTGTTATTCCAGCCCGAAAGAAAATTTTGACCTCTTAATTCCTTTCCCAATAAATGACATACGTGAGAACCAGCAAGTCGAAAGGAATAAAAATCATTTCTTATGCGTTCTAAAATGAATGTTTCTGGTAAAATCGATCCGATACAACCTGGATCAATTTCCAATCGTCTCGGCGCAAATCTAGCACCCCTCAGATTGTTCCAATAAGAAAACAATTTTTGGCTTATAAAATGTTTCATACTGAAACTGAAACTCCCTGAAATCGGACAGATATGGTCATTGTCCGAGATATTCGCTAAATTAAACATTCAAAGAGAGTTAAAAGCATCAATCATGCCATTTCCATTCGACAGAAATAATTTTAAAAAATGCACGAGGTGCTGGTAAAGAACCTCATTGTATTGTGGCCACATCTCGACTTTAGACTTTAATTAATTACAGAAGGTACGAGTGACAATTTATAAAAAAACAAATTTTGATCAGGAGAATAGAGTTCTTCTTCTGCCGACTGGTGTTTTAACTCTTTTGATGTTGATAATTTTTACTGCAGCGCTTCGATGGATGCTGCCAAAGGATGTCGATCTTTACTTCTTGTTAACAATGGCGGTCATTCCACTGCGATTTTCAGAGTATGTTCAAGATATCCCTGGCGGTAGTCTCGCCCAATGGTCTTCGTTGCTTACATATGTCTTCGTTCATGGGAGTCTTTCACACTTAATTTTTAATGCGGCGTCTTTAATGGCGTTTGGTGGTGCCTTAGAAAAAAGAATAGGAACTTTCCGTTTCCTTTTATTTTTTTTTATTTGTGGTGCTCTTGCTGCTGCGAGCTTTATCTTAGTTCATCCGCATCTCTATGCCCCAATGATAGGCGCTTCGGGAGCTATTGCAGGGCTTTTAGGTGGACTGATCCGAATTTTTTTTAGTGTGTCTGAGGATAAAAAAGAAAATAACCTTAATTTTACACTCCTCCACACACCATTACTCCCTCTTGGTGCTGCAGTGCGAGATCGAAGAATTTTGGCAGTCTCGCTAGCATTTTTTCTCTTTAATATCGCAACTCTCTTCGGAATTCAGGATGTT
>JBJTOZ010000246.1:0-20097 GCA_046074825.1 Hyphomicrobium sp.
AACATATAAGTAGAACGTACAAGTATAGACTGTAGGACCACAGACATAAAGGCGCACATGTTTTGGATCAATCGGTTTAAAAAGTTCCTTAGTGCGGGTCAAAGTATTGTAAAGTTTTAGCGCCACAGGGTATCGGGCCTCTTTCTTTAGGGCTCATCTCCATTTGTACAACGGTGTGGTAACAATAAACGCTTCGCACAACATGAGTAAGCCTAGGGTTTTAGGTGTGAATATTCAAAAATATTCTATCCTAAAACACATATTTGATGAATATTGGCTTATGAGACCTGTCTATGCGTGCGTCAAGCGGAGTGCATCTTTCAGGATGTTGCTAACATTCAATCTGCCGCATTTGCTTCTAAATCTCCTCTTATATCGTGGTTAAATAGCCTTAAGCTTACAAAAAAAGACATTATAGGGGCTTATAATAAGGGAGCAGTCACACAAAGGCTTATGAGAGAGCGAGCCAAAATCTGCAAAAAAAATGTCCCACGTAGAATGTCTTTCTTCGTGTTTTTTTTAGCTATCTTAAGTCTATCAGGTTTTCTCATCCCCAATGCATCGGCACAAAACACATTCAAATGGCCATGGGAAATCTTTGGACCGCAGGAACGTCCCCAAGAGCAATTCCCGCTCCCCGCAATCCAGCAACCCGCTGAACAACAGTACCCCCAAGAACCCCAAGCTCCTCTCTCAAATCCCAAGTCCTCTATTTGCTTTCAACTCGAACAAAGGTTGGTACAAGAGAGCCAATTTGGAAATAAGTCGCGCGATCTCATTCCAATGATTGATAGCCAATTACGACAAATTGAACAACAGTATAGGGTAGCTTCATCTACTCTTGAGAATGCAAATTGTTACGACTATTTTCTTTTTGCCAAAACATTGAAAAAAACAAAAAAGTGCATGGATCTTTCTCGCGAGGTTGAAGGCTTAAATCTTCGAAGAGGCGACCTCCAAAATCAGCGCAACCAGCTTATGGCATCCTCAGGGCAATCCTATCAAGACGAGATCATTCGCGAGCTCGCTCGAAACAATTGTGGTTCTATTTACACTGAGCAAGCCTCACGACAACAAAGAAAAGATCCTTTCTCAGGTCTGTGGGAAGAGGATAGCGGATCGAACGACGGACGTCTTGGAAAGTCTTTCTCTAACCTTCCCTTTGCAACCTATCGCACCTTGTGCGTGCGTTTATGTGATGGATATTATTTCCCAGTCAGTTTTTCTACACTTCCTAATCATTTTGAACGGGATGAGTATACATGTCAGTCGAAATGTATGGCTCCGACAGAACTTTATTATTATCAAAATCCAGGCGGTGCTGTAGAGCAAATGGTCGGAGCCCGAACAAACATTCCCTACTCACAATTACAAAATGCATTCCGCTATCGCAGAGAGTATGTGGAGGGATGTTCCTGTAAAGAGCAAGAATTTAACACTCAGGAAGCTGGATCTCCTAATGGTCAAACCACCTCTCTTTCTACGCCGAGCAATTCATCAGTAGGGCAGACTGAGGGAGCAGCGAATTCGGGCTGGTCCTCACAAACTATTACGGAACCTTAATATTTTGGATTAGGCGCTTTCCCCTCTTAAACGAGCAAGGACTTTAGTTCGCCCGATTAAAGGCAAGAGAAGTTTTAATTCAGGCCCGCTGTCGCAACCCGTGAGAACTAAACGTAGTGGGTGAAAAAGTTCTCGTCCTTTGACTCCAGTCGCCTTCTTAATAGAATCACACCATTCCATCCATGTGGTTTCGGTCCATGGGTCAGGAGGAAGATAGTCAGCTGCTTTTTTCAAAAATAAACTATTGTCAATTTTAGGCTCAACGGGACCTATAACTACCTTCCACCATTCTAGAGTCTGGTCGAGCGTTGTAATATTTCCGCGAATTGCCAACCAAAATGTCTCCCCTCCTGAAACGCCCATCGCTACCAACCTGTCTTTTACCTCCGCAAAAGGGGTGGAATGAAGAAGACGGGCATTGAGAGCCCGCAGTTCCTCCAAATTAAAATGTGCAATCGACTTGGAGAGATGAGAGAGATCAAGGCGCTGTACAAGGTTCTGTATCGTGTGAACAGGTTCGATTGTATCAGAAGATCCTATTAAAGTAACGTAACTTAGAACAGACATGGGCTCAAGATTTCGCTGGCCCATAATAGCCAGATCCCCTGAGCGTTTCGACATTTTTTGATCATCACTCCCAGCCAGAAGAGCATGATGGGCGAATAGGGGAGGTTGAGATCCTAATGCGCGAAAAAGATCTATTTGTACGCCTGTGTTTGTTACATGGTCCTCCCCTCTAATGATATGGGTAATTTCGAAATCAATATCATCAACTACACTGGTAAAGGTATAGAGAAATGTTCCATCCTCTCGTATCAAAACAGGATCTGAAAGAGACCCTAGATCAACCTTTTGTAATCCTCGGATAAGATCTTCCCACTCAACAGGCGTTGTTTGAGGTGAAAGTAAATACTTATCTTTTGTGTTTAACAATCTAAATCTCCAATGTGGCGCGCGTCCCTCTACTTGGAAACGGTCCCTTTCAGTATTAGACAACTTTAAAGCTGCTCGATCATAAAGAGGGGGCCGCCCGCTCGCGAGCTGTCTTTTTCGACGGCGTTCAAGCTCATCTGCTGTTTCATAACAGGGATAAAGACGTCCTATGGATTTTAGTTGTTCAGCTGCTTCTTGATATCGTAAGGTGCGATCAGACTGACGAACTTCGTTATTCCATTTAAATCCAAGCCATGTAAGATCTTTTCGAATTTGCTCGGCAAATGCTTCCGTTGATCTTTCTCTATCGGTGTCATCAAGTCGTAAAAGAAAGGAACCCTGGTTCTTTTGTGCAAAAAGGTAATTGAGCACCGCAGTGCGCAGGTTACCAAAATGAAGATAGCCTGTTGGACTTGGGGCAAAACGAAGATGGGGTGTCATATAATCTCTATGATGATGGGGATAAAATATTTTAGAAAAGTTTAAGCGCGAAAATTGCAATTTCTAAGATACTAAAAACAATATGATTTTATTTTTTCTGCAAACCAAAATCTATAAGAAACATTGCCATTTAAGACCTCACAACACAAGAAAGTCCTCTCTCTTCATAACGCCCCTAAGAACTCATCAACGAAGCTGATTTTTTTCTCGAAAGAGATTGGTGATGGGATAGCGTCGATCTCTGCCGAAATTTCGTGATGAAATTTTAACCCCAGGTGCAGCTTGACGTCTCTTGTATTCTGCAAGATAAAGCAACCGTTCCACTTTCTCCACAGTCTCTTTGCGATGACCACGGGTTACAATTTCTTTAACAGACATCTCTTTCTCAATAAGGCATAAGAGAATGTCATCAAGAATATCATAGGGGGGCAAACTGTCCTGATCTTTCTGATTTGGACGTAATTCTGCGGAGGGGGGCTTAGTAAAAATGCGTTCTGGAATTGCCTCAGTGCAAGAGCACTTTGAAATTTTGGGAACATTTTCATTCCGCCAACGTGCAAGTTTGTAGACCTCACCTTTATAAAGATCTTTAATAGGATTAAATCCTCCGTTCATATCGCCATAAAGGGTCGCATATCCGACAGACATTTCACTCTTGTTCCCTGTAGTCAGAACCATAAGTCCAAGTTTATTTGAAATGGCCATTAAGCTTGTCCCACGAACCCGACTTTGGATGTTTTCTTCAGTGCTATCGGAGGGGACACCCTGAAGAATGTGTGATAGGGCCTTTCTGAAACTTTCAACGGGCTCGATAATAGAAACAACATTATATCGAATGCCAAGCGCTTGAGCGCATAACGAGGCATCCTCAAGACTTTCTTTTGATGTGTAATGATAAGGAAGCATTATGGCGTGTACTCGTTCAGGACCTAACGCATCTGCAGCCATAACAGCAACTAGAGCAGAATCCACACCACCTGAAAGTCCTAAAACCACTCCAGGGAAACCATTTTTATTTACATAATCTCGCAAACCTAAAATGCAGGCACTATAAGCAGCGGCCTCTCCAACTGGTAAAACGGAACAATCTGCTTTAAGACAACGCCATTCTTTGTTTTCACAGGTCCACTCTGTTAAAATCAAACTTTCCTCCCAAGCTGGCATTTGAAGTGCAAGAGTGCAATCGTTATTTAAAACAAAGGAAGCTCCATCGAAGACTAATTCATCCTGTCCGCCAACAAGATTGATATAGGCAAGAGGTAATTTTGACTCTGTAACCCGCGCAACACAGACATTCATCCTCTGATCAGGTTTGGGCCAATCGAAAGGAGAACCATTTAGTGCAATCAATATTTCTGCGCCACATTCATTGAGACACTCAACTACCTGATCTTTCCAAATATCTTCACAAATCGGCACACCAATTCGTACACCTTTAATGTCTATCGGACTAGGCAAGGGTCCTCCAGAGAAGACACGCAGCTCATCAAAGACGCCATAATTTGGAAGCTCCACTTTCTTTCTAACGGCACGCACATCGCCTTCTTCAAGTAAAACAACAGCATTGTAAACTACCCCATCTTCAGGCCAGATTGTGCCAAGTAGAATTGAGGTGGACGGACTCAAATGACGCGCAATATTCTTAATAGCATCCTGTGCTGCTTTTTGAAAAGCTGGCTTCAGCACAAGATCTTCTGGAGGATATCCAGTCAGAAACAATTCGGGAAAGACAATAAGATCAGCCTTCTGTTTTTTTGCGTCTTCATATGCAGAAAAAATGCGACTAACATTTCCCTCAATATCGCCCACAACACAATTGAGCTGAGCGAATGCAATTTTCAAAGAGGTTTTTGATAATGTCATTGACTTGCTCTTTAGCTTGAGTGTTTCTGACTTCTACTACGCAATATCTCCTCTTATTGTCGAGGATTGAAAAAAATTAATAATCTTCATTTTCTTAAAATAGGATTATCCTCTACCTCTGCGCTACAAAAAACCTTACCTCTCATATCCCGAAGGCATGAAGAATATTGAAGGTGAAAGTTATATTCAAATTTCTGGTCGCCATGGTTTTGTACCTATGAATAAAAGCACACACACGCACACCATAAATCCTTTACTCTAGATTGCGGTGCTCAACACTAAGTCGTTTATAATATAGGAATTGCACCATCAAAATTTATGGAAGATCTATTCTATATCTTCTTTACTAAACGATTATTATGCGGCTTGAACCGGCTCATCTGTTGAACGCAACTGCCGTTCCTGTTTCATACGTTCAGCAACTAGAAATGCTAACTCGAGAGCTTGATCCGCATTCAAGCGCGGATCACAGTGTGTATGATATCGATCTTGTAATTCAGCTTCCGAAATAGCTGTAGCACCGCCCGTGCATTCCGTTACGTTTTGCCCTGTCATCTCCACATGGATACCCCCAGCGTGTGTCCCCTCTGCTTTATGAATGTTAAAAAATTCCCGAACTTCATGGAGTATACGATCAAAAGGTCTAGTTTTATAACCCTTGGCTGCAGCGATTGTGTTACCGTGCATAGGATCTGAGGACCACACAACGCAGCGGCCTGCCTTATGAACAGCTCGAATGAGTTTTGGGAGATGCTTCTCAATCTTATCATAACCGAAACGACAAATAAGAGTAAGACGACCTGGTTCGTTCTGGGGATTGAGTATGTCGATTAATCTCAACAGACTATCTGGTTCAAGAGAAGGACCGCACTTGATACCAATAGGGTTTTTAATTCCCCTAAAATATTCAACATGTGCATGATCTGGCTGACGAGTACGATCCCCTATCCAAATCATATGGCCACTTGTTGCATACCAATCACCGCTCGTTGAATCTCGTCGCGTTAAGGCTTGTTCATATCCTAATAACAAGGCTTCATGACTAGTATAGAAGCTTGTTGTGCGTAGTTGAGGTGTATTCTCACTCGTTATTCCGCATGCTCTCATAAAACTCAAGGTCTCAGTAATACGATCCGCTAGTTCCTGATAGCGGTGCCCTTGTGGACTATCTTTGACAAAGCCCATATTCCATTGATGAACACGATCCAGATCTGCAAATCCACCGGTAGCAAATGCACGAATTAGATTAAGAGTAGCAGCAGATTGGCGATAGGCTTCTATTTGGCGTTGCGGATCAGGTATACGTGCTTCGGGTGTAAATTCTGATCCATTTATAATATCGCCACGATAACTAGGAAGTTCAACTGAACCAATTTTTTCCGTTGGGGAAGAGCGTGGTTTTGCAAATTGTCCTGCAATGCGCCCTAGTTTTACAACTGGTGTACCGCCAGCATAAGTCAAAACAACAGACATTTGGAGGAATATACGGAAGAAGTCCCGAATGTTATCTGCCCTATGTTCCAGAAAACTTTCCGCACAATCCCCACCTTGTAGCAAAAAACCATGTCCTGTAGCAACTTGGGCGAGAGCTTTTTTTAGCTCGCGAGCCTCGCCTGCAAATACTAATGGTGGAAAGGTTGCTAACCTAGCCTCAGCTTCCACTAATGCCTTTGGATTGGGATATTCGGGCACTTGTACAATTGGTTTTGAACGCCAGCTGTCTGGAGACCAGTTTGCTGCCATGACTGCAACACCTCGGAATAAATATTGGATAAAATTACCTTATAAATTTGGTCTAGAGAATCCTAACCTACTCATTATTAAAAAGGGACCAAAATATTTTTATAATCTAAAAGTTGATAAAATACTAGCAATCATGTGAACTCAGTCACATTAGTCAGGGCAGAGGGTAAAGTAATGTTTGTCAGAAAACCTTAAAAGGCTAAAGACCTGCTAACATTCCACCATCAACAACCAATTCAGCTCCTGTCATATAGCTGCTGTCCTCAGAAGCTAAAAATAAAGCTGCTTTAGCGATATCCTCCACAGTACCAAGTCTTTTAAGGAGAGTACGATCAATAAGCCATTTTTCAAACATCTCATTGCGCAAGACACGTTCTGTCAAAGCTGTTTCAACAAATCCAGGTGAAAGTGCGTTCACCCGAATTTTGAACGGGGCGTATTCTACAGCAAGGGCCTTTGTCAAAGCCACCACTGCACCTTTTGTTGCAGAATATCCTGCCAATTGCCGCAAACCTTTTGATCCCATAATTGAGGATATGTTAATGAGAGAGGGGGTCGACGACAGTCTTAAAAGATCGAAGGAATCACGCGCCATACGAACAACCCCATCCAGATTTACTTCTCGAATTTTCACCCAGTCAGCATCAGAATGATGTCGAAAATCTCCCCTGACGTTTAAACCCGCATTACTAACCAAAACATCAACCCGTCCTTTTTCACTTTTGATACGTCCAATGAGCGCTGTAACGTCCTGCCCTTTGGAAACATCCATTACTGCAGACGTCGCGGTGAACCCTTTTGCTTCAATTCTTGTCGCAACCTCTTGAGCGCTATGCCCATTGATATCTGTAACATAAACAAAGGCTCCTTCTTGAGCAAAAAGCTCTGCTATGCCCTGACCAATGCCAGCACCAGAGCCTGTTATAAGAGCAATCTTATCCTTCAACCGCTGCATTAAGGAACCATTCCCATCTTAAGATAACACATTGATCATATGATATTAAACTCAAACGTTTCATCTTCTACTACGCAAGGTGACTAGCTCCTCAGAGGCTGTGGGGTGTAAAGCCATGGTTTGGTCAAAGTCGGCTTTAGTGGCACCAAGATTAAGAGCAATTGTACACATTTGAATAATTTCTGCAGCATCAGGCCCAAGTATATGAATCCCTAAAATACGGTCAGTTTTTTGGTCAACCACCATTTTCATAAGCGTCCTGTCTTCACGATCTGTCAAAACAGAGCGCAAAGGGCGAAAACGCGTTTCATAAATAGTGATAGAGGGAAACTGATCCCTTGCTTCTTCTTCTGTGAGGCCAACAGTCCCAATCTCAGGGGTCGAGAATACAGCAGTTGGAATATTCGAATAGTTTACATGCCAATTTTTCTCACCGAATTCCCTGTCGGCAAAAGCGTGCCCTTCCTTTATTGCAACAGGTGTTAAATTCTTTATATTTTTTACATCCCCAATTGCAAAGACACTTGGAACATTTGTACATCCAATATTATTGGTAAGGATAGCTCCGTCGTGACTAAGCTCTACCCCAATTTTTTCTAATCCAAGGCTTCGTGTATTAGGAAGTCGACCGATGGCAAACAAAATTTCTTCTGCTTCGCATTCTACCCCTGAATGGGTGCGAATTTGGTAGTGCTTTTTTTTCTCTTTTATATCTTTGATTTGATCCCTCGATATAAATTCAACGCCTTTAATACGTAATGCGTCTGTTATTCCATCGCGCAAGAGAGTATCAAAACCGCGAAGAACTTTTTCCCCTCGCGTAAGCACAGTGACTTTTGTTCCAAAGCTAGTAAAGATTGAAGCAAACTCAAGAGCTATATAACCACCGCCAACAATAAAGATTTTGTCGGGTTGCCTTTGAAGATCAAACACTTCATTAGAAGTTATGGCGTACTCAATTCCAGAAATATTATGTTCAAGGTTGGCTGTCCCTCCAGTGGCAATAAGGATCTTTTCTGCTGAAAATACACTGCCTGAATTTAGACGAACGGATTTAGGCCCCTCAACCTGAGCTCTTTCCATGAATATTTTAACACCTGCCTCTTCAAGAGCTTGTCGATATAAAGTTTCAAGTCTTTTTATTTCTTTATTTTTGGCATTTAGAAAATGAAGCCAATTAAATGAGGGCGGAGAAAATTGCCATCCATAGCCTCGGGCATCCTTAAATTCTTCCGCATATCGACTTGCATAAACCATGAGCTTTTTGGGAACACATCCCCTTAAAACGCAAGTGCCCCCAATTCTATGTTCTTCCGCAAGACCAACTTTTGCCCCATAGCTAGCAGCAACGCGCGCTGCACGAACTCCTCCTGATCCTCCACCAATAACAAAAAGATCAAAATCGAATCTTTCCATAGTAAATAATATCATTTTAAATTGAGATTATTGAATAGTTAGTAATGGAAAAGTTTTCATTACTGGATTTAAAATAGAGCTCAAAAAGCTTGGGTGCCGCCTTTTAAAATAAATATAACTTAAAAAAATCTCTTCGCATTAAATCAATAAAGAGCATGAGGCCCAAATTAGTATTGTGATATAAGTTAATAAAATTACTCGAGAACATATTTTCTAAATTTTAGCCTAGCAAAACTTCAATGAAGACTAGTCTCACTGTTGTAAGACGAATGGAGTTCTTTTATCCCTTGGGGGCTGCCAATAATAACAAGATCAGCAACTCCTAAAAAAAGACCATTCTCGACAACGCCAGGGACAAACTTTAGGGCTTCATCTAATGATTCAGGGTCCTTGATATGTCCAAATGCGCAATCAATGAGATAATTCCCGCTATCAGTACAAAAAGGTGTTCCATCAGCATTTACACGCAAACGAATTTCGCCTTGGCAGCCAGCATCCGAAGCCAGCATTTCAATCATATTAAGAGTAGACTTAAGTCCAAATTGAACCACTTCTACTGGAAGAGGAAAAGCGCCGAGGTTTTGTACTAATTTTGTCTCATCTGCAATCACGACCATGCGATCAGAGGCGGTGGCGACTATCTTTTCTCTCAATAAAGCCCCTCCACCACCTTTTATAAGACGCAAGTCCTTATCGATTTCGTCGGCTCCATCAACCGTCAAATCAAGAAATGGAACATCTTCCAATGTTGTTAAGGGAATTCTATGCTTTTCAGCTTGAATTTTTGTTTTTTCTGATGTTGGCACGCATAAAACTTTTAAACCTGTTTGTATTTTCTTTGCCAGCAGATCCACGAAATATGCCGAGGTAGAACCTGTTCCAAGACCAAGCGTCATTCCAGGCACCACATATGTAAGCGCACGCTCTGCTGCAGCAATTTTCATGATATCAAGAGTCATTCTTTAACTTTAAAACCTCCCCCTTGAGGCCTTATGAAATAGGAAATATGAAATAGCGATGGGCATTTTGAACAAAAATACTGTAGCCTTAAATCTCCAAGCATTCCAATTTCTCGTACACTTTTTTTTTCTCTTTGCACAGAACCTCATGATATAGAAGTTTTTCATGAAAAATCTCACACTAGTTTTCGATCTTGACGGAACACTTGTTGATACGGCTCCTGATCTTGTGGGAGCAACCAACCATGTTCTTGCTGATATAGGTCTTTCCCCAATTGAGGAAGTTCTTCTTCGTCCATGGATTAGTTTTGGGGCACGACGCATGATAATTGAAGCCCTGAGATATTCTCATCGCGTTTTAACAGAACAAGAGGTTGACAGGCTCTTTGAGCTCTTTATTCGCTACTATGAAGTCAATATTGCTCGAGATAGTCGCCCTTATCCTGGCTTGCTTCTTTCTCTTGATACCTTGCGTGCAGCTGGAGCACGACTAGCCGTCTGTACCAATAAACGTGAAAGTTTATCTCGAGCCCTACTTGAGGCTCTTCACATCAATCAACATTTTTCTGCAATCGCTGGACGAGATACTTTCGATGTTCATAAACCGCATCCAGACCACTTAAAAGGAGCAATCCGTCTTGCAGGAGGCAATGAGGAAGAGGCCATTATGGTCGGTGACAGTGATGTTGATGTTGCAACGGCCAAAGCAGCCGGAATTCCAATCATTGCAGTAAGCTTCGGGTATACCCAAGTTCCGGTTGCAACCTTAGAACCTAATTCTGTTATTGATCACTACGACAATTTAATTCCTGCAATTCGCAAACTCTTACCCCTAACAACTTGAAAATAATTCGTAAAAAGGCAGATCAAATAAATTATTGTATTATTCAAGCTTTAAAATACTGCGGCACTCCGACGGCTTTTAAGGGAGTAAATTTGACAGCACGACAATCATGAACCATGTTCCGCGCCCCAGAGGAGAGCATAAAAGTGTTGTGATTTTTGAGACAATCGTAGAAAAACCACGCAATTATATCAAATGAAAGTGTCTTTATGAATGTTTTAATTGTTGAATCGGCTGCCAAGGCAAAAACAATCAAAAAATATCTTGGAGCTAATTATAAGGTTATAGCCTCTTATGGGCATGTACGAGATCTACCAGCAAAAAATGGAGCGGTTGAACCTGATCGCGACTTTGTGATGCATTGGGATGTCGAAGATACCCGTGGACGAAAAGTTATCAAAGAAATAGCTGATGCCGTCAAAGGAGCTGACAAACTCATTCTAGCTACGGACCCTGATCGTGAAGGAGAAGCAATCTCTTGGCATATTCTTGAAGTTCTTGGAGCTAAGCATGCACTGAAAAAGGGTGTCGAAGTTGAACGTGTCGCTTTCAATGCAGTAACCAAACCTGCCATTCTTGCAGCACTCAAAGAACCCAGACCTATTGATGAACCGCTTGTCTCAGCCTATCTCGCACGTCGCGCACTTGATTACCTTGTTGGCTTTACCCTTTCTCCTGTTTTGTGGCGCAAATTACCTGGAGCGCGATCGGCTGGTCGCGTACAATCTGTAGCGCTGCGTTTAGTTTGCGATCGAGAGGCAGAAATTGAAGCATTTCGAACAGAAGAATATTGGTCAATAGATGCTACCCTTTCGACAAAAAAGAATGAGGAATTCCAAGCTCGTCTTCAGTCTATAGATGGAACGACGGTAAAAAAACTCGACATAAAAGACGAAGCCAATGCAAACGCTATTGTGAACGCGATAAGAAATCAAAATTATTATGTTAAAAGTCTTGAGAAAAAATCTGCTAAGCGAAACCCTTATGCTCCATTTATGACTTCTACTCTCCAGATGGATGCTTCTCGGAAATTAGGTTTTTCAGCAAAACAGACAATGCAGATTGCCCAAAGACTTTATGAAGGGGTTGATATAGGTGGAGATACAGTTGGTCTAATAACTTACATGCGAACAGATGGGGTTACTATCGTTCCAGAAGCACTGAGTAGTATTCGCAATATGATAAAAAAGGAATTCGCAGAAAACTACGTAGCTCCTTTTATACGTGAATATAAAACAAAAGCAAAAAATGCTCAGGAAGCTCATGAAGCTATACGTCCAACAGATCCAAGCTTAAGGCCAAAGGATGTTGCTAAGTATCTTGATAGCGGCCAAGCTGCTTTGTATGAACTCATTTGGAGACGGACGCTTGCTAGCCAAATGGCCTCAGCTGAACTTGAGCAAACAGCAGCGGACATTGAAGTGAAAGGGCAAGATGGAAAGGCGTATATATTACGCGCAACTGGCACAGTTGTTATTTTTGATGGGTTTCTTAAAATTTACGAAGAAGGTCGCGACGACCGTATCCGTGTGATTGAAAAAGGGAAAGAAGATGCTGCAGAAGAGGAGGATACTCGCCGCCTTCCTCCGCTAAATAAAGGCGACCAATTAATTGAGAGGGGGGTTGCTGCTGAACAACACTTTACACAACCCCCCCCTCGGTATTCTGAAGCAACGCTCGTAAAGAGAATGGAAGAGCTAGGAATTGGTCGTCCTTCAACTTATGCAACAACTATGGCTACGCTCGTAGATCGAGGCTATGTCAAAATTGATAAGAAGAGGCTTGTCCCTGAAGACAAGGGACGACTCGTTATTGCATTTCTTGAGAGCTTCTTTAAGCGCTATGTAGAATATGATTTTACTGCAGGTCTCGAAGAAAAACTGGATTTGATTTCAGACAACAAACTGAACTGGAAAAGCGTACTCAGAGATTTTTGGAAGGAATTTACTGGCTCAATCAACGACATAAAGGACCTTCGCGTCGGCGATGTTCTTGAGGCACTGAACGAGATGCTTGGGCCACACATCTTTCCGGACAAAGGAGATGGATCTGATCCTCGTACTTGTCCTAAATGCGGAGAAGGTCGCATATCTCTCAAAATTTCTGGAAAGAATGGAGCCTTTATTGGATGTGGTAATTATCCAAACTGCACCTTCACACGCCAGCTAGCTGCTACAGGAGCAGAGAGTGGAGAAGAAAGAGAATTAGGTCTCGATCCAGAAAGTGGACTTCCAGTAGTTGTAAAAAGTGGTCGCTTTGGAATGTATCTTCAATTAGGGGAAGGAACGAAAGATGAAAAACCTCGTCGTTCCTCTATTCCTAAAGGTATTGATTCTGCCACTATAGATCTTGATCGTGCGCTACAGCTTCTTTCTTTACCGCGCGAAGTAGGACTTCATCCGGAAACACAAACTTCAATTGTTGCAGGTCTTGGGCGCTTCGGACCATTCATTTTACATGATGGGACTTATGCTAACCTAGAAAATGTAGATGATATTTTTTCTATTGGTCTTAATCGAGCCGTGACATTACTTGCAGACAAGAGAGCAGGAAAAGGAGCTGGCCGATTTGGACGTGGAGCCTCCCAGAAAAAAGTACTTAAGGATCTTGGAGAGCATCCCAGTGAAGGGGGTAAAATTGAAGTCCTTGATGGAAAATATGGTCCCTACATCAGCCACAATAAGATTAATGCTACAATTCCAAAAGATATAAATCCTAATGAAATTTCTGTTGACGAAGCTCTTCGCCTCTTAGAGGAACGCATCGCTAAAGGTGGAGGTAAGAAAAAAACAAGAAAAGGACCTCTAAAAAGCTCGAAAATTAAAGAGAGAACCGAAGAAAAAAGGACCCCAAAAAGTCCCCCCAAAATATCTAAGTCTGAAAAGAGCACGCCATCCAAAGCCTCAAAGAAAAAGCAAATCAAAAAATAGAATCAAGACAGATTTGCCCTTCGACGCTCAAACCGGCATGAAAGCTGCACAAAGATATCCCAAAATTTTATTCTTCCTAGAGAGGCAGACTATCATTCAAGCGGGATTTTAGGATCGAATCAGGATAGACGAAGTCTTATTACGGGTATTGGCTGCTCGCCGCCCGATGTGTTGTGGCTGAGCGTTCTTTTCTTTTTTCGCCGAGATCCCAAATGACACCTGACATATATCTTGTGGCAGACAACCTCGATGCAGCCCTTGCTGCAGGAGAAGATTTACTAAAACTCACTTTTGACTGGGACACAGGTACAGCGACCGACGGCAAAGAAATAGCGAAGCAAAGGGAAGCTCAAAGAGCCTGTTTGGACAAAGTACGCATCCTAGAACACATCATTATGGCGCGCGTTTTGAAAACTCATGATAGAGCACAGAATATTGCTAAACAAGATCAGCGCTTCGGTTCGGCTGTACGTCTTTTTAATTCAAGTACTTTACAACTTACTGATGCAGTTTCTGAATTTGGAGACACTCAATCTTCAGATTTTGATAATGGCGGAAGCATCATTTCATATCTTCGGTCCCGTGGCTTGCTTGCAAAAGATCAGCCTGGACCTGGTCTTGGGCAGAAATTTAAAATTACTGAAGATTTTCTGATCGCTGGCCGTGCTCGTCTTGGAACGCTCTTGGATCTTATTGCGATGTTTTTGGATACACTTGAAGTTCACTATGAACTTTTCACTGATGTTATAGATGTCGAAACATCAGATTACTCATACAGAGCAAGTAGTGATAATTCGGAGAGAACGAATTTTCCTTCTGAAAATGATGTTAATTCGTAAATCTTTTCAATATTAAATTTAATATAAAGTCACTTCTGGTAGATGGATTATATTTGGTTCTACCCTATCACCTTCATATGTTTGGATATTTTTTGTGATATTCATCGATATTAAAAAATCCATAATCTTATAATGACGCTCATTAATCTTCACGTCTCATCGTTTTTATGTAATTAAAAATAGAAGTTTATTCTGCTTAATAAAAAGGCTGAACAAGTTAAGCTTTAAATAAGAAATGAGGGCCATACAAACAGCAACTCACACAATGGCTTTTAAAATTTGAATAATGGATTACGTATTTTTCTTCTTCGTTTTTGGAGAAGAATATTTATCGCTACTTCCTGTACTTAATGACGAAATTTTAACTCGGCTTCTCGTTTGTCGCGCTTCATTATTTTGCACAGGTTTACCTGCTTTTTGACCTGCTTTATTATTATTTGAGACATCTTGATCTGCTTTTGATCCGTTCGCTTTTCCTATTAAATTCTTTGATTGTTCATAGGAAAGAGTTGAGTCATTAACTTTATAATCCTCAGAAACTTTCTCAATTTTTTCAAGATCTGAAGACCCTTCAGTCGACTGAACAGTATGGAGACCATTCGAAAAAACCGTCGTCATTTCTAAAGGATCTCGATCAATCAAAGCTTCACTTGGAACCTGAGGTGCCGAGGGCAGATTTTGAGATTTAGAGGTGAACAGAAGATCTTTTACTCTCAAGAGAGGAGATAAAATTGACTGTGTTGGCGTGGAAGAAATGTTAGATTCTTCAGACGCTTCTGAACCTGCTGATTGAGACCGCTCCCCTGTTACATTAAGTAGGGTACTGACAAAAAAACTGTCATCTAAAGAGGCTACTTTAACTTCAGAACCAGAGACAGGGATCGTATCTTCTAAGCTTGCAAGAGAAGGAGTACCTTTTAGACCATCGGCCCTAATCTTGGACATTGCCTTTTGAGCTAATTCCAGACTTGCAAATTTTCCAAGGGGACCAATAACAGGATCGTAGGACCTGTTTTTCTCAAAACGGGCTTCATCTTCAGTGGGAGCTTTCACTACACGCAGAGTTAGTTCTTCAACACCTTTAATGCCTAACTTGCGAGCAGCAGCAGCGGACAGGTCTAATTTACGGTTTCCCCAATACGGACCAGCATTATTAATGCGAAGAACTATTGCTTCTCCCGACAGCTGAGACCAGACTAATGCAATGGTACCGTCAGGAAGGACCGAACTCGCAGCATTATCGGGTTTATGGGGCCTGTAAACTTCGCCAGAGGACGTCAATCCACAGCTGTTATAACGATCTTTAGAACATCCGTCGTAAAAGGAAGCTTTAATTTTCACATCACGACCAACCAATGCCTTTGTTTCGTTTAAGGTTTTGACCCGATGGCAGGTATTTTTATAACAATATGTTTTTCCGGGTGTTTTGGCTAAAGCTGTCCCTGATATATCAAACAAAATCGAGAAAGCTGCCCCTGCACCCAGTGCAAAGATCTGCTTCCTTTTGCGTGAAACATGGCTGGACTTAAAAATACCAAAGAAGTTATAGCTCGTCATGAACACTCCGCATATAAATTCAACAGCAAAGCCAAGGTCTTGATTATCCCGAGAAGATTCGAAACCTCTGCGTGCACCGCAAAAGGAACAGATCTCTACTTCTGCAGGGAGCCCTCAAGTCGTCGCGCGTTCGATTGTCTATGGGCGTTCAATTGTTTGTCGCAGTGCAGTAATAAGTCTTTGTTATTTCGATTTAAATTGAAATTTGTGTTCTCTTAGTTTAACTTGTAGAGCCATCGAAGCTCTTTGAAGTGTGACTGGATCGTGACCGCGTAAGACAAGCTCAGTGACATAGGCCCCATCTTTAAAGGATGGGTAACTTCCCATCTGAATACTAGGCCACTCGGTCTGATGCTTAGCATAAAGGTCAGCTATTTCTCCCTCTGCATTGTCCAGAACCAGGCCCATTGAGTGCGTTCGCTGACCTTTTTTGAGAGTTTTAGTGGCTTCCTTAAGCATCCCATCGAGTATGGCGGGAACCCCTGCCATGACTATGACATTACCAATTTGAAAGCCTGGAGCTACTGACAGATCATTAGGAACAAGTTTAGCGCCTTTTGGGATCCGGGCCATACGCATACGGGCAGAATTGAGTTCAAGACCTTTCTTCTCGTAGGCTACTTTCATCTGAGCAGCCACTTCAGAATTGACCTCAAGAGCCTCATCAAAAGCACATGCTACAGCCTCTGCAGTTATATCATCATGGGTAGGGCCAATTCCACCAGATGTAAAAACATAGGTATATTTGGCCCGCAAAGCATTTAAAGCTTCAATAATCCCATCTCGATCGTCAGCGACCACACGAACTTCAACAAGTTTGATACCTATGGAAGTCAAATGATCCGCGATCTGTCCTATGTTGCGGTCTTTGGTGCGACCTGAGAGAATTTCATCTCCAATAATCAAAGCTGCGGCGGTAATTGGATGTTCCTCTATCATCCATCAAACCCTTTCTATAGATTAGGCTAATATGAGGAGATATTTTGATTTTCTATAAAAAAACTGCTTGCGATCTTATCTTAGCGTGTTTTTATCATAATTATGCAGTTTAATTCGCCACTTGTACGCGGTCGTCTTCTAAAACGCTACAAAAGATTTCTGGCCGATGTATTGCTTGAAGATGGTTCGGAAGTCACTGCAAGCTGCCCAAACACAGGTTCAATGTTGGGCCTCTCTGAACCAGGTCAAATGGTTTGGCTGTCGCATACCCCCAAACAATCTCGCAAATATCCATATACTTGGGAACTTGTTGAAGTTCAAAAGGGCAAAACAAAATATCTTGTTGGCATCAACACAAGCCTTCCAAATCGAATTATATCTGATGCTTTAACCGAGGATTTGATTTCACCCTTAAAGGGATATACCTCGCTTCGTCGAGAAGTTCCCTATGGAAAGTCCAGTCGGATAGACATTCTTTTAGAAGACCCAAGGAAAGGTTTGGCATATGTAGAAATCAAAAACGTACACCTTATTCGAAAGAGAGGACTTGCTGAATTTCCCGATAGCCAGACTGAACGTGGAGTTAAACATTTGAATGAGCTTGGTGACATGATAAAAAAGGGCCATCGAGCTGTGATGATCTATCTAATACAAAGAGAAGATGCCAGAGCTTTCTCAATTGCTAAAGATATTGATCCAAAATATGCGAATGCTTTAAACGTAGCTAGGAAAAAAGGCGTTGAAACCCTAGCTGCTGTCTGTCGCGTAACCATAGAAAGTATCACCTTTTCCCACCTTCTCTCGATCCCTGAATGAATAGATCTCTTTTCAAAAACCATGCCTTACGAAAAAAAAGGGTGAGTTTAGGAACACGAGGTCTATCCAAATTGTAATCTTTCCGTCTATTGCACTCGAAATTAATTGAGATAATAACTATTAAAAGATCAATAATTTTGATGAGTACAAATGTAGAAATGGATCGACGTCACTTTTTTGTTTCTGGGCTCACTCTCACATTAGCGTTTGAGCTAACGCAAAAAATTAAGTTCGTGTCTGAAACGCGAGCAGAGGAGACTTTCGAAGTGACAAAAACCGATACTGAATGGAAAAAAATACTTACAGAGGAACAATATCGTGTTTTGAGACAGCATGGCACAGAACCAGCAGGCTCAAGCCCTCTCGATAAAAACTATGCGAAGGGGGTGTATCATTGTTCAGGCTGTGATTTACCTCTTTTTTCATCAGAGACGAAATTCAATAGCGGAACTGGTTGGCCAAGTTTCTTTGAGCCCCTACAAAATGCTGTTGGATCCTCTACTGACTTCAAGCTCATTTATCCGCGAACTGAGATACATTGTCATCGCTGTGGAGGTCATCTTGGGCATGTCTTCAATGATGGCCCTCCACCCACCGGCAAAAGGTACTGTATGAATGGTGTTGCACTAAAGTTTGTTCCTGAGACCAAATAAAAAATATATCATACGGGGTCTGCGTTCTTGCGAACATACTTCAAAGAGATTTTCCGAAATGGAATATTGTTATCCGTCTTTTGGGTTTGCATTAAAGTTGTAACCGCTCAGGAACGTCTTCCTGCCCCCGACGCACTAGGAGAGGCTACATTTGCCGCTGGCTGCTTTTGGTGTGTTGAAGCAGATTTTGATAAACTTGATGGTGTTATAGAAACAATTTCTGGGTATACAGGTGGGCATACTTTAGATCCAACTTATGAAAGTGTAGGATCTCAAAAGACGGGACATGTCGAAGCTGTTCGTATTCACTTTAATCCAAAGCAAGTAACCTACCAAAAGCTTCTAGACCATTACTGGCATAATGTAGATTTCCTTGATGGTGAGGGTCAATTTTGTGACCGAGGGAGCAGCTACCGACCGGTAATTTTTACCCATTCAGCTGAACAAGAAAAGGTTGCTCGCAATAGCAAAAAAAAACTTGAGGAAAGCGGGAAACTTAAAACAAAAAATTTTGTAACTATTGAGCCGGCAGGTCCATTCACCCCTGCCGAACAATATCATCAAGATTATTATAAAAAAAATCCCATCAGATACCATTATTATCGTCTTCGCTGCGGACGTGATTCCCGCCTGCAACATCTCAGAAAACTTATTGGATCAGAATAACCACTAATAGAAAACAAAAAATACGATTTTCGTATATTTTTCAAATTGTTGGCCTAGGATAAAAGCTTCCTTAAGCCCCTTTAAAGAGTATTAGCAAAAATTAAATTTACAGCAATTTTTCAGAAATGATTTCTGTTTTGTTAACGCTTTCAGAGTTTAGTTAGATCGGGTGTGAATCGTTGGTGCGTCGAACCCTATAACCACTCCATCAAACGAAGAGATAATGTTAGTTAAAATTATCATATGTCAGTGCAGGATGTGACTATGAACGAGACAGGAGTAATACCACTAATCCGCTATCGTAACGTTACGCAAGCAGTTCATTGGTTGATAAAATTTTTTGGTTTTAAAGCTTTCAGCGTCGTTAAGAATCCCGATGGGACTATAAGCTACGCTGAACTCTCACACGGCTGCGGCTTACTCATGGTGGGGCCTGTCGGACAATCTAGGTTAGATGATATTTTAAAACAGCCCCATGAAATAAATGGTATCAATACACAGTGTTGCTATATCGCTCTAGAGGATATTAAAAAGCATTATAGTCAAGCTTGCGATGCGGGTGTTGAAATCGTTCTAGAATTAAAAGAACATCACAATGGTGAGTATAGTTACGTAGCCCGCGATATCGAAGGTCATCTTTGGAATTTTGGGACTTACAGTCCATGGGAAAAACTGATTAAGTCAAATAACAAAAATGAACAAAGCCGCTTACCCTTTTATCAACCAAGAAACTATTATGCAGGTCCGATGACGATCTTTTTAATGATCGCCCTTCTTCTCTATTCCTCTTTTACATTTATAAATTCATATTTGAGCACAACTAAATCTCCAGAAGACATCATAGCATCCGCCCTAGATACGGAAGAGAAGAAGGAACTCTCAACGACAGAAAATAATTCCAATAATAGCAAAAATGACTTCATCCCCTCTTTAGAAAAAAATCTAGACCTGCCATCAAAAGAAAAAGGAATAAAAGACAA
>JBJTOZ010000247.1:0-4036 GCA_046074825.1 Hyphomicrobium sp.
GCGTCACCTCCCGAAGCGGCACGACCACGCCATCGAGTTCGATCGTCAGGCCGCCGGTCTCGCGGATCACCTCGACGGCCCGGACGGGGGCCGCCGCCGGCTTGTCGACCAAATTTGGGCCGCTTTGTCTTTGCCTATTCCGTTAATGTTTGCATTCCCAGTGGCGCTCTTTGTGTCCCCTGCTTGGCAGGTTTTGCTAGACACTGGGTTTGTCGATCCTTCAGCAAGAAGATAAAAGAAGTGGTTTGCCACACCTGAGCTAAAGTGAACATCGAGATTTTTTAAACCTGTATACCAACAATCAGCGGAGGATCCGTCTAAACTGGGTTGATACATATACCGAAGTGCATTCGGTTTAGAGCTTGTTGTGCTTTGGGTCTTATAAAGTTTTTCACCTACAAGATAGTCTCCTGGATCATTTGAAATATTTGCTGCGAACTCCACCATCGTTCCAAAGATATCGGAGGTTGCTTCATTAAGCCCGCCCGATTCCCCTGAGTATGTAAGATTAGCTGTGCGACTTGTAACGCCATGAGACATTTCATGTCCTGCCACATCAAGAGTGACGAAGGGCAAGAAGGTTTGTCCATCTCCGTCTCCGTATGTCATACAGAAACAAGAATCTGACCAGAAAGCATTGTTGTACCTCTGACCATAATGAACACGGCTCGAAGCCCCAACGCCATCGTTTGCAATACCGTTTCGTCCAAACAGAGTTTGAAAATAATCCCAAGTTTCTGCAGCTCCATAGTGCGCATCTGCGCCAACACTGACTGTATTTGCGAGAGTGCCATCTCCCCACATGTCATTTTTGGAGGAGGTAAACATTTTTCCGACTGCGGTTCGGTTTGACATATTAATTGTAAACATATTTCCGCGACTAGGATCACGAAGATAATAAGTGCCAGCCTTCACATCATAATCTGTTGTCAGATCGGTGATGCCCGTCATCACACCATTGCCCTTACTGGTTTTAGAAATTGTTTTAATATCATCCCAACTGTCGAGAAGAGTGCCAAGATTGGCATCAATAATCACGTGCTTTTCAATGGGCGTCCCGTCGTTTTTAGTATCAAAAACGAGGACATCCCACGCTAAAGTTGGTATGTCCCCGCGCGCATAAATAAACAATTTAGGAGGGATATTTTGGGTGTCTCCCTTTTGAACTTTTAAAGCCGTATTTATGGCAGCAGAAGGAGACAAGGAGGGTTTTAGGGAAAGATCGATCTGACGTTTTAATGTCAAAGAAGCGTTAAGAAAATTTCCCAACCTATCCGAATGAACAACAAAATCTCCGCCAAGAACCTCAAGATTTTTATAGCGACGATTAAACCTGACATGCTGAGATCCATTTTGATCAACAATCACATCCTTGACATCATAGCTTTGATCTCTGCCATGCAAGGACCAACCTGGGTTGTTCTCAACGAAACCTCGAGCGCGACCAATCACGCTTTGAACATCAGCTTGCTGTGCGGTGGCAAACCCTGTCAGACTGAAAGAAAGTCCAAGCTTTAAGGTGAGGAGAACCAGTAGAGGACCGATGTTTCTCCATTTTCTACTCAAGGTACGCATGAACAGGATCTCTTTTATTCTAGAATTTTTTTTGAAAGACGTTTTAAATAAGAAAAAAGTGTTTGTTCTTTTTTAAAAACATCCGCGAGAAACCAGAAGAATCCTGTTTCAGATTGAGACAGTTTCCTTTGACTTAAAATTACCGTTTAAGAAAGTCTCATAGAAGGGTGGAGATCTCTTTAAAAAATCGGGTTAAAAAATTCTTTAAATAGAACCTCAATGTTAATTTTAAAATAATAAGAGAGGCACAAAGAGAAATTCTGTTTAAGGGGGAGTAGGACTGCTATCTTCCTAACCTGGGGTTGGACGTCCCCTTGTCGGGGCCTAACAAAAAGGACTGGAGATACAATTAATCTCTATAACAGCCAGAAGAGGCCCCTTTTGAACTTTTAAGACCTATGGTATCCACGTCTGCCCAAGTTCAAGGGCTTGAGATCGTCCTCGAAGTTAACCCTCAGAGACAGGTACGTGGCACTCACTAAAGCTCTTCCCCATCGTGAGACAACAACAGAGCAGACCCACAATACAGGAAGTTTTTGGGGGCTCGTTATTGGATGCATCGGCGTTGTCTATGGGGACATAGGAACAAGTCCCCTTTATGCCTTTCGAGAGGCTGTCACAGCAGCTGAGCGAAATGGTCTTCCGCTCGAGCACTCTGTGTTAGGTGTCCTCTCGCTTATTATCTGGGTTCTTCTCCTCATTGTAACCCTAAAATATGTGATCCTTCTTTTGCACGCTGACAACAAGGGCGAGGGGGGAACATTTGCGTTGATGGCGTTGGGACAGTCGGTTGCCAAGCGCAGCAAACCTTTGATTTTTTCCCTTGGAATTGCTGGAGCCTGTTTTTTTTATGGAGATGCAGTGATCACCCCTGCGATTTCCGTTTTAGCCGCAGTGGAAGGATTGGAACTTATTTCACCAGCACTCAGTGCTTGGGTCTTTCCTTTATCACTTCTTATAATCGTTGGTCTTTTTGCTCTCCAATCTTTTGGGACAGGAAAAGTCTCTGTCGTCTTTGGACCCATAACAATCATTTGGTTTCTTTGTATGGCCGTTGGCGGAGCAATTCATCTCTTCGATAACCTCACGGTGCTTCACGCTTTTAATCCTTACTACGGACTGTCTTTTGCACTAGGACATGGATTTATTGGTCTGACTGTCATGGGGCTTGTCTTCTTGGCTGTGACAGGTGCTGAAGCACTTTATGCCGATCTTGGCCATTTTGGTAGAAAACCAATTCAAGTGGCGTGGCTCTGGTTTATCTGTCCTGCACTACTCCTCAATTATTTTGGACAAGCGGCATTGGTTCTCTCAAATCCTTCAGCCATTGAGAATCCCTTCTATCTTCTCTATCCTGAATGGGCTCTCGTCCCCATTTTAATTCTTGCAACAGCATCCACGGTGATTGCTAGCCAAGCGGTTATTACGGGAACTTTCTCTCTGACACGTCAGGCTGTTCAACTTGGACTTATTCCACGAATTGCCATACGCCACACCTCAGCAAAAATGGCAGGCCAAATTTATCTTCCGCGCATCAATTGGTTGCTTATGGCCGCTGTTGTTTTGGTTATTATTCAATTTAAAACCTCCAGCGCCCTCGCCTCCGCTTACGGGGTCTCTGTCACTGCAGCGATGTTGATTGACAGCATGATGGCTTTCTTTGTCATCTGGAAACTTTGGGGAGGGCATTTCTGGAAATCTCTTGCCATCATGGTGCCGTTGGGGACCATAGAACTTGTTTTTCTTCTCGCAAATATGACCAAAATCTGGGATGGCGGATGGCTGCCTCTCTTTATTGCGGCAAGCGTGGCTCTCGTGATCGCAACGTGGGTAAAAGGGTATAAAGTTCTGACGAAAGAAATCAGGCGGAATGAGGCGGACCTTAGTTGGCTGATTAGAAAACTAGAACAGACCAAACCAGCAAGTGTCCCTGGAACTGCGGTTTTCTTTTCTCTCGATAACGATTTTGCCCCAATGTCCCTCTTGCATAATTTAAAACACAACCGAGCCCTTCATGAGAGGAATATTATCCTCTCCATTCGGACAAAAGAAATTCCAAGAGTTCCGCGTCATGAGCGCATTATCATTGATAGGTCCGCGTCACCTTTTATCAAAGTGACGGCAAATTATGGTTTTATGGAAAGTCCGAATATTCCTAAGATACTGGAGCATTGCCAACAGAAGGGGCTTGAAATTCAAGCCTCTGGAACGTCGTTTTTCTTATCGCGACGCGTTTTAAGATTAGCTTCGACCTCAGAAATGGGACGTCTTCCACGTCAAATTTTCATTTTCCTGACGCAAATAGCAGAGGATGCAACTTCCTACTTCCGCATTCCAACCGATCGAGTTGTAGAAATTGGGTCTCAAGTCGCTATTTAAGTTTCTTGATTGATATCTTGTACAGCTGCATTGTCTTCAAAAAAGCTTTTAGTCTTAGAAGTCCCTTTGCGCTGCGAACTAG
>JBJTOZ010000248.1:0-3048 GCA_046074825.1 Hyphomicrobium sp.
ATCCGAGGATGAAATTTTACAATTTCTTCATGGCTCAGATCGAAAAGTCGGAAAAAAGGATATTGCGCGATATTTTAAAATTATGGGCACTGAAAAACATGCTCTAAAGAAACTTCTTGCACGGATGACGGCAAATGGCCATTTGTCGGGAAAGAAGAACGATCTCCGACCTCGAGGCACGCTCCCAAATATAACGACACTTGAAATTACTGGACGCGATCAAAATGGTGATCTTATCGCAAAACCTTTGTCCTGGAATGCGCAAGAAAGACCATGTCCCCGTATTCTCCTACGAGATAGAAAATCGAATACACATCTATTCAAAAAAAATAGTGCCGCTCTGGGCGTCGGCGATCACGTAATCGCGCGATTGATCAAGAAAAAAGATTGCGGTGGAGATCCCTTTGAGTATGAAGCGCAGACTGTAAAAAAAATACCTCGCGAAAGCAGAACTTTACTAGGAATTTTTCGTGCCAAGGGAACTGAGCTAGGACTGATTGATCCCATAAACCGCAAAGAACTTAAATCTTGGGATCTTGACAAAGGGAAGCTGGGTGGGGGGGCTAAGGATGGAGATCTGGTACGCTTCGAGCTCATTAGAACGGGGCGCCATTCTTCTCCAAAAGCGCGCATTACAGAAAATCTTGGCAACCCAAATGAAGAAGGGAAAGTTTCTTTAATCGCCATACATGCCCATGGCATTCCCGATAATTTCCCAGCAGTTGTGCTCGACGAATTAAACTCAATAAATAATCCTCATCTTGAGGAACGCGTTGATCTGACAGAAAAACCTTTGATTACTATTGATCCCGTTGATGCGCGTGATCATGATGATGCTGTTTTTGCAGAACCAGACCCAAGCCCCCACAACCCAAATGGATACATAATCACTGTTGCTATCGCCGATGTGGCTTACTACGTCAAACATGGAACGCAGTTAGATCGCGAAGCACGTTTAAGAGGTAACTCTGTCTATTTCCCAGATCGTGTAGTTCCAATGCTTCCCCCCCGCATCTCAAATGAACTGTGCTCTCTTCGCGAAAAAGAACAACGTCCCTGTCTTGCGGTAAAAATGATATTTGACCAATTTGGAGAAAAGCGCAGTCATGTTTTTCAACGAGCCAAAATGCGATCAGCTGCCCGTCTCTCGTATGATCAGGTACAAAGAAGTATGGAGGGAAACATTGATCCAAAATGCGCTCCCCTTATGGAAAAGGTTCTCCAACCTCTTTGGAATGCGTATGCGGCACTCAAAGCGGCACGAGAGAAAAGAGGTCCTCTGGACTTAGACTTACCAGAGCGAAAAATATTACTTAACTCAGAAGGGAAAATAGAGCGTATTTATATTCCAGAGCGCCTTGAAGCGCATCGACTTATAGAAGAAATGATGATTCAAGCGAACGTCGCTGCCGCTGAGACATTAGAGACAAAGAACCTCCCTTTTCTCTATCGCATACATGACCAACCCTCTCCTGAAAAATTAAAAAACCTTCGACAATTTTTAGAAACTCAGAACCTTAAAATCCCTCCATATGGCAAAGTAAAATCTCATAACTTTAATCATGTGCTTTTTGTTGCAAAGTCCCTTTCTGCACCCGAACTCATCCATGAAATCGTTCTCCGTTCTCAATCCCAGGCTGAATATCATCCAAACAACATAGGACACTTTGGTTTGAATCTTCCAAAATATGCCCATTTTACTTCGCCAATCCGACGCTATGCAGATTTAGTTGTGCATCGAGCATTAATTCGAGGCCTTAATCTTGGAGAGGGGGGCTTGGAAGATGAGGAAATCGATCGTCTTGGAGACCTTGCACAATTGATCTCTGACACAGAACGTCGGGCGATGGCAGCAGAACGAGAAACTTTGGATCGTTTAATCTCAATGCATCTTGCTCAACACATTGGATGCGAATTCCTTGCCCAAATATCGGGCGTCACGCGTGCAGGTCTTTTTGTCAGATTAAAAGAAACGGGAGCAGATGGTTTTATTCCCATGTCTACTCTCGATAGAGACTATTTTCTTTATGTTCCTGAGGAGCATGCTCTTGTCGGATCAAGTAGTGGTCAGATGTTTCGTTTGGGAGATAAGATTTCTGTAAGACTTGTCGAAGCTATCCCCACAGCCGGAGCATTAAGGTTTGAGATGTTGTCTGGAGATAGCCCGAGCATAAGGCCTTTGAAACTTAATGGACGCAAGTCGCGCTCCTTAATTCAAAAAAGACGTCACATTCGTGGCCATCGATAAAATACGGATTGAAATGACGACCAGAACTCAGGAGGAAAATTAAGTGGTTCCGATAATATCACCATCTGCTCAAAAAGTAAGGATTGAACAGGAGAAGGATAAAAGATCTCTCTCTGTTATATTCACTGGTTTACGAGGAAAATGCCCTGCCTGTGAGAAAGGAAAGCTTTACTCACGCTATCTTAAGGTCGTAGATAAGTGTAGCAATTGTGGTGAGGAGCTATTTCATCATCGTGCAGATGATGCCCCTCCTTATTTCACAATTTTTATAGTTGGCCACCTGATTGTCGGGGGAGTTCTCCTATGCGAGAAAATGTTTGCACCAGAAGTTTGGGTCCATATGACACTCTGGATACCCCTCACCATTGTTCTGTCTCTTTGGCTCCTCCCTCTTGTGAAAGGTGCACTTGTTGGCCTTCAATGGGCCTTGAGAATGCATGGTTTTGGGACCGATAACGATCAGTTTAACGAATAACAAAAACACCGCTGTTCAAGAGAAATATTTTCCAAGATACAAAAGAATTTTGCATCCTCCCAAAAACGAGGGGATTGCCAGCCTTTCGCTTGCCCTTCTCTTTTAAAACCAGAGATTGACATGGAAAGCAGGTTGAGTATGTAGTGTTTCTGCAAATGCAAAATTTATTATGAAAGTTTAAATTATGGCAAAACCTGTATCGCAAAAAATAAAGCTTCTCTCTTCCGCTGGAACCGGCTTTTATTATGTGACGAAGAAAAACCCCCGCACCTCAACTGAGAAATTGGTCTTTAAGAAATACGATCCAATTGCCCGCAAGCATGTC
>JBJTOZ010000249.1:0-14548 GCA_046074825.1 Hyphomicrobium sp.
CTAGATAATACACTCATATTCAAACACAAAGACGAAATAGAAAAGGCTTCATCCCTTGGAGAGTAAGGATAGCGGGCGAAGAGGAGGATGTCCAAAGGGTCGCCGTTTATGCGCATACGTTTGCCGAGCAGGAACTGAAACAATCTCCCTCTCTGGCCATCGCAACCCTGTTAAACACCCCCCAAAACAACATCCTGTATCAATACATAGTGTCTCATGCACCCAGTCAGGTTCCGCCACAGGCGTATGCCCATACACAATGGCTGTACAGCCACGATACTCAGCGGCCCAATGATAGCGCACAGGAAGACCAAATTCATCCTGCTCTCCTGAAGTCTCACCATAAAGACAAAACTTGTGTGTTTCGCTCGTTGTCGAGCCTAACATGTTTTCTTTAATTCCTGCATGCGCCACAGCCAAGGCGCCGCCATCAAGCCAAAGATGATAGGGGAGACTTTTAAGAAACATACAAACCTCGGCATGAAAATCCTCACTTTCGTAACGCATTTGCTCGACTGATTGTTCAAGACCGTGGGAAATCGACAAAGAATGCCCCTCCAGAAATCGCACAAACTTGATGTCGTGATTGCCAACGACAGCCTGAGCATAACCTGCCCGTGTGAGAGCAATAACTATCCGCAGCACATCAGGTGTTGCTGGACCTCGATCCACCAGATCACCTACAAAAATAATTTTGCGACCCGACCACGATAGCAGATGCGCTTGACGCTTCTTGCCCTTTCCGACAATTTCCACTTTTGTTCCAAGACAATTTAAAAGATCTTGAAGTTCTAAAGCGCAACCGTGCACATCACCGATAAGATCAAAAGGAGCTTGAAGCCCGCGCTGGTCAGGATTTTTTGTCAAGCGTTCCACGGCAAAAGAAGATAAAGAACTAGAGGTCAAAAACTTATTTAGGAAACAAAGGAGACATTTTAAAGCACCTCTTAAAACCAGAAGGATCTATTCTAAGAAACGCTATAAACTTAATTTTCGCAAATAAGAGCTTATGGACATGTTCGCCCATTATGACGATACTTACTTGGAGAATGATCTCACTAATACCAATTTATGAGATTATCCATGCGCCGAAAGATAATCAGAAATATGCAGCTCGAGATCTTTATAGGAAGGACATGAAACCCCACAGCGCTCTTTAATCTCTTGAAGCTGTCCTTTTGCTAAGTTTGGCTTTCCTCGAGTCAAATAGGCCTCTCCAAGATAGGCACGTGCCACAACATAGTTTGGATTTTTAGTAAGAGCTTCTGCATAGTAAGGAATTGCTTTCTCTACATCACCCAGTTTGCGTGTAGCATAGCCTATATAGGTTAAAACCTTCTCATTTTTATTTCGCGTCAGATACAGATACGTCAGTGCTGTCTCATACTGCCCAGATTTTGCTAGCCAGTATCCTGCATAAAACAGCTCTGCATCCGACATCTCAACGCGAGCATTCCCAAGACATTCCTTCCAAGCTTCTGAACCTTTGGGCTTTCTATCGCAGGTAGCTAGTGCGGGTCCAACATCTTTAGAAGTTTTCGCCCTTTTTGACAGATACGCCTGAGCATCCCAAAACGATAGTACACTTATAGATACTACAAGAGCGATCCTGAAAAGGGTTGGTTGCAAAACAATCATTCTTAAGTCCTTCAAGAAAAGAGAGCAGATTGAAAATAGTTTACACCTTTTAATTCCTAGGGTGTTCCTTGCTTAAAAACAAAAAAACCTGCTTGCAAAAAAATGAAAAAATTATCCCTTCGTAAGAGCCTCTTTTTTATACAACGCAATCTTTTCTGAAAGATGCTCATAGGCCTCACACGTTTTGCCACAACGGTTGACAATCTCGTCTAGCTGCTCCTCTGCAGAATGAAGATTTCTTTTTATCAAATAGGCCTCCCCCAAGTACGCACGCGTTAAGGTCAAATTCGGATCAAGTTGAAGAGCACGTAAATAATAAGGCAAGGCTCCATCAACATCGCCCATTTTTCGTGTAGCAAAACCCTTCGCATTTAATATGCGTGGATCTTCAGAATTTTGAGCCATTCGGAGGATCTCGAGAGACTTTTCATAGTTCCCCTCTCGCGCCAACCAATAGGCTGCATGATAGATTTCCTCATCAGTAGCTTCACCGCGCTTTGGCTTACAAGCAGGCTTATCCTTATTCTCAGGCTTTGTGCAGTCGAGTTTAGTTTTGGGACGATCGAAATCAGCCTTTGCAAATTCAGCTGTGGCAGGAAGCCACGTCAGGAGACATGATAAAATCCAAAAGCGAGAAAAAGACATTGCTCTAAACTCCTCCGTCAGATGGCGACACGTAAATAGTAAAAAAGCATAGCTTGAACTCACAACAAAACAAACTTAATTTTTTTGAGGATTATTATCCATCATTTTTTCTAGCAAAGAGATTTAATCCTCTGATTAGCAAGGGTTTACTGCGCTCTTTTTCTTATTGCTCTTTCTTGAAAAATAGTCATCTCAAAAAATTCTCTTGTTTTTTCTAGTTTGATACGCAGAACTTTTTTTTATCTATGAAAAGCTAAGAAAAGAAGATTTTTCCTGGATTAAAAATATTGTGAGGATCAAGTGCTTTTTTTAATGCCTGCATAACCCCAACCCCTCCCCCCGCTTCTTCAACTAGATAGCGGACCTTGCCCTGACCTATGCCATGCTCCCCAGTGCAGGTGCCCTCCATAGCTATCGCACGTTGAGCAAGATTGGCAAGAAAACTCTCAAGGCGCTCCCTTTCTCTTTTATCTTGAGGGTTTACAACAACGATACAGTGAAAGTTTCCATCACCTATGTGCCCAAGAAGAGGAGCAGTGAGCTGATGAGCTGAAATGTCCGCCATGGTTTCCGAAAGACAATCCCAAAGTTTTGATAGAGGGACACACACATCTGTTACAACAAATGAATGCTGAGGCCAAAAAGAGCGCACAGACCAAAAACAGTCATGTCGCGCTTTCCATAAGAGCTTTCGCTCTTGCTCAGCATGAGCTGCTAATAGTTGTTTTGCTCCATGCCTGAGAGCCATATCCTGAAAAAGTTCATGATGCTCTTCAGTAGCCTTCTCAGTTCCCTCAAACTCCACGAAAAGTGCGGGACCGTCTTTGGGAAATTCTGTTTTGGATTGAGTATTAATGACTTCAAGCATAACAGAATCCAATAATTCAATACGGCTCGGAAGAAGACCAATCTGAAAAGAATTTAGGGTTGTTTCAGCAGCAGCCTTTAGATTAGGAAAAGAATAAACACTTGATAAAACAGTTTCAGGTCGTGGGAAAAGGCGCAACGTCAAGCCAACTATCAATCCAAGTGTTCCTTCAGAACCGACGATGAGCCGTGTGAGATCATAGCCTGCTGAAGATTTTTTGGCGCGAGACCCTGTTTGAATCACTTGACCATCCGCAAGAACAATCTTAGCACGCAACACATTCTCTCGCATCGCGCCATACTTCACAGTTGTTGTTCCTGAAGCACGCGTAGAAGCCATGCCTCCAAGCGTGGCACTGTCGGATCCTGGGTCCACCGGAAAAAATAATCCCGTATCGCGCAAAGCGTAATTGAGCTGCTGTAACGTAACGCCAGGCTCCAAAGTCACATCATGGTCATGAACATTCACTTCCCAAATGTGATTCATGCGAGAAAAATCAACCGATATTCCTCCGAAAGGTGCATTCACCTGCCCTTCCAAAGATGTTCCAGCTCCATATGCGATAAGGGGGAGCTGATACTGAAGCGCGATTTTGACAATTGACTGAACCTCACCAACAGTTTGCGGCCAAACCACGATATCAGGTGCTTCGCAAGCCAACCACGTTAATGTGCTACAGTGTTGTTGCCGGACTGCTGCAGCGATAGAGGTGCGGTCTCCAAGACATTCCCTTAAGGCTATTATGGCCTGCTCAGTTTTAACCATTTGTCTTCTTTCGACGCTCAAGGGTGCTCAAAACCCATGAAAATAGAAAATCTCACAAAGTAAAGTATAGTGCAAAAGCAGGTTGAGAGCCTGATCTCTGGACTCAGGTCTAAGACCAATCAAACCCAGTTACCCACTTGATTTATCGGAATAATTTGAAAGACGGTTTGGGTTTTATAATTCTACTTTGTGCAATTCTTCAATTATGCTCATGTGAAACAGTAAAATTTGCTCTCTCATTGTTGAAGATCTTTTTTTCTTTTATTGAGGATCTAGACACCCAACCACAAATATTCCTATCAGTGAAGGGAATTTCCGCTTCCTTATCCCTAAACTAGAGGGCATTTGATTTGGGTAACAGGATTTGGAGATTTCAAAGATACTATTATTTTTTTCTTTGCTTTTAGCCTTAGAATTGTTGTTAGTTCATAAAGTTTCTCCAAACTCAGATAGCCATTTAACTTAACACGATAAACGGATTTTGCATGTTCCTAAAAAGGATCCTTACAGTCACTGTCCTGATTTTTGGCTTGACTTTTACTCACCTTGCAAGCGCACAGAATACATCACCCAAAAAAACCGATCCGTCACCTTCTCCTTCTTTAAGCGCTGAGAATAAAAAATCTCAGAAAGAGTCTGAGGGAGCTAAAGCTCCTCAAGAAACAAAAGCAGCAGATGATAAAGAAAAAGATAAAAAAGCTTCTGCAGTCATTCCTCCAAAAGCACAACGTGAGCCATCGGAGAAACTTTTTTTTATCGCCACTCCAACAATCGATACGAGCAAAGAGGGTGTGGTCGTCATCGATTCAACAAATGCACCTGGCTCATATCGTTCTTTGAGAATTAAAAATGAGGGGCAGACAGAGATTGACCTCACACATGTTCAAATAGTCTACAGTGATGGTAGGGTCCATAACGAAGACCGCCTCATTAATATCAAAACTGGAGAAAGAACTCGTAAAATCGCTGAGTCCACCTCAGATAAATTCATCGACAGAATTACTCTATCTTGGAAAGCGACAGGCGGACAAACCAAAGTTCAGGTCATCGGCTATCAGACAGCTGAGGGTCGAAAAATGCAAAGGCCACACCCTCCTCTCGCTCATAACATCCCACTCCCACCTTCAGTTCAAGGTCTGCAGGAAAAAAACCAAGCTGCCCCCAAGATAGTACCCGTTCAACCCAAGGAGGGCGCTAATGTCTCCTCTGACGCCGCCAAGCTCAATCCTGCACCTCTCATAATTTTACCAGAAAAAAACATCTTTTTTGCTGCGCCCAGGATTAATCTCAGTAAGGATGGTACATTTGCAATTGATATCCGAAAAGCTAAAGGAGCATTTCGTTCTGTTCGCATTCGAAATGAAGGCGGAAATGTTGTTGATCTAACCCAGATACAGATCCTTTACAGCGACGGAACAGTTCATAGCGAAGATCGTCCAATAACCATCCAAAAAGGGGAGCGTACCAAAAAAATCGCTGATACCCCAATTGATAAATTTATCGACAAAATCACCCTCTCTTGGAAAGCATCGATCGGACAAACAAAAATTCAAGTCATTGGCTATCAGACAGCTGAAGGTCTAAAAATGGAGCGGTCTGGCTCCCCTCTCTCGCAAAACATTCCACTTCCCCCTGCCAATCAAGTTCCTATTGAGGCACCTCAGATTGCGTCTGAGAACAAAGCGACACCTGCTCAAGACGCAAATACTCCAGTCCAAGAAGAGGCTTCATCCCCACTCGTTAATAAACCTGAAAAGCCCGTCTTTTTTGCTTCTCCCAAAATAGATCTCAGTATTGATGGTACCATCACGATTGATACAGAAAAAACTGAAGGAGCCTTCCGCTCTGTGCGCATTCGCAATAAAGGAGGTAGTCTTATCAATCTCACTAATGTGCAGATCACCTATAACGATGGATCAACCCATAATGAGGATCGTCTGATTAATATCAGAAAAGGTGAACGCACGAAAAAAATTGCTGAAACAGCGAACGATAAATTTATTGATAGGATCACTCTTTCTTGGAAAGCAACGGGCGGACAATCAAAACTTCAGATAATAGGCTACCAAACATCCGCAGGTAGAAGCATGGATCGCTCTAGTTCCAACATTTCACAAAATATTCCGCTTCCCTCAACAGGAGCCCCCCCCCTTTCCATGGGACCAACATTACCTTCAAGCGCTTCTTCGGGGTCCCAAACAACAGAAGATATGACAACCATTGGGCAGAACAACAGAAGTGAAACTAAGACTGAATTAGCTCCTTCATCATTAGCAATTCCATCAGCATTACCAAATCAACAAGCCAAATTAGAGGAACAGGCGCCTGCCCCCTATGGTCCTGTTATGTCTGATGGAGAGACTACCACTCAGCTATCCACTTCAGGAACAACGGAAGTCTCGAAGGCAGACATCCCCCCTTACCAAGAACAAGATAAAACAAATATATTCCCATCCGTTTCTCCACCGCCCCCATTAACACCTCTTGATACAAAGGATGTAAGTTATCCTGGAGATGAAATCCTTTTAGGCTATCAAAATATAAGTTTGAGCATTGAACGCCATAACATCAAGATAAATCCTGAGATCGGAAAAATTGGTCATATCCGATTTAGTGCAGGCACTAGCGAAGTGCAGATTACATCATTAAAGGTTCTTTACAGTGACGGCTCCTTTCAGGATATTACTTTGAACGCAGACCTTAGAGATCAAGTGCCATCTCCATGGATTGAACTTCATGGAGATAAATTTATCCGAGAAATCGAATACAACAATCAAACTAAGAAAAATTCAAAAGAGGTAGCCCGCATCGAAATTTTGGGTCAGCATGTCAAAGGGTGGCTTATTGGGAATGGGGAAGGCAAAAAATTTAACCAGGGTTGGGTTCTTTTGGGAGCAAAAACAACGAGCTTCAAAAATATTGATAAAGATACCTTTAGAATTGCCGATAACGACGGCGGTCTGACAAAAGTCAAAATTATTGCAAAGGAAAGACCCCTTACTCTCAGAGAAATAAGAGTTATTTATTTTAGTGGCCCAGACGAAGTCTTCACCATTAAGGATAGGGTGGATCCTCAAAAGCCCTACGGACCGCTCGAATTTAGAGGTGGACGATCGGCTGTTAAAGAAATTCAGGTCAAATATAGAGCCCGTATTGACCTTGCAAATGGCCTTAACAATATTGTTGAGGGATCTCCCGCTATCGTAGAAATATGGGGCCAATATTGATTATGGCTTAATAAATGCCGTAAGTTAATTTGTAGGCCTCTCAGACACGAACAACCTTTGGAAAAAATCTTCGCTGCAGCTGCAAGAGAAGAGCTATGCGTCGCTCTTTTAGAGCCCCTTTCAGAGACGAAAATTGTATCTGAAAGAGCAAAATAAATTAATAAGAAAAACACTTTAAAGAATCTCTTAACTCCAGGCAAAAAACCTTTTTATTCATCAGAAACCTGTTAGTGAGAATTAAATTCGGTTTTGTTTAAGCTCGCTCTGCTTACCAAATTATGTTAAAGGCGAGGATAAATTTGATTATTTAAACAATGGAATTTAACTAATCGTGCACCAGACCTCAATTCGCGCCCAATCGACCTTAGAAAAAAACAAGATTATACTCTCCCCACAAAGTCAGAACCTGGCAAAAACTCTAGCACCCTTTAAATCTTCTGTCGCTGAGCTTGCCAGCCATTGCGCAAAGTTCCGAGGGGCAAAAAATAGATCTGCCCTTGTGCAGCTGTTTAATACAATTTTTTGTTTAGCCTGTATTCTTACTTTAATGTTCTGGACTGTAGAAAAAAATTATTTTCTCACCATGCTCATCGGCATCCCCTGTGGGCTTTTGCTGGTTCGTTTTTTTATAATTCAGCATGATTGTGGACATAACTCCTTCTTCTCAAGTCCTACTGTCAATACAAATGTTGGTCGGCTCATTAGCCTTCTCACTTTCACGCCTTTCGGGCTCTGGAAAAGAGAGCATGCTCAACATCACGCCACCTCTGGACACTTAGATAAGCGTGGCGTTGGTGACATCGAAACTCTTACAGTCTCTGAATGGGAAAAACTGCCCCCTTTGCGTAAATTGGGATATAAAATTTATAGAAATCCCCTTTTCCTTTTTGGAATTGGAGTCCCTTTCTACTTCCTTATTCTGCAACGTTTGCCATGGTTCCATGCCTATCCAGCCAGAGAAACATGGAAAAGTGTTCTTGGGCTAAACCTTTGCCTTACAGTTTTTTATGGCTCACTTGGCTTATTCCTTGGATTTTCAAACCTCTTTCTCGTGATGTGGCCCCTTGTTCACGTCGCTTCAGCTGTTGGAGGTTGGCTTTTCTTTATTCAACATCAATTTGAAGATACGGTTTGGGAAAAACATGAGAACTGGAACTTTCAAGTTGCCGCACTCTACGGGAGTTCCTACTACAAGCTCCATCCAATTTTAAATTGGTTCACGGGATCGATAGGTCTCCACCATATCCATCATCTCAACAGCATGATCCCAAACTATCGATTAAAAGAGTGCCTCGAGGAAAGCCCTGCCTTGCAGAGCTTAAATAAAATTACTTTCAAGGAAAGCCTAAAATGCGCTAAGCTTAAACTCTGGGATGAGAAAAACCGTAAGCTTGTGACCTTCGCAGAAGTAAACTAACAAAAACCTCCCGCATCAGAGGCTTGATCACAAGTAGAGAAGCATAACTGCAAATAAGCAGTTTCAATAATAACGGAAGAAGAAACGTCCCTCACTTAGAATAACAACACACCGAGAAATATACTTTATGTTTTGAGACACCTGCCTCCGAAATCTCAAAATCCAAATGCTCTTAGATGTAAAGAAAATCTTTCAAAGTTTAAAGAGATCCTAAAAGCTGAGAGGATCTAGCAATGGCAAGACAAATTTCATCAGATAAACTTAGGTTTATTAAAGCTAACAAAACAGGGTTCTTGGCCCAGAAATTTAAAGGAAAAAAAATTAGGCAGCAGCGACACGCTCCTGCCCCGCACGAGCTGCGAAAGTCTCTTCATCTACCATAGACTCAAATTTTGCGAAATTTTTCTTGAACATCTCAAGAAGCTGAGCCGCAGTCGCATCATATGCCTTAGGGTCGGACCAGGTTTCCCGAGGGGTCAAAAGCTTAGGATCAACCCCGGGAACGTTGTAGGGGACAGCAAAGCCAAAGTAAGGATCTTTTCGCATTGATTGAGAGCGTAAGGATCCAGATAATGCCGCGTCAAGAAGAGCCCGCGTAACCTTTAGCGGCATGCGAGCACCAGTTCCATACTTGCCACCTGTCCAACCTGTATTAACAAGCCAACAATCAACATTATGTTCCGAAATTAGAGCCTTTAGCAACTTACCGTATACGGCAGGGTGCCGAGGCATAAAGGGAGCCCCAAAGCACGTCGAAAAGGTTGCTTGCGGTTCAGTACCTAATCCCTTCTCTGTTCCTGCGACCTTAGCTGTGTAGCCAGATAAAAAGTGATAGACAGCCTGTCCAGCAGACAGTTTTGAAATAGGCGGCAAAACCCCAAATGCGTCGGCCGTTAACATAACAATATTTTTGGGATGACCGGCAACGCCACTGGGATTAGAATTAATAATATACTGGAGTGGATAAGCAGCCCTAGTATTCTCTGTCAAACACCCGTTGTTGAAGTCTACTTGCCGATTTTCAGGATTAAGAATGACGTTTTCTAGAACAGCACCAAAACGCGTGGCAGCATTATAAATTTCAGGTTCAGCACTTTTCGACAAACGAATGGTTTTAGCATAACATCCACCCTCAATATTAAAGATACCATTTTCTGACCAACCATGTTCATCATCCCCCAACAACGATCTTTTTGGATCTGCGGATAAAGTGGTCTTACCTGTTCCAGAAAGTCCAAAAAATATTGCGCTTATGCCATCTTCCCCGACATTGGCCGAGCAATGCATGGGCATAATATTTTGATTGGGCAGTTGATAATTTAAGTATGTAAAGACGCTCTTCTTAATTTCGCCTGCATAGGATGTGCCTCCAATTAAAACGATGCGACGTGCAAAGTTCAGAGCTATCACTGTCTCGGAACGCGTACCATGATAGTTAGGTGCAGCTCTGAAGCTCGGTAAAGCAACAATCGTGAGATCAGGAGCAAAGTTTTGAAGATCGTTTATTTCCGGAACGCGCAAGAGGTGTCTAATAAAGAGAGAATGCCACGCATATTCACAAATTATCCTTGTAGAGATGCGCGATCTGGTGTCAGCCCCCGCAAAAAGATCCTGAACATAAAGCTCTTTTAAACTGGCAAAAGAAAGGAAATCTTGCAAAAGACGATCGAACTGTTCTTCTCCTAATGCCTTGTTATTATCCCACCAAACAGTTCCATCCGTATCTCCATCCTTGACAACAAACTTATCATTAACACTGCGACCTGTATGCTGACCGGTTTCAACGACAAAGGCGCCATTGTCAGACAGACGTCCCTCGTTGCGACGAAGAGCTGCTTCAATAAGTTCAGGACAAGAGAGATTTTTGTAAACTTTTTGAGTTCTATTCAGAGGGAAAATTTCTTCAGACATGACAATAAAGGTCTCCAGTTTCACCAAAAAATACTTTCAATATTAAAATCCAAAATAAAACTTTCCTTCTCTTTAAACAAAAAAATTCGGTTGCTTTTTTAAAAGCCTAAACTTCACACTCCTCCAAAAACCTTACACTTTTTTCCGCGGGAGTTTTTCTGGAAAGGCCTGAGCTCATTTCACAAAGACCATTATTATTGTGGGGCGAGGACCAAAACGAAGTTTTAAAGACTAATAAATTCAAAACACAATCCAAAGGTAGAAAAAAAAGATACCGTAATCAAAATCTGATTCGCGCTATGCGTCCATCTTCACCAACCTCCAAAATCGCAGCAAAAAATTAGTTATCATCAACATTCAGGGCATCCGACGTGCGAAAGATTGAAAAATAGTTACATCTGACGCTTTATTAACAACCTGAGAAAAATGTACTTTTGTCCCTCTTATGTTCCTCTTAGAGCTGAATGCATAAACGTAACAATAACTGCAATTATATAAGAGCTCCAATGTTTTAGTATATTTTATTAATGCGCAGCCTGAATCTGCATGCGTTCGATATGAGCGAATATCTCTCAAAGCAAGTTTTTAAATTATCAACAATATACAATGTTTCAAAATCCAGCGTTGCGAAGAGACACGCCTCATGCTTCAATTTATTAAAATTTGAATATATAAAAATTAATTTCTTTTAAAAAACTAGAGGACACAAAGAGCCTATCGATTTTCACATCGTCACTACAAAAGACATTTCCGTTATTTGCTGAAGACAACAGGTTTTGATATTTGCATTTTTGTGAAAGAATTTTTTGAAACCAATATTAACCTTTAATAATTAAGCCATCAAAGGGGAGGTGTGCGGCACTGACGGGTAGTTTGTAAAAAGGCATGAAGTAAAAAAACTTTTTAGATTTTTATAATATTCATAATTTTACAAAATTGAATTTCTGACTTTGCCTTAATTGATCCATCTTCAGGCAATACGGCAAGAGTAAGTGTTTTAATGGGGGTAATAAAGTATGATTAAAGAGAAGAGTACAATCGCTTTAGTGGATGACGAGCGCAACATCCTCGCTTCGCTTGGAATGGCTTTGGAAGCTGAGGGCTATAAAGTGCGCACCTACAATGATGGCGCCTCCGCATTAGAGGCCCTCTCCGAAGATCCTGCTGACCTTGGTATCTTCGATATTAAAATGCCCAGAATGGATGGCATGGAACTTTTGCGTCGCGTTCGGGAACAATCGAATATGCCCGTTATATTTCTTACTTCCAAAGATGAAGAAATTGATGAGCTTTTTGGCCTGAAGATGGGGGCAGATGATTATATTACAAAGCCCTTTTCCCAACGCCTCATAGTTGAAAGGGTCCGCGCTGTTCTTCGCCGAAGCGGAACTCTTAAAGAAACCGTGGCGACATCTCCTACTACACCAGAAATTTCTCATGCAATAGAACGTGGAAAACTTAAATTAGATCCTGAGCGTCATACCTGTCATTGGGACAATCGCCCAGTCACTTTAACTGTCACTGAGTTTTTGATCTTACAGGCCCTGGCCCAACGTCCAGGGGTAGTTAAAACAAGAGATGCGTTAATGGATGCTGCCTATGATGATCAAGTTTATGTAGATGATAGAACAATTGATAGTCACATCAAGCGTCTGAGGAAAAAATTCAAGCAGGTAGATGATAATTTCGATGTTATCGAAACCCTCTATGGCGTAGGCTATAGATTTAAGGAAGTCTCTTAGATAAATATCAAAGATCTTCCTGCAAAGAACTTCTAGGCTCTGCAGTATAGTTCAAGTATTTATGATTCTTGTGATGAACAATGCACAGTGATCCTCACCTATGGAGCGCAAGAGCGAAATTACTATTGAGTCCTCAGACTGGCCTCTGTCGTTAAGAGGCCCCTTTCAGGAGGTGTATTCTTTATTCCGCTTTATAAAAATTGTTGCGCGCCGTTTTTTAAGGTTGCGCCTTTTTCGCCATGCGTCAGCCAGTCTTCAAGGACGTATTTTACTGGCAAATCTGGCTGGTCTCGTCGTCATGATTGGGGGTATCTTTTACCTCAGTCACTATCAAGAGTGGCTTGTTGAATCAAAGAAAGAATCCTTAAGGACTCAAGGGGAGCTCATCGCTGCTGCTATTTCAAGTAATGCCCGTATTGAGCAAGGCAATTTAGAAATTAATATCGAGGAGCCAAAGCAAAATCTAACTTCAAATAGCATATCTCCTGACAATAGTTTTGCTGCTTTACAACTCTCAATGCATCCAGAGCGCGTCAGCCCTATTTTGAAACGGCTCATTCAACACACCAAAAATCGAGCACGTATTTACGGGCTTGATGGTACCATGATTATTGATAGCGCTACCTTTTTAAGCAAAGGGCAAATTACTGGTGTACAAGTAAATTTCAAGCAAGAAAAAACAAAAAATTTTTGGACACGAACAACTTCTTTCCTTATCGAAAAACAATTACCCGTTTATAAGGAAATTGGAAATGCAAAGGGAACACTCTATCCAGAAATCCGATTAGCTTTACAGGGAAAAACTTCCCCACTCATGTTGCTCGACGATAAAGGCAATCAGATTGTTTCTATGGCTTTGCCCATCAAGAGAAATGATGCCATTCTTGGTGCGCTTCTGCTTTCTATGCGTCCAGGAGATATAGAAAAAAGTCTAAATAATGAAAGAAATCGTTTTCTCACCCTTGGATTGATTGCTTTAGTTGCAACAATTTTATCGTCCTTCCTTTTAGCTCGAACTGTGGCGGAGCCAATTCGGAAACTAGCCGACGCTGCTAATCAGGTTAGTCGTGATATTAATTCTCGCAAAAACCTTCCTGAATTTTCTGAACGGAAAGATGAAGTAGGACAATTAGCTAAAGCCTTTTTGGCTATGACAAAGGCATTATATCATCGAATAGAAGCGAGCGAAAGTTTCGCTGCTGATGTTGCTCATGAACTTAAGAACCCTCTCACAGCCGCACGTTCAACTGCAGAATCTCTCGTCTATGCTAAAAGTCCTCAACAACGAGATGAACTCGTTCGTCAAATCCAAAACGAACTCAAACGTCTCAATCGCTTGATAAGCGATGTTTCTAATGCGTCAAAATTGGACGCGGAATTAGCTCGACAAACAATGTCGCCAACTAATATCTCCGCTGTTGTAGAAGGGGTAGCTCGTATTTTTCAAGACATCATTCTGGAAGACGGACGTTCTATCGAGATTAAGTTTGATCCATCAATTGTCCCAGAAAACTTAAAAGTAAGCGGGCATGAGGGGCGCTTAACTCAAGTCATCACCAACTTAGTGGACAATGCCATTTCTTTCTCACCACCAAAAGGGGTAGTAACACTGCACGTACATCAAACTCCTCACCATATTGAAATATTCATCGATGATGAAGGACCTGGTATACCAGAAGATCGATTGAGTATGATCTTTGATCGTTTTTATACTGATCGCCCACAGTCGGAATCATTGCGAGGAAAAAATTCTGGTCTTGGACTTTCTATTTCTAGAGAAATTATACTCGCCCACAACGGTGAGATATGGGCTGAAAACAGAAGAGGTGATAAAAACAAGCCGCTTGGAGCCCGTTTTATTGTTCGCTTACCAAAGCTACCTACAAAAATTCGTGGAGGCTTGAATGTCGGGTGGCGAAACTGAGACCCTCCTTCACGGGTCAGCGGTTGCCCTTGGAGAACGATCAGCAATAATAATTGGTCCCTCTGGCTCAGGAAAATCTGACCTCGCTCTTCGTTGCCTTTTTCTCCCCAATGACAGTCCAGTAGGACAGAAAATTGAACTTGTTGCTGATGACCAAGTAGTCCTTAGTTTGAAGGAAATGAAAATTTTTGCTTCCCCCCCACCTTCACTAGCTGGACGTCTTGAAGTACGCGGGTTAGGCATACTTGAATTCCCTTTTCGCTCTAATTTACCTGTTTGTCTAATTCTTAAAGTCTGTCGAGAACAAAAAACAGAAAGACTTCCAGATCCTTGGCTCTTTGAAAAGCACATGGGGTGTTCTTTACCTGTTCTAAAATTAAATCCTTTTGAGCCGTCTGCACCACAAAAATT
>JBJTOZ010000250.1:0-5251 GCA_046074825.1 Hyphomicrobium sp.
TTAGCACTGGCATCAATTTTCGATCGGGTTGTTCGTTCTCCAGACCTGCAGGGGCCGGACCATAAACCACGCATGTTCCGTCAAGATAGTTCACTCGTATAAAAATAGCGCCAGCATCATCATCCCCATGACGCACAACAACAGCAGGAACTCCTTCCGACTGACATCGCCGAATGTAGGCCCTGACCCATAACCCGCTCTTAAGGCGTGCTGATACCATAGCAACCCTTTAATTAAGGGAAATTCCAATATGGTGCTTAATTTAAAATACCTCGATTAACGGAACTCAGAAGCAGACGTTTTTTGTTTGTAGCGACTAAGCCTGACAAGCAATTCTCCTGAAATGCGACCTGTTTCTGGCATACCTTGCTGGACCTCAAATTGACGAATGCTTGCAATCGTCCGCTCTCCGAACTGACCTTCTTCAGATCCAATACGATAGCCTAAGAGAATAAGAGTTTCCTGAACTGAACGAATAATTTTTTCCGCTGTAGGACTGATATCTAAGTCATAAGGATTTTGAATAATTTTTTTCTTTTTGTTATTTTCAAGGATGTGCTTCAGGAGATTTGCTTGTGGCTCAGCTGTTAAAGGTAAATGATGATCAAATTCAAATGCAAGAATAGCGCCTTGAGTAACTAAAGTAAGAGCTCCATCGCTCCCCCCTGTTAAATAGCCTTTGCTTTCAAGAGCCCTTTGAATAGCCAGAATTGTATCCTTTTGTTTTAAGGTTTCAGAGTCTGGAAAAGAGATACTCTTTTCGATCAACTTTGTGAGAGAATTTCCCTCATCCTGTGAAGTTGAGTATGGCAAGGGCAATGGGGTGACTTTAACACTTTCAATTGCAGCAGTCTCTTTAGTTAAGGACAAGTCTTGATGTACTGTTGATGATAATTTTGGGCGCAGCGATATTGGCTGCAAAAATAGGAGATTTAAACCTGCAGCCGCACAGAGAACAACATAAATGCCAATAGCGTACCTGCCTAAGGGTAGGTTCATTTTATTATTTTCTAAAATTAATAAATATTCTCTAGTATCATGGCATGTCGTTAAGGCGACGTTAACTGGACTTCATCAAGCTAATTACGCTCTTGGGGAGGCCTAATAACGGGTTTTCAAAGAGGCCACAGATCCAGAAATCTCATACTGTTGGTCCCTGTCATCAAGCATAAAGAGATCACGCTGCGAGTAACCAGAAGGTCGGATTTAAAGGTGTAGATCTTATCCAAAAAAAGGATCCAAAGTTTTTCAACAATGTCTCTTATTAGAACCTTAGCCATAATATGTATCGGAATTGCTCTTATTCCCTCGGATAAGGCCCAGCAGGAACGTTTTCAGCAATCAGCCATCGATCTGGTCTACTGGACCGTTACTTTCTGTGAAAGAAACGTGTATACATGTCATGTCGCTGAGGTTTCATGGGATGAGTTCAAACAGAAGGCCCAATTTGCTCTTGATGTAGGCCATGAACTCCTCATGCAACAAGTCTTTAAGAAACAACTAATAGTCTCAGAAGAAAGTAACTATTCGAACAAAGATAAAAAAAGTGTAAATATTGGAACCTTGCAACCTACTGATCTTGCCCCTGAATGGCGACAGAACACCCTCCGTAAAGATATAAAAGTTGGGATAAACTTGCGTTCTGATTAAAAAAGACTATTTGCTGTTCATCGGGGCCTTTAGAGGGTCCATCGATTAGGACACAGGCATGACATTTGAGGAAATTCTGGATAATTTTGCCCTCCTAGATGATTGGGAGGACCGCTATAGGTACATCATTGAACTAGGCAGAAGTCTTCCTGTCATGTCTGAAGACCTCAAGACGGAACAAAATAAAGTAAGAGGTTGTGTAAGCCAAGTATGGATACATACACAAAAAAAAGTTGAAGGAAATGGCCCTGTTCCTGTCTTACATATCGTTGGGGATAGTGACGCAATGATAGTCCGAGGTCTAATCGCAATCTTGTTGGCAATATATCAAGATAAACCCATAGATAAAATTGCTCATCATGATGCATTAGCAGATTTTGCTGCTCTCGGTCTGAAAGAGCATCTCACGCCCCAGAGATCTAATGGATTAGCCTCCATGGTAAATCGTCTTCGCATGGAAGCAAAAGGGGCTCTCGAAACGAAAAAAAAAGAAGCATAGAATCCTAGGCAACAATATAAGAATATAACTTTTTTTAAAGTGTCCAACTTTCAAAAAAAATGGTTCTCTCTTTGAAAAAAGATGCTGCTTAAAAATTATTTCCTACATTTAAAATTTAAAAAAATTTATTTCATACCCTCCTCTTAGATAGCAATCTGTCAAATTAAGTTCAAAAAGGTATTACCGATGCGTCCTCCATTAGCGAAAGAGAAAGAGCATGTCAGCACATGGCATGGCGAAAATATTATTGATCCATTTTTTTGGCTTCGTGCACAAAACTGGCAAGAGGTTATGCGAGATCCAGAATCTCTTGATCCTGAAATTAAATCTTACCTAGAAGATGAAAATGCCTTCACAGATTATATACTTTCAGACACAAAAGATTTGCAAAAAACTCTCTATGAAGAAATGAAAGCCCGCCTTAAACCTGACGATAGCACAGTCCCACTTCCCGATGGTCCGTTTGAGTACTTTTCCAATTTTATAGGCTCTGGACAGTATCCTCGTTTCTGTAGAAAACAAAGGGATGGTAAAAATGAAATAATTCTTCTTGATGGAAATAAAGAAGCTCAAGGAAAAAAATATTGGGATTTAGGTGGGGTCGCGCACAGTCCAAATCACGATCTGATTGCCTTTAGTATTGACGATCAAGGATCCGAACTCTTTACAATTCGAATTCGAAATATTCTAACTGGTCATGAATTGAATGATAAAATTGAAAATACTCGAGGTGAAATAGTTTGGGGTAATGACAGCCACTCTCTCTATTATATTCGTGTTGACACCCACCATCGCCCCAAATCAGTCTGGAGACATATTTTAGGAACAGCTTCAGATAAAGATGAACTCATTTATGAAGAAAAAGATGATGGCTTTTACATCTCTTTAAGTAAAACTCAATCGCGCAGATACATTCTTATTAACGCACATGATCACGAAACAACTGAATTTCGCTATCTAGACGCAAATGATGTTCAAGCAAAACCTCAAATTATTCTAGAACGGCTTGCGGGGCATGAATATGATGTTGAGCATCATGGGGATTTTTTCATTATTACAACAAACTCAGAAAATGCAGAAGATTTCCGTATAATAAAAACACCAATCTTAAAAACATCTAAAGAGAATTGGAGTGAAATCCTACCACATAAAATAGGACGACTTATTATAGATGTGTCTGTTACGCTCAAGCATTTAATTAGACTTGAACGAGAAAATGGTCTCCCTCGTATAGTTGTCAGAGAATTTGCAACTGGATCTGAAAGCCCAATTGAATTTCCAGAGGAAGCGTACGCTCTTGGATTAATAAACGGATACGAATACGAGACAAACACTATACGTTTTACCTACTCCTCTATGACCACACCTGCAGAAACCTATGATTACGATATGGTCTCAAAAACAAGGGTTTTAAAAAAGAGGCAAGAAATACCAACAGGACATAACACTAATGACTATGTCACGCGGCGCCTGTTTGCTCTTGCTACAGATGGCGAAGAGATCCCAGTCTCAATACTCTATAAAAAAGGAACTTCGCTCGATGGAACAGCCCCTCTTCTGCTCTATGGTTATGGAGCCTATGGAATTTCCATGCCTGCTTCCTTTTCAACAGGACGTTTGTCTCTAGTTGATAGAGGCTTTGTTTATGCCATCGCTCATATTAGGGGGGGTAAGGAAAAAGGATATAGATGGTATAAGATGGGAAAAACTAAGAAGAAGAAAAATACCTTCACCGATTATATAGCCGCCGCAGAAATGCTGATCAGTAAGAAATTCACTTCTAGAGGAAGGATTATAGCAAATGGGGGATCTGCGGGCGGAATGCTCATGGGGGCTGTGACAAATCTAAGACCAGATCTCTTTCTTGGTATTATTGCAGACGTCCCTTTTGTCGATGTTCTGAATACAATGCTAGACAAGGATCTTCCTCTTACTCCCCCCGAGTGGCCAGAATGGGGTAACCCTCTTCAGTCCAAGGCGGATTTTGAGACGATACGATCCTACTCTCCCTACGATAATGTTGAAAACAAAAGCTATCCTCATATTCTGGCTACAGGAGGTCTTAGCGATCCTCGCGTTCTATACTGGGAACCTGCAAAATGGATTGCCAAATTACGACGATGCAACAATAGCAATAATCTCATTTTACTTAAAATAAATATGTCTGCAGGCCATGGTGGAGCGTCAGGCAGATATGAGAGATTAAAAGAAACTGCTAGAGATTACGCTTTTGCAATCAAAATTTCTAAAGTTTCATAAGGCATTCAAAATTTAAATATAAAATTCTTTGAATGCAGTCCCTCCTAAGGGGTTAAGTCAGATATGTGTCTTTGTGATCCCCTTAGCTTTTTCTAAAAAATAGAAAAGAAAAAGATCTGTTATGAACTCATCAGTTTCGAAAAACTGAGATTTCTATGACTTTCTGCTAAGCACTTCTGAGGTATTTTTTTTATTAAATAAAAGAAAAGGATACAGGAGTTGTTTTAGATAGCTTTGTGGCATTTTTTCATTAATGCCATAGGTTTCTGGCAAATGGGACTGCATATTTGCGGTTCCAAAAATTATATCCCAGAATGGGAGCTGACCTGCATAATTCTTATTATGAGTATGCTCCTCTTTTGAATGGTGCCAGTGATGAAAATCAGGCGTTGCTAAAAACCATTTAACAAAGGGCAATTTCAAATTAATATTTGAATGTATGAGTAAAGCCTGCCACTGATAAATGAACCCAGCAATCGCAATAGAGAAAGTTGAAAAGCCAAGAGCAAAAACAGGCAACAAAGAACTCCCTTTGACAATAACTTGATCAATGGGATGCACTCGAAAAGCTGCCAACCAATCTAGTTGTTCACTGCTATGATGAACAGCATGAAAATTCCATAAAAAGGGAACACTATGCATTAATCGGTGGGAGAGATAAAAACCCAAATCAGTAATCAGAGTAACTGTTACGACCTGTATCCAGATAGGAAGATTTTCAACCCATTTTCGAAATGTTTGAGGGATTAGTAAATTTCCCATATAAAGTGCAATAAAAATAATAGCATATAATCCAATTCGGATCATAATTCCTGAAAAGAAAAAATGCATGAGATCAGTGAG
>JBJTOZ010000251.1:0-5142 GCA_046074825.1 Hyphomicrobium sp.
TATATCCTATATTTAAAAGGAATAGGGAAGTTCCAGATGGAATAAAAAAAGAGTGCATAAAAAAAGGCCAGACTAAAAGTCTGGCCAGTCATAATCCATATGACGAACTAAGGTGGTGGCATACAACCTTAGTTTTTTCAAAGGATTAAATTAAAGTACGAGATCTACTCAGAATAGATCACTAGCGCAAAAATTTGAAAGAACGACAAATACTCTCAGGAGCTCCTCAAAAACCTTAGAAGAGAACTAACGAAGGCTATAATAAGAGCTAATGGTATAGCAAACAGCAGTATCATGGCCAAGGTAATAGCAAATCCTAACAATAAAAAAATCATGACGACGATGAAGAAAGCCGTCAAGAGGTGCGCTGCAATAAGGAAGAGCCAAAGGCGCCATCCAGTTATGGTGAAACTTTTTCCCTTATAACTATAAACAATAATATGGGTGTCGCTCATTATGTACGCTAGCGGTCCTTCTGTATTTTAATCCCTGATGTATATCACATCACTTTAGACTAGAGATAACAACAGTCCTTCCAAATCAAACTATTCGGAAAAGACAAGGGGTCCAACAACTGTGGTTATAATTTCTCTCTGATAACAAATATTTTTTGATATAAATTCTCTCCCATTTAAATATCAAATATGCAATGAAGTCTTTAAACAAAGTACACAATCTTATTATTCCATAAGTGGAGGAGATTTCAATGCGCTTATTACTTGGTTTTGTTTTATCTTTCATGCTGTTTGTAACAGGTCCTGCTCTTGCAAATAAGACAGAGATTACAGACGCTACTTCAAAATTCTATGCAGCTCTCAACACCATGTTTAAAGGAAACGTTCAACCTATGAAAGATCTCTGGTCCCATTCTTCAGATGTGACTTATATGGGACCAGATGGGACGTTTCAGATTGGATGGGATCAAGTCGAGAAAGAATGGCTCGGTCAGGCAGCAGCTAAGCTCGGAGGTGAAGTTCGTCCTACGCAGATTAAGACTGTTATCGGATCAGACCTAGCAATTGTGTACTGCATTGAAGCGGGTGAGAACATTGTGAATGGAAAAAAAGAGACCGTGCAAATCCGTTCTTCAACCGCCTTTCGTAAGGAAGGAAAAATTTGGAAAGTAGTTGGGCATCAGACAGATATGCTCGAATTTTTAAAAAACAAAAAGAAATAATTTATAATCTTATTACCAAAGCACCAAAAAAACGTCATTTGAGTGCGTCATGAGTGGATGTACTTATATATATGGTATTTTTGGCCTAAAAAATTTACGGGGTCAGTAGATAAATTTAAAGGGGGGGAGGGAGACAAAAAGGTTTCTTTTATCTATTCATGAGCACATTAAAGATCTTAAAAATTATTCAGAGATGAATATTCTCTTTTTAACTGGATTAATTTATTTGAAAAAATTGAGGCTAAAAAACAAAGGAATAAAATTGGATCTCAGAGCTTTTGTAAGAGGATAATATGGGATCGCAGTTTTTTAGAATACTATAATGTTCAAGTGCCAAGATTGAATGAGATTGTTTAGATGTCTGCTCTAGATCCTGACAAGAAGAAAACAAATAAAAAGATTAACTATTATTCTGTTCTTGGCGTATCAAATGTAGCTACAGATCTAGAGTTAAAAATTGCATTCGATGAAAAGATAAGAGGTCTCAAAAGTAAGAGCAGCGCGCATGTAAACAATGAGGAGACACATCCCAGATGGGTCCTGATTAACGAAGCCTACAATACGCTTTCAAAGCCCGAAACAAGACGAAAATTTGATGAGGAATTACAGTTTATTCTAGAGACTGGTAAACCTGAAGGAAGAGAAAATTTCATCGCAAAATTCAATACTAAATTGAAGAGATTTGGGGGATCATTTCGCTTCTTTATTATATTGATCTCAGTCCTCTTACTTGTTTCTATCATCACCTATATGACCTTCAAAGAGATTAGTAATCCGAGCACAAGAATACAAGGGATTAAAGACGGACTTCTCCTTTATTCGCTCATGAGTTTTTTTCTACTTATCATTTCCTATTATCAGGATCTGCCGTCAAGAATGCGGGTCTGGTTTCGAGTAGTTAGTATATGCATTCTAGCATTTTGCTTCACTGTAGCTCTCGGCCTATTTGCAATTCCGACTTTATTTAATTTTTAGATTTTTTTCTATTAGAGGTTTCATGCAAAAGTTATACATTTTAAAAAAGAGACATTCTTAATAATGTGTATAACATTAATCCTCTCCTCTATAATTTCTTAAATATTTTTATGCTTATTTTATATTTTGCAATAAAACTGATTATTTAATTTAGAGATTTTAATAATGTATGGGTGTTTGAGAGCAATCCAATGGGTAACCCTTTTTGGAGTAAACATTCTCCTTGCTTGCGGTAGTTCTGTCTATGCAAATGAGGAATTCCTCGGTTGCTATGAAGCTCTTTATGATAAAAGCTATTTGGATAAGCATAAGAGGCAAATTGTATTGCGATCTTATTTAGAAATTAAAAAAGCCCAAAATTCTCCCCGAAATGATGAATTTGAGGGAATACTTTCTCTTTGGGTTCAAGAGCAAGAAAATAAGCAATTCATAAACCATGGCTCATGTTTGTCTAAAGGCAAAGAATTGGTATGCAATGGCAGTCTGTCAGGCTCTGCAGCCCTGCCTTGTTTAGAAGAAAAAGATGGGGTTTCGAATGCCTGCAGAAATTTTTCCTATGATGACGGAAAATTTAAAATCGAGCGCCGATCGAATGCAGTTACAGTTTCTTTAATTGGTAAACTTGAATTCATTGAAAAAAAGATCATAGGCGAGCATTTGTATCTTAGCCAAAAAAATAAAGAAAATAATAGATTTATCCTTTTTCCAACGATATGCAAACAAGGATAATCATTTGTTGATAGGCTCATTGTTTTATAAGTGGCAGATGAAGACTGTGAGAAGGTGTTGACCAAAGAGCTTTATCGAGTATCAGTGTTTAAAACGTTTTGAACTCTATGAAGAGGGATTGCAGAAGCAGAATGCTGATTGCTGCTTCTTAGATCAAAGGTTTTAATCAGAAAGCTTTTAATAAAGGACGGGGTATTTATATCGAGCCTACTTGCTCCAATCGGTCGAGATAATGAAAGGAAAGAATACTATTTTTTTTTAAAAAGAGACTTACCAAAATCAGAATGCAAAAAAGTGGGTTCAGAAGCCCGCCGCTACTAATTGGTAGCTGCGTTTGGGATGTTAGAATTTTCTCAACCTCATGACGTTTATACAAACTTCAATCCACTTGTAAAAATAGTTGAGCGCCTTCTTAGTACAGCGAACAGAGAAACGAATGAGATCTAGTCGTTCGCGTAGATATCACGATCCTTTGTTTCCGGTAAAAAAATGAGACCTATTACAAAGGTTAACAATGCAAATATAATAGGATACCAGAGCCCGTAGAAAATATCGCCAGTTTGTGCCACGAGAGCAAAGGCGGTAGCTGGAAGTAAACCGCCAAACCACCCATTACCAATATGGTAAGGCAGCGACATCGATGTGTAGCGGATGCGGGTTGGAAACAGTTCAACAAGTGCCGCAGCAATCGGACCATACACCATCGTTACATAAATGACGAGAATGAGAAGGATACCGATGATCATGAATACTTGGGGACGAAAAACATCAAAAACTCCCATCATTTTCACTTTGTCTGGATCATCCCCCTTCGGATATCCCGCAGCTACTGCTGCTGCAATCAGGTTCTTAGAAAAGTCAGCATCAAGATTCCCATCCTTGAAGACTGTTACGTCCTTAACGGCAACTATAACCCTCGCTGGTTCTCCTTCCAAACCTGTTAGGTTCGTCGAGTATTTGATCGCTGCTTTTGAGAGGACATCGCGCGCCACATCACAAGAGGAACTGAATTTACGTGTGCCTATAGGATTGAAAAGGTTGCCGCAATCTTTGGTATTGGCAACAACTTGAACCATCACAGTTTCAATCGCGTTGGCGAGCGTTGGATTGGCGTGCTTGGTGAGTGCTGAAAACAATGGAAAGTAAGTAGCTGCCGCAAGAAGGCAGCCCGCCATTATGATTGGCTTGCGGCCAATTTTATCCGAGAGACTACCAAAAATCACAAAGGCAGGAGTACCGAGTGCGAGCGACCATGCGATTAAAAGGTTTGAGGTATAGCCGTCAATTTTCAAGATAGATTGCAGGAAGAACAGTGCATAGAACTGCCCTGTATACCACACAACCCCCTGACCCATTACGAGACCAAGAAGAGCAAGAAGGGCAACTTTTGCATACTTCCATTGTCCGAAGGCTTCCGTAAGGGGAGCTTTGGAATGCTTTCCTTCTTCTTTTATCTTTTGGAACGCAGGAGATTCATTAAGCTGCAGACGGATCCACACGGAAATCAGGAGTAGGACAATCGAAAAGGCAAAAGGTACACGCCATCCCCAAGCCGCAAATTCTGTTTCACCCAGTATCGAGCGCATTGCCAAGATCACAATAAGCGAGAGGAAGAGGCCCAGAGTGGCAGTCGTCTGAATCCACGAGGTGTAAAAACCTCGGCGACCAAGAGGAGCATGCTCAGCCACATAGGTCGCCGCGCCACCATATTCTCCTCCAAGAGCCAAGCCTTGCAACAGGCGAAGACCAATGAGGATCGTCGGAGCAAGAATACCGATTGAGTCCGAACTTGGTAGAAGTGCGACGAGAAAGGTTGAAAGACCCATAATGAGAATCGTTACGAGGAAAGTGTATTTTCGGCCGACGAGATCGCCGATGCGGCCAAATACAAGCGCACCAAGTGGACGGACCAAGAAGCCTGCGGCAAAAGCAAGGAGAGCGTAGATGTTGCGCGTGCTTTCATTAAATTGGCTGAAAAACTGAGCGCCAATGATAGCGGCTAGTGAACCGTAAAGATAGAAATCGTACCATTCAAAAACAGTTCCGAGGGAGGAGGCAAAAATCACCTTCTTCTCCGCTCTTGTCATGGGTCGGGCTGCATGTTCGTAGGTATTCGTCGTGACCATTAGGAAATCCCACGAGTTTGAAAAAGCGCCGATAAACTTTTCAAAAAATGTTGATAAGGCACAGCTGTTAAAAAACAATATTTCTTAGTTAGGAGTGCAAAATATCCTTCTTCGAAAAAACTGAGTTTTGTCGGA
>JBJTOZ010000252.1:0-3350 GCA_046074825.1 Hyphomicrobium sp.
TCAATGGCGATGAAGATGTTTCAGCACTTCTTCAGGTTTTAGCAGAAAACAGTTTTGACTCGATTCTGATCACCGATGCTTCAAAAGAGGGAAAGATCCTTTACGCCAATAAGGCTTTTAAAAAACTAACAGGCTATGACCCGTCTTCTGTCATTGGCAAGACGCCCCGCATCCTACAAGGCCCAGGAACTGATGAGAAAGTAATTACCAAGCTGTCAAGTGTTCTTCAGTCTGGAGGAAAATTTGAAGGGAAAGCGATAAACTACAAAAAAGATGGAACCCCTTTCATCATGTACTGGCGGGTGCTGCCCATCAAAGTCGGTAAAAAAATTACGGCATGGGTCGCCATACAAAGAGAAGGCGCGAGCCTCTAAAAGAGGTACTGGTATGAAACAGAAAACAAAACAAAGTCCTATTTTATTTAATATAAATGGGAGGAGAATGAATTCTGCTGCACCATGCTGATCCTATGTTCCTAAAGAGCCAGATAGTAAGGCAGTTATTCAAACTTGGGATACCAATGAGGACCCAAAAAGTCCTTAAAGATTAGTTGAAACGCCCGAAGACGTGAGAAGATTTTAGGTTTAAACCCTAATCCTCTCATCAAGGATAAGAGAGCAATATCTCAGAAGCTCTTTTTTGACAGCAGTTTTGAAGGTCTCTCAAGTCGGCAGGCGTGCCAAATAAACAAGGACGTACCCAGCTCCTGCAATATGAAGCAAGGTGATGACGACTGAGAGTGAGTGTAGCATCTTGAACCTCGTCTTATCCTTTGTATCTGTTGCCACATTTATTGCGGGCATCAAAACCTGACGGGCATAAATCGTAGAGGCAGCAATGCTCGCAAGAATTGTGGTCGCTACTCCATCCTTCGAAAAGACAAAGACTGCGCCTAAAGCCGATATGAAAAGGACAAAAAGATAGAAATAGGAAAAGGCACGACGAATGACAGTTCCAGCAAGTTCTGCTGGAAGAACATGAAACATGAACGCAGCAAAACTGAACGAATAGAGCACCATTCCGCCAAACAAGAGAGCCGTCGTCAGAATGGCAAGAGTGGTCATTGAAGCTTCCCCTGTGTTTCTGTTAGCATTCGAGCACGTCCCATCAAGAACGCAGGCGACCCTAGGTCAAATGCAAAGAATAAATCAGGGCACCTTTCAAACTTCTTTTTGAAGAATTTATGTAGCCCTAAGACCATCTCTTGGCACATGAGCTTACTGCGCACATAACTTGAGCCCAAGCAAACAATAACCTGATATATGCTCTTACCTAAGTTAGGCATCAGGTTTCACTTGAGAGAAGCTGACCCTCGGCAAGGCATAGGGTACGGCTTCGCGGTAGCGTTGGAACCGCTCGCCATAGCGCACTGCAAATCGTCTTTCTTTGAGTAACGGAGCAAATAAACAATAAGAGGTAAACAGTATTGCAAGCACAAGTTGGTCTGGCGTCCAAACAGGTACGGTCCATAAAGTGAGGGCAAAGGCCACATAGATGGGTTGACGAATAAGACGGAACAACCCGCTCGTTGGCATATCTGGAAAGAGCGGACGTTTATTTGCCATGAGGGACATCCATCCCAGAGCTCCAGACTGTACTTCGGCTCCCGCATCAAAACTCGCCTTCATAAGCAGCATCCAACTTACAGCATAAGCAGCCGTGATTGCCCACAAGACAACGCCCTCCGCCTGCCACCAAACAATTCCTGAGGGTGTCCAGAGTGTGAAAAGCAGCAGAAGCTGCGCCGAAGCAATAATAGCATACGAGGTTGTCTTAAGCGTGATCCCATGCGTCCCAGGTACGAGTTTAGCTAGCAAGCGATCACCTCGGTGGCTCAGTAACAAAGAGTGTACGAGCGGAAACTGCACTATCAGTGCTCCGTTGGCTAGGAGAGCCCAAGGCCAAGAGATATGACCGAAGCTTTTGCTCATTCCAAAAAACATTGCTCCTATCATCGACACAACAGCTGCCGTGAAGAGCACATGAACTAAGATGCCAAATATCAAAGCTAGAAAGACCCGACTTAGGCCGGGCGGAGGATTCAACGCATCAACAACAAGTTCTGAGAGACGACTGAAATGGGAACGTTCTGAGGACATCTGCGCGAGTTCTTTAATTATTCAGTTTTCACGCGTATTGCCTGAACTCCTACCCTTGCGGCAAGGCGAGAGAGCATTCCTCGCAGAGGGAGGAAGGCTTTGTAGGAGAACTCGAGGACTGGAATGGCACCAGGCAACTTTGCGAGCTTGGATGCCCAACGCCAACGTGGTAGCGTCTCCCATATCAATGCGAACGCGCGAGCGCCAGACACCAAACGACCGTTGGGAAGTCGCACATGAAAGCGTTTCATAGCCTGATCAGTTGTAAGGCCAGGACCCACGCTTGCTTCGGGTGCAGAGACGTCTACAAAAGACAGAGCGTCACTGCCCTTCTCCGATGCGTAATGTCGTATTTCAAGGGAGCAGAGGGGACAAGATCCATCGAAATAAACAGTCAGCCTTTCGGTAGATCCGTTTTCCGATACCCCTAAACTACAACTTTTCGATAGGACCGCATTTGGCTCAAGATTCATGGGCACAGCACCAACGTAAGATAGAAGATCCCTCGACAAACTCGTAAAAGGGAAAAGGGAATAAAGAAACCTTTACAGCATAAATGAAACGTATCCACTATATTACGTACGTATGTTAGGCAGGTCATAGATTTTGAATACTCAAAAAACTTGTCATGCAAGGGGCTGCATAATTGCTCTCAGAGTAGAAGAAAAGCATATATATGCACACCTCGGGCTCCCTTTGAGCATTAAAGATGACATTAAAGTGAAGTAAAGTGACCTGCTGCTCAAACGTTGAAATTTGAAACCTGCGAGTGGTAGCTCAATCTTAAACCTTTATGTTGAGCTTCTTGCTCGAAACCCCAAGCCTCAAAGGGGTAAGAATTCTTAAACATGCCCCATACATGAGGAATATCTGAAAAAAATATAAGCTTAGCGCAGTTTTCAAAAATTATTTTTTACAATTGCTTTTTTCATAAAGCATCTTGAAAGTCCCCGTTTTAAAATTACTTATAAGTCTTCTGTAACGAACTTTGTTGGTCTCTCTGCGACGTTACGTACAAGACCCAAAGTATCATCTAGACGTATTCATCTATAACTTTAATATTGAACGAACATTTTTATTAATCATCTCTTTTGGAGTAGTGCATGAAAAAAATCCCCCATCTTATGGCAATGGCGAGTATGCTAGCAGTCCTCTCTTTTACTTCTGTTAGCGTTAAAGCAGCTGATATTGTTGATACTGCCTCGCAGTCCGATCAATTTAAAACCCTCGTTGCTGCTCTCAAAGCAGGTG
>JBJTOZ010000253.1:0-5297 GCA_046074825.1 Hyphomicrobium sp.
TTTAAAATTAAGTAAAGTTTCTAAAGTCAGAGGTTCCATTGTTCTTTCTTTACAATGGATATTTTTCAATTAAGCGTTGAAGCCCAAATGATGTGTCGAAAGTTCGTTTTCAAAAAACTTTTGACCCTTTCTTTTTATTGCGAAGATCACTTTTATGCCACACATCTCTTATGATTTTTCGTTTAATTATGTTTATTTCTTGATCTTTGAGTTCTTCTAAATTCCATAAATCCTTTTTTTTAATTGATTTTCTTTGAAATTTTATTCTTTCAGAGGGATGACTTAATCCTTTGTGAAGAGGGGCATAAATTGTGGATAATTTTTAGATAGGTTTTTAATGAAAAGTGGCATAGAAAAGGTCATCTCCATAAACACTGAAACTTCTGAGTTTTTGAGACTTTTGAAGAACCTTTTTTTGAGAAAAATTCTCTAACCTGCCGTAATAATTCATCTTTCAGATGTTCTTAAGCCTTTTTTACTGAGAACAAATTAGCGTGCGAGAAAATAAGTCCTTTCAAAAAGAGGTCCTTTTTTCCAATTTTTTCTCAACGGAGGCTTCTTGTCCCTGAAGAACATTTCGGGAGCAATCCCATCAAACTTTTAAAAAAGATATTTTTCTAAGGGACGGTGTTTGCTCCTCATTCTTTTGATGATCTGATTTGAGGTGCCAAAACATGTTTCTTCAAGTGCATGGGAATTAGGAATGAGAAAAAATTTTATATTCAGATCCTAGTTTTTATTTTTTTCAAATTCGGTCTTTATTTTTTTACTCATTCATATTCTGTGATTTTTAAGTCTATTCTATGAAAATGAAGAACCATCTGTTCCTAACTCTCTTGTCCTCATGCGATCGGGATTGCAATGATTGGTTGCCATACTTTTTGATTCTCTTGGCCTATGAATGTGGCAATGAATACTCTTTCTTATCCTTCATGTTATGAACTCTGATCAATGACGGTTGTTAAAGGGGGCGATGGAATGCGCGGAGATGAAATGAAAGGACAGGTCCCCTTTCGTTTTTCCTTTGGCATAGACCGTCTTGGATTTCTAGCCCTCAAGTCCCCAGGCCTTTCAGCCCTTTTTATAATCATTGTATCTGTTTTAGCTATCTATGGAATAACGCGTCTTAAAGTGGACGACAGTCTGTCGGAACTCTTTCACTCTAATACCCCAGAATTTCACCAGTACGAAGAAATTGATCGGCGTTTCCCATCTAGCGAATATGATGTGCTGATAGCTATAGAAGGAAAAGATCTTCTCACTCGCAAGGGGCTTCAAACTTTACGAGACACAATAGTCGAGTTGCAACTCACCGATGGTGTCTCGGGGCTTGTTTCGATGTTGTCCGCCCGTTCGATCCCAAATTCTTCTGGATATGCAGCGCCGATTGTTCCTGACGAACTCCCCGAAGACGGACCTGAATTTCAGAAGATCATCAAGGCTCTTAAAGAGAATGATATTGTTAGGGGTAAGTTTTTGTCTGAGGATGAAGAGCTTGCCCTCATCGTTGTCGCTCTGGATCGAGCTGTCGTTGCCGAGCAATCAGCCAGAACCATTATTGAGGGGATAAAATCAGTTGTTGATACTGGCCTTGAGGGCTCTGGACTTTCTGCAAAACTGACGGGTGCGCCTGTCATGCAACTTGAAATTCGCAAAGCCGTTGAGAGGGATCGTCTTGTTTATAACGGTCTTGGTTTTATAGCTGGTCTTGCAGTTGCTTATTTCTTTTTTAGAAAACTCTCTTTGACGTTGATCGCTGTCATTGGTCCCGCGATTGCAATTCTTTGGACCTTAGGAGTTCTTGGAGCTTTAGATTATCGGCTCAATCTTTTTATAAATGTGATTACCCCCTTAATACTGGTCTCGGGGTTTTCAGACAGTATGCATTTAGTGTTTTCAATACGCAGAGATATCCTCGCTGGCTCCAATCCGCTCAAAGCAGCGCATAATGCCGTACGAGAAGTGGCTCCGGCCTGTCTGTTGACTGCAATGAATGCCGCTTTAGCATTAGCCTCGTTCCAATTTGCCGAATCCTCTCTTATTAAGACGTTCGGTCAAGCAGCCTTACTTGCTGTTGGCATTTCTTATATTGCCGTTGCGGTCGTCGTTCCGACCCTTGCGGCTCTTTTGATTGAAACAGAAAAAAATCCACACCCTGAAATCCTAGAACACGATAGTGGCGGAGTAGGTCTCCTCGAACGGATCACACAAGCAATAGCGCGGCCTGTTCTCTCAAAATCAATTCTTTATGTGGTTTTTGGTGTCATTGCTGTTGCCGTGACAGGATGGGCGTACGGGCAACTTAAACCGATGTACAGACTGGCCGATCAGGTTCCTGATAAAGAGCAAGCTCTTGCAGCTACAGCAAAGCTTGATAGCAAACTTACAGGAGCCAATCCTCTTCATATCATGATTGAATGGAAAACGGAGGATGCAAGCGGCCAAACTCGTAGCCTTTATGACAATGAAACTCTCGCTGTCATTGGACGTGCACATGACATTTTGGAAAAAGAGGCTGGCCTCGGGAATGTTTGGTCACTTGAGAGTTTAAGGCGATGGCTTGCTGAAAGTGGGGATCAAAGCTCTCTGAAAATCAAAAGCTACGTGGACATTCTCCCAAAACATCTCGTACGCCGATTTATTGATGAGAGGGAAACAGCTGTGCTTGTAACAGCCCGTTTACCAGATATAGATGCGAGCAAAATTTTACCCATTGTTGAAAAAATTGACAGAGCCTTAGATCCCATTCGACAAAATTATAAAGGGTATGAGTTGTCTGTGACGGGTCTTCCCGCTATCGCAGCTCGTAATTCGGCCAAACTGATCGGTGAGCTCAACTGGGGTTTGATCGGAGATATTTTTGTGATTTTTATCTTTTTAGGCTTTGCCTTAAGATCTGTCTTAGCGGGTTTTTGCAGTATTCTTCCATCCTTGTTTCCGATTTTTGCAACAGGGGCACTGTTGTGGATGACAGGACACGGTTTGCAGTTTGCATCTATCGTGGCACTTACCGTGGCCTTTTCATTGGCTATTGACTCTACGATCCATTTTCTGACGAGGTTCCATTTAGAGGAGCAAAGGCTCTCCGAAGGTCCTACTTCGCCTGAAAAGGTTCTTTTAGAAACAATCCATCACATTGGACCGGCAGTCGTTCTTACAACTCTTGTTTTGGCGCTTGGACTAGGGGTAACGATTTTGTCCAATCTTCCATCCTTGCGTCTTTTTGGGGAGTTAACTGGCATCTGTCTCGTTTCCTCTTTATTAGGTCAACTCATTATTCTGCCAGCAAGCATAGCCTTGTTTCGGAAATATTTTCCAAAACACTATGTTGTCTCTCCACATTCTACTTAGCTTTCTTGTTTTGTTGTCTGTGGTTTTTGCCCCTCAGGTACAAGAAGGGGGGTGAAGTGACATTTAATTAAGATGGCTTGAGGCTCAAGAAGATCTTAAAAAAATACTAACAGCCGACATTCAAGAGAGGTGAGATGTGCAATTACAAAAGACTGCAGTCGCAAATGGATCCATTTTCAAAGGATCAAAGGGGTTACCAATATAATTAATAAAAATTGAAGGCGCTTTGGTTCGCGGCTTGTAAACTCTTTTTAACGAAGCGGCAGGCTTTCAAATACAATTTTAAAGAGGTCTCCCGTTCCTGGACGGGAGACCTCACACGACATAAGGCCCCCATGCGAGTATCCCCATACCGCCCTTATGTCCTGTGCTTCTCCCACCATATCCTCCACAAGACTTCAATGAGCACTGTCATGTTGAGAAGAAAATTCTGAGAGCTGATGTATTCGAGCAACTTAGAAAATGGGGATAACTCAAACTTCAAAGCTTTTTTATTTTAGGGCGAGGGAAGTTTTGTATCGAAAGGCAACGTTATCAAGAAAAAATTTACCCTGTTTTTAATGAGCAAAGACTTCTAGCCTGTTCAGATTTTTCTAAAGGCAGGCTTTGGATTTGTTTTGTGTTTCATAAAACGACCTTTTCTGCACCAGAAGAGCACATCGTGTTTCAATTTGACTAAAGATGTTCAAGGTTGAAACAGCCGATCTTACTAAAAATCTCAAAAATAGAAATGTGAATACGCTTTACACTGAGAATTGAAGCTTTTTCTTATTTGGCATGAAATGTGAAAGAACCCATTCTGTCAGCAAGCCCTGACTTTCATTAGTAGCCCTAACAGTGAAAGGACTGTATTATGAGTGACGTAAGTCAATTTGTATTGGATCTTCAGGATAATGATGGTCCAGATTTCTATGATACTGAGTCGACTACTTTCGGCGCAGTCGTTTCCGATTATATCGCTGGACTTGATAATTCATCAGGTGGTGGTAACGGAAATACGCAAGTGAAAACCCGTAAGACTAATGGTATTTCTCTTTTAAATGATACTGGTTCAGATGCAAGTGATGGCATCACCAACGATGCAACAGTTCTCATTAAAACACGCAAAGAAGGTTGGACCTTCTCTTGGAAAGCTGTTCGTACCAATAAGGACGGCACAGTCGACGCACCTTTGACAGGCGACACGATGGGTGCAATGACTGCAGATGCAGGCCTTCTCTCCACATCAGATGGAAAAAATTATGTTCTCGATCTTAAAGGGAAAGCCGATGGTTTATGGACAGTTACCATTGAGCATTACAACAAAAATGGTCGTCTTCAAAAGCAAAGCTCCATGGACTTTGTTCTCGACACAGTCGTTGATAAAGTCAGACCTGATCTTGCTAGAGATACAGGCCGTTCTAATACAGATAAAATTACAAATGATGGCAGTATCAGCCTTTTAGCTGAAAAAGGTGCTACCATTTACTACATGATGGGCAAGCAAAATGATAAGCCTTCTGATTACGCTTTAACAGCATGGCAAATCTGGGATGCTTCAAATCCACCAAACGCATCTGATTTAGGCTTCTCCCAAGGCTCGAACAAAGTCTGGTTTTATCAAGTTGATAAAGCTGGTAACGTATCAGACTTCAACAACATCAACTTCATCTATAAAACCCAAATTCAGAAAACAGGTGTTGGCCTTTCTCAAGATACAGGTCGTTACAAAGACGATGGTATCACGAACAATGCCCGCATCGATGTTTCTGGGATTGAAGACACTTCCACGGTTCAGTACTCTGTCAATGGTGGTGATTTCTCGGATGATTATAATCCTGTCCAAGGGGCAAACACCGTTATCGTTCGTCAAACCGACATCGCTGGAAATATCTCTGATGCTGTTCTTTCCTTCACCTATAAGTCACATGCGAATGCTGTGAGAGGGAACCTCAAGAACGATACAG
>JBJTOZ010000254.1:0-12233 GCA_046074825.1 Hyphomicrobium sp.
AAGCACTTCTCCCAATCATCACGCAAATCATTACAGGTATCCTTGGTGGTCAGGCAGCAAGTGCGGTTATCGGTCAAGCTGTTATGGGACAATTGCCGAAGCTCTTGAGTGGGGCTGTTGGGGGTGTTGTCGGAGGCAGTGTTCTTGGAAGCGCTTTGACTGGTCTTGCGAGCTCTGTGCTTGGAGGGGATCCCGCAACGGGAAGCGCGCTTGGTGGTTTGCTCGGAAATGCTCTGAGTGGAGCAGGCGGTGGAGCTGTGCTCACGGCTATTGTAGGGGCTGTCATGAATTCGATGAAGAAATAATCTTCAGAAAGTATCTTCTGAATTTTCTCTCATAACTTGGTAAGTCCATCGTCTAAAAGCGATGGATTTATTTTTTGCCCTCTTCTGAAATTCAAAAAATCAGTTTGCTTTTTTTAAAGATCACCAATTCCTCGAACAAAGAAAGTCTACTCTCAATTTTCTAATTGCTTGAGGTTGTCGATCGGTGCGAATGGGCTCAACGTTTTGGTTCAGTGCCCGTCCATCGAGCTTCGTATTTTCTCTCTTGGGTTGGGTTTTGCCATATCCTTCCTTTTTGAAGAGGGTTTTGCCGATCTCATCCTGAACTAAGGCTGCAGCGACCGAGGCAGCACGCCCCCTTAGACATCGCTTGCGTTTAATCCTATAATGAAGTTGAGATATTAAGCATCAAGATGCCTATCATTAAATCAATTGCAATAACGATATTTTGCAAAGGCATATCTTCGTTTCGCTTACGTTTTGGGAGAAGCGCCAATGAAAATATCAGACGTTGGATTGAACATAATTAAAGAATTTGAGGGATATTATGCAAAATTACCCAATGGTGATTGTAAGGCTTATAAATGTCCAGCGGGCGTTTGGACAATAGGGTATGGGTGTACCGAGGGGGTAAAGCCTGGAATGGTTTGGACCCAGAAACAGGCCGAAGAGGCTTTGTTAAAAGAAATTTCAAAACTTGAGCAAGGCGTATTGAAGCTCGTTAAGGCGCCAATCACACAAAATATGTTCGATGCCTTAGTCAGCTTTAGCTACAATTGCGGTTTGGGAGCTTTATCAAAATCAACGGTCTTGAAGCGAACGAATGAACAAGAGTATCAAGCCGCAGCAAAAGCCTTTGGAATGTGGATTAAGGGCGGCGGGCGCGTGCTACCTGGACTCGTTAAAAGACGTGCCAAAGAGGCAGAATTATATTTAACGCCACCCATGCCGTCCCCAAAACCTGATACTCCTGACAGAACTCTGGTAGTCAGTTAAAAAGCGCAAATAGCTATTTCTTCCAACTTTTAGAAAGTTTCACAGATGAGGAGTTCCCCAACGGGAAATTGCTGATCGTGCGTTAAGATTTCGTTTTGAGGAGGAGCAGAAATGCCTGCAAATGAAAAAGCTTTTACGGTTTGATTGCGTATCCGAGACGTTTTTCAAAAGTGTGTGGTGATTTAAAGTTGATTTTTAATATCATCGGTAAAATATCAAAAGTCATGGGTCTATCCTTACTCCTTTAGGACAGAAGCTTGAAACAGATGCATGATGCTGACAGTTGATAAAGCCAATAAAGGATCAAGCAGACTTTAAAATGTACAACAGACTTCTCGCTAAAGTGTAATTAGAGTTGAGAAAGTCTGTGCTCTGAGGTGGGGCTTCTAAGCTTTGAAGCTTGGCAAAAGATGAAGACCTTTGATTGACACTTATTGATCAGATTAATAGAATGTGAATCTATCGCATAATCGGCGACAACTATGGAGACAAGCATGGTCAAGAGAACGACGCAGCGAAGTTCAAAAGGTACGAAGCTCTATGCCGTGCGAGACGCAAAGGGGCGCTTCAAGGATATTCAGACCTTCAAGCGAGCCCATAGTCAGGACATCAAGCGCAGCAGCAAGGCTGAAAAAGCAAAAAAAAAGTAGGATCTTGAAAATGCTCTGATTGGTGCAGGCGGCGGAGCTGCGCTCACGGCAATTGTAGGGGCTGTCATGAATGCGATAATGAAATAATCTTTAGAAAGTATCTTCTGAATTTACTCTCATAATTCGATAAATCCATTGCCTAAAAGCGATAGATTTATTTTTTGCCCTCTTCTGAAATTCAAAAAATCAGATTTGCTTTGCAAGGATCACCGCTTCTTCGAACAAGGAAAGTCAACAGAAACTATTCTAATTTATCCAAGGCTATCGATCGGTACGAATGAGCTCAACGCGTCGGTTCAGTGCCCGTCCATCGAGCGTAGCATTATCCCCCTTGGGTTGAGTTTGGCCTAATCCGTCCGTTTTGAGGCGGGTTTTGTCGATCCCTTCCTGAACTAAGGCTGCAGCGACCGAGGCAGCACGTTCCTTTGAGAGCTTCTTATTGTAGTTTGCATCGCCAATGGAGTCCGTATGTCCATTGATCTGAAATGTCCATGTTGGATTGCTCTTGAGTGTTGTAGCAATATCTTTAATCAATTTGCTGGATTCGGGCCGGAGTGTCGCCTTGTCAAAATCAAAATGCAGCCCATAAACATCATATTTTTTTAATGTGTTTAACGACTGCTCCATGGCTGAGCGCATGGAAGCCCCTGCTGTCACGCGAACTACTCGCTCAGATCGCACCTGTTTTTCCCAACTGAATTGAATAGCGCTCTGCAGCATGATAGGATTGTTTATATTATCGAGAAAATAAAAGTCGCCATTGGCCGATTTGTCTCCACTGCTAAAGGTTCCTTTAGCATGCACTGTGGGTACTTCCATCACCTGGTTTTCAATCATCAGAGGGATTCGAATATTCTTCTCAACTAGTGTTAATTGACCGTCGATTTTTGAAAGTTTTTGATCATAAACTAAAGAAAGAGAGGTTTTACCAGAATCGCGAAGTTCGAGAAGAGAAGCGCCAGAAATTCCCAAAGATGTTGTGCCTGGAATGACGAGAGGCATACTCTCTGCGTAACCTAGCACATAGGCGTTCGATTTTTGACGGTCAGAAATTTGAATATTACGCGACATAATCAGTCCGCGTGTGCTTTGGTAGTTCAAGGAGATCAAATCAGGAGTGACTGTGGTAAATGTCACCGTACTTTCTGCGTCAGGCCCAAAGCTGTTGCTGAAGGCCGTAGTTATCTGGCCGCCAACATGAGGGAGAAGAGGACTTGGTTCTGCGGCTGATCCCACGATGTGCTGTGTGATTAAGGCGAATGAGAAAAATAGAGCGCCCAAAAATAATTTGAACTTCATTCTTTTCTCCTCTGTATTCTCAACTTTAAAGCTCAAGGAGGATCATTTATTATGGTATTTTTTTAAAGTGCAATGAGTGTTTAGGAAAGAAAAGTATTTATACACCGATTGATAGAGAACTCATAAAAATCAGAAAATTATAAAAGGGTTTCACTGCCTAAGCTAATGCACAATCCACTGAAAGCTATAAATTTCAAAACTTGAAAAGTACTACTTCTATAGAAAAGGAATGTCTTTTAACCTTCCTTATCGGCATTTTAAAACTTTTTATATCTTCATGTTCGAGGTATCAAAAAAACGAAACTAGATCTCTTTTCCCTTTTGTTTTGGGATCATCTAATCATACCAGTAACGCTGGCGTTTTTTCTCCAAACGACGCACTTCTTTCTCAAAGCGGCGACGTTCGCGTTCTGCCCTTCGACGATCATCTTCATCGCTTGAATTGAAAAGTGCACTCCAGTAGGAATTATAATAATAGCGATTGGGTGTCCAACGAGGTCTTTTGATAATTCCCCCTTGGGGCTCTCCGCTGATGAGAACAATAAATTCCGTAGACTTTCCCGTCTCTTTGTGCGGTTCTTCATCCGTAATTATGAGCGATGAGCCTGGCCACACATACTCTGAAACCCTGTTTTTAACTTCAGGCGGAAACTGAACACGTTGAAGGGCGTCGAAAGCCTCACTTGGTTCTAGTTGGGAGTAATTGCGCCGTAATTTCTTCTTTGCGTTGGCATTTTCATAATAAGAAATTCCGTAAAGATCGGGTTGCGATTTGGGAAGCGAAACAACGTTCCACTGAACCTCTTCACCGCTCTTGTTATAATTTAAAGCTGTATAGATATGTGTTCCAATTGATTGATCGGGATTTTCAATTGTAATTTCAGTTTCCATAATCTGCTCCAAGCCCTGCCGAACGTAGACGCGTTGCTTTTTAAGGCTTACTAAAACAGAAACAGGAAGTAGGCGGAGCTTGGCTTCATTGGCGATGCGAAGGGCATCCTGATAGTTGGTATCTAACTTGTTTAATTCCGCTTTTGCAGCATCGAGCGCTGCATTCGTTTGGTCGATTTCGGAGCGAACCTGAGTAATATCAAGATCAATAGAGGCTTGTTTCTCTAGAAGAGCTAATCGTGCATTGGTTGCCGCTGTCATTTCTTTGGCAGTCTTTGTTCTTCTGAACGACCACTCCATCCTAAGCAGAGAATTTTCAGAATTTTTTCTCAAGCGCTCTGACAGCTTTTGTTTTTTTAATAACTCATTACGTTGAGACGTGAGATCCTCAATTTTGCTTTTGGGTATTTCTAATAATTCTCCGAGCTCTTTGGCTTTTAAATCCAGAAAATAAGCCCTTTGTTTTAGATGCTGTTGTTGCTGGTTGCGTAATGGCCAATTTTGAACATCGGGCATCAGAGTTTCATTAAAGAGACCCTCTTCAATGATAAAGGGTGATGCTGGGGTAGTATCCTTTGGCTCCACATTGTGAAGTTGAGGTTGAAAGAGAGCAGGATGGCTAAGAGAGGATGGTGTGACCTCATTACGGGCCACGATGACCCGCATCCCTAAACGGGTGAGCCCAAATATTTTCTCTGCAAAATTATACGGCAATCGTACACATCCATGTGAAGCAGGATATCCTGGCAAATCTCCAGCATGAAGAGAAAGACCCGACCATGTGATCCTTTGCATAAAAGGCATTGATGCATCATCGTATATATTTGAATAATGCTCTGCTTCCTTTTGAAGAAGACTATAAATGCCAACAGGAGTTTCATAATTTCTTTGGCCACTTGAAATTCTTGATTTGAAGTTATTTCCATCTTTATCAAAAAGGGAAATTGTCTGATCGTCTATAGAGACGATGGCCATTACGGCTTGCCCTGAAAAAAGAGCATTAGTGTTATCGATTGTAAGATTTTTAGAGGAGGCGGCAAGAATAGTATTGAGAAAGATAGTAAGAAATATAATTGCAAAACTAAAGAAATTCTGCCTGAAGAATTTTAAAGAAAACATCTGTTATGACCCAAAATAAATTCTCTTATGGGAGAAGTGCCCCATCTCGTTAGAGCAAAAAAAAAGGAGAAGACGCAAGAATAATATTTTGCTTATAGTTAATTTCAAACTTATGAGAAAAAGAGGGTAATTATCTCAACGCTTGCAATTCTTAACTATCGAATGCTTAATAATATCTTAAAATAAGAACGCCAATGTTTTTTCATTTTTTGCATTGACATATTTGTCTTTTCCAACCTAGCATGAATTTCTTAATTCAGATATTTTTGCATCTAATACGAAAGATGAAATCAATTTAAAATCATCACTTTTGAATTTATGATTCCCTATTTTTTTTATAAATTATTTTATATCTAATCCTTAAAATAGGTACGTTGTGTAAACTCATCCTTTTGCCCTCTGAGGCTTTCAGCGTAAACATCGCAGAAAGATTAAAAGTTATCTTTTGAAGGGCTGTATAATTTTATAAAAAAATATTCGCAGAATAAAATTCCATTTTTTTCTGAACTCACGCTTCTCTTTGAAGTACAATATCTTTCACGAGAAAATAAAATGAGACTTTCTGAGTTCGGATTGAACTTCATAAAAGAATTTGAGGGATATCATGATAAATTGCCAAATGGTGATTGTAGAGCCTATCGTCGTTCGTCGGGTGTGTGTGTTCTCGGTTATGGATGCACCGATGGCGTAAAGTTGGGAATGATTTGGACACAAAAGCAGGCTGAAGAAGCTTTATTAAAAGAGCTGGCTTGGCATGAGAATAATGTGACCCTTCTCGTTAAAACGTCTCTTACGCAGAATATGTACGACGCGCTCGTCAGCTTTAGCTACAATTGCGGCATGCCATCTTTGATAAATTCAGAAATAGTGCGGCGGATTAATGCGGAGGACTATGAGGGAGCGGCGAAAGCTTTTGGAATGGACGTTAAGGATCGGGGTCATTTGTTGTCAACGCACGACAAGCGCAGAGCAACGGAAGCGGAGTTATTTTTAACGCCCTCTAAGGATGTCCGGACATTCCAACATTCTAAAGCATCTTAGGAGAGGATACTCCTCAAGTTTTTTGATCTTTCGACATAGGTCAAAAAGAAAATATAAACTGATACTATGATGATGTAAACTAGATCAGTAACTTCTGAATGAGGTGAATGACTTTCCCCATGAAGTTTTACAAAACGTTTCCGTTAGAGGACGTGATGTGCATGAGGCTTAGGAAAAAGAAATTGAGATTTTAATCTTTAGAATTTTTTTCTAATTATGAGCTGAACGTCCGTCTAACTAAAAGATTTAGGATTTTATTAAATTTTTGATTTTGAGTGTTCTGGTTTTTAATTCCTGTTGTGATATTCACTCTCTCACCCGCAGTTTTTCCAGCGCCAAATGTTTCGCGATCGAAGTGTGTAGAGCGAGAAATAGAGAGGCTTCGGAGCGACAAGCCAGTCTGCCGCCTATAGTCAGAAAACTTTTCAGTCAGAACTTTGTCTTTAATCACAACCAATGCGCGGGATTGTTCTTTTTGTTTGAGTCCTTCCTCTCGCTTGGTTTTAAGAACGAGGAGTCGTTCTGAAATACGCAAGCTAAACCCTGCCATAAAAGACGTGCGTCCCCTTCTGTTAGTCGGTGTTATTTTTGTGAGTTTATAATTTTTCCATTCAAGCTCGGACGCGCTTTTAATCAAGTCACATAAAAAGAAAGCGATTTCGCAGTCTGTCTGTGAACCAAAGAAAACAAGATTGTCTCTGTCACGCCAATATTTTGTTTCGGTGAAGACAGAGATGGCAGACCAAGTTCTGTTTGTTTCATGCCATGATCTGCGCTGCGGAGATCCACCCCCGTATTGACGCTTTAAGGCGATGTAGGTGTCATCTCTAATTTCATGAATGTCAGAGATGGAAAGTTGGTACTCCTCCATGAGTTTTGAGATCTTCGTAGCTGCTAATAAAGCTTCCGCTTCCGTGCAGCCGTTCTCGGTTGTCCGTTTGCGTAATTCAAGCACAATATTGATAACACGCTCGCGCTTAGATGAGGCCTGATCGGTCATAGGTTTCCCATACCTTTTACACCAAATTTTATTTTATCGCTTTGGCAAGAGTATCAGTGAAAAGATCCTCAAGGATTTGAAAAAGGATTTTTTATAAGTCTTTTTCAATTCTTGTGTGACTGAATTTTAAATTGCTTAAAGGGGTGGCCTAGACTGTTATATAGCCAATGGAGCAGAGATAGTGCAATTTCTGCTCGTACACGCAATATTACTAAGCTTGTGTGGTGATCCCTTGCCACTCAAGCATAACTGGTCCCATCCACCAAAAGAGACAAACTCAATAAATCCTTACAATCTCATCAAATCGGTTGTGATATTAAAAGAAGAAGGCCAAAAGCTTAAGTCTTTTGGCCTTCTTCCTTTTAGGGTTCTTATATCTCATTTAATAACTTATTTCGAAGTGTCGAGAGCGCGATAGATCAGAGCTCCAAGTATTGCTCCGATAATAGGAGCAGCCCAGAAAACCCACAATTGAGATAAAGGTTCGCCCCCAGCATAAATGGCTGGTCCAAAACTGCGTGCGGGATTAACTGAGGTATTGGATATTGGTATCGACATGATGTGAATAGCTGTGAGTGTCATGCCAATAGATAAAGGTGCGAAACCTGCGGGCGAATCTGTTCGTGTTGATCCCATTATGACGATAAGAAAGAAAGCTGTCATAACCACTTCAATGAGGAACACTCCCTGTAGCCCCACTTTGAGCATTGAGAGGTCTCCAAAACCATTTGCTGCATAATTTCCGCCAATTCCTCCTCCTATGAGTGAGAAAACACCGCAAGCGGAAGCTGCTCCGAGACACTGGGCAATGATATAGCCGGGAGCTTCTGATGAAGAAAACCGTCCTCCAGCAACAAGCCCTATAGTCACTGCTGGATTGTAATGGCCTCCTGAAATATGACCGATTGAACGAGCGAGCACCATTACGGTCAGTCCAATTGAAAAAGCAACACCGAGAATGCCTGAAGGTCCAGATGGAGCCCCAAATGAATAGAATGCAGCTCCTAGGATTGAAGCCATCAGCATAAATGTTCCAAAAAATTCTGCGCCAAGGGGTCTGAGTTTCATAATTCAATTTCCCTTTTTTCTATTTTGCAAAAGTCATAAATGTTCTCTCCAAAGTTTTGGAAAGTGCTCAACAAGAATCAATCCTTAACATAAAGGGAGGTTGCTCGTTAGTTTAAATCAAAAATTATCATCAAGATATGCTACATACTTTTCGTTTTGTTTTTTGAAACAGAATTATAAAAACCTTGAGATCAAACAATATTTTTTTATTGCCATCAACGATACGCTTTTCTTTATTTTTAATTCATAAAATGTATGACCGCATGGGGCAAAACTGAAGATAACTTCCTATGTTATAATTCCTTCGTTTCGTTTTATTTTTCTTCATGTTTTGGACTCCCCTCAGGGATTATCTGGTGGCAGGCTGAGGGTCTGGTCGGTCATAGGTTTTCCATCCCCCTCGCACCAAATTTTATCTTATCGTATCCGCAAAGAACATCAGTAAAAAGATAGGTCCTCAAAGATTTTAAAGGGTGTTTTTTTTCTATTTTGTAAGGCTTTTGAAAGCTTTTGTCTCTGACCTTTATTGGGCACAAAGGCGAGGTCTTCGATGCAAAGAGTGTCTAAAAAAGTTTGGAGTGTAATCTTATCTTTTACGCTTTTCACATTTATACATCCCCTTATCATTTTCCCTACCTTTGGTCTGGGCAAGCAAGCCTTAGGTCAACTTTCAAAGTCATCTTTAGCCACGATCGTGAGGTCAAGTGGAAAACTTAATCTCGCTGTAACGAATGCCACGTATTATGTTAGTCCGTCTGGTAATGATTTTTCTGCAGGCACACTTTCTCAACCTTGGAAAACAATCAATCGCGCACTGACAGGACGTTCTGCTGGCGACATAATTTTTCTGGAGGCAGGGGCTACTTTTACTGAAAATATCAAAGTCGCTTCAAGCGGAGCTCAAGACTTACCCGTCATAGTCAAATCTGATCCCACAAACCCAGCAACAATTCGTCAAGCCAACTCGTCTCAGAGTGCAATCTATATTTATAATAAAGGCTATCTCACATTTGAAAACATTCTCATTATAGGTGTGGGGAGAAGCCTAACATTGAAGATGGGTGTTGAGGCCTATGCTGACAATGGCATGTACAGCGGTCTTACCTTTAACAATGTCAGTGTCTCCGAGTTTTATAGAGGGTTTCAGTTTATTGGTTATGGTGGAGGATCTTCGTTTGGTTTTAGTGGCATTACGTTAGAGAGTTGCGAGGGAAGTTATAATCTCGATGCGGGCGCACTCACATGGGGGCAAGCCGCGGGCGCAATACGCAACGTTGTAGTTAGAAATTCGCGTTTCAATTACAATTTTGGGGACCCAAACTCGACAAAGAATTCTGGAAATGGCTTTTCAGCAGGCTCTATTTGGGACGGATTATTTGAGAGGATCATAACGCACGATAACGGGGGGCAGGGAAATGCCGTTGCAGGACCCGTTGGTATCATGGTCTACGATAGTAAAAGAGTAACTATTCAATTCTCTGAGTCCTACAACAACAAAGCAAAATATCAGGATGGTGATGGCTTTGATCTTGATCTTGGCACATCAGATTCCATTATCCAGTATTGCTATAGTCACAATAATTATGGCGCAGGAATCTTATTGAGTACGGACGGCAATCTCGCGTCGTGGACGAATAATATTGTTCGATACAACATTAGTGAGAATGATGGATGGGGTGGTAAAATGGGTGGTCTTCATCTTTATTCTCCTGGGACAATCGCACCACTGAAAAATTCTCAAATTTATAACAATACCATTTACAGCAATATTAGTCCGGCCGTGTGGTTCTATGATTTTGCGAATATGTCTGGTGTCAAGTTATGGAACAATATTTTTGCGACCGCAAATGGACACGCGTTAGTGAAAACAGAAATTACCCCTTCACCTACAATAGGGCAGGCACAATTCCAAGGTAATGCCTACTGGACTTATGGTGGCACATTCAATGTTGCAGGATACACTTCTCTTTACGCGTGGGGTTCGGGAAAGGGACAAGAACTATTAAACACTACGCAGGTTGGGCTCAACGTCAATCCACTGTTTGTGAATGCAGGGGGTGGCGGCACAATTGGTGATCCGCGTTTTTTAAACACTCTTTCTGCTTATAGGCTTCAGTCTGTTTCCCCCCTAATTAATGCGGGCCTTGATCTGCGCGCCACATTTGGAATTAATTCTGTTGGACCAATAGACTTTTATTCAACTCCGCTTCCACAGGGTGGAGCCTACGACAGCGGTGCGGCTGAGTTTTCTGGAACAACTGTACCAACGCCTCCTTTGGCACCATCAGCTCTCTCAATTACTTCGATTACAAGTACCGCGGTTGGTCTTGCCTGGACTGATAATGCAAACAATGAAGATGGTTTCGAGGTACAGCGTTCGATGGACGGAATAAACTTTGTAAGACAGTCCAGTGTTGGATCTAATACATCCGTTTATACTGATACGGGTTTACAAACAGGCGTTAAATTTTACTACCGCGTCAATGCTTATAATGTTTCTGGCAGCTCAGATTTTAGTTCTGTTGTTTCGGGCACGACACAAGACGCTTCAGTCCCAATAGCTCCATCAAACCTCATGGCATCTCCAACAACTCAGAAGGGGCGAATTGCCTTGAAATGGGATGCCTCGATTGGAGCTTCAAGTTACAATGTCAAACGATCAACAACAAGCACTGGACCTTATTCAATCATAGCTACAGGTGTCACTTCTACCAATTATCTCAGTACTGGGCTCAGAAGTCGAATGACCTACTATTATGTTGTGACTGCGGTTAATGCCAATGGAGAAAGTTCCAACTCTAATGTAGCTAGCGCAACTGCCAAATAGTTTAACTCTTAATTATAGTTTCAATGCTGAAATTCTTATAAATTGTGAGAAATTAGCGAAGACTAGTACATTTAATAAAAAAGCTGACGATGACAAACGCAGCGAGGGGATTGAGATGCGAAGTCATCATCAGCTTGGGTTAAACACCATTTCGTAGGAGAAAATTTTCTCCTTAAAATGTAGATCACGTCCTAGGTTAAATAATTACGTTTTTTCTTCCTTAATGATGGTGATGATGTTTGCTAGATTTTTGGTGGGATTTGTGATGCCCAGGTGCGGGAGGCAGTAATACTTGGTCAATCACATGGATCACACCATTATCAGCCTCGATGTCAGCTTTTGTGACGGTAGCTTTATTCACGAGAACGCCACCCTGTTTGCCGTTGACAGTGAGCTTCTTCCCTTGAACTGTTTTAGGTTTAACAATTTTACCAGCAAGATCCGCACTTACGACCTTTCCTGGAATGACATGGTAGGTAAGGATCTTGACGAGTTTAGGCTTGTTCTCGGGTAATAACAAACTATCAAGAGTACCCGCTGGAAGCTTAGCGAAAGCCTCATCGGTTGGAGCGAAGACTGTGAATGGCCCCTTGCCCTTAAGGGTCTCAACCAACCCACCGGCTTTGAGAGCAGCAACGAGGGTTTTAAACTGATCGGACTGCGAAGCAGTATCAACAATATCAGCTGCTTTAACGCTCACAGAAGTAAAAGAGAGGACTGCTAACATACTCGCCATTGCCATAAGATGAGGAATTTTTTTCATGCACTACTCCAAAAAAGATGTTTAATAAAAAAGTTCGTTCAATAATAAAGTTATATTTGAATACGTTTAGCAGATACTTTGGGTCTTGTACGTAACGTCGCAGAGAGACAACAGAGTCTGTTATAGAAGACTTATAAGTAATTTTGAAACGGGGACTTTCAAGATGCTTTATGAAAAAAGCAATTTTAAAAAATAATTTTTGAAAACTGCGCTAAGCTTATATTTTTTTCAGATATTCCTCATGTATGGGGCATGTTTAAGAATTCTTACCCCTTTGAGGCTTGGGGTTTCGAGC
>JBJTOZ010000255.1:0-3829 GCA_046074825.1 Hyphomicrobium sp.
ATAAGTATAAGTATAAGTTATTCCAACAAAACTCCAGCCGTACGCAGCGTTTCCAAAGAATAAGTCGATTAAACTGTTCATTTTTGATCCTTGAAAGTTTCAAGAAGCGACGCAAGGCTTCCTAGGGTTTTGGTAATATCACTTGGGATGATAATAAGTTTAGAATTATCGGAAGTGGCAAGACTGCTAATACTATTGATTTGCTGCTTGAGGATTTCGAAGTTGATTGCGGCCTGTCCGTTATCCTGTATGGCACGACCAACAGTTGTTGTTGCATACGCTTCGGCATCCGCCAAGGCTCTGCGAGCATCAGCTTCTTTCTGCGCTGTATAAAGGGCAGCGTCCGCTTTTAGTTGTTGAGCCTGCCTTTCTCCCTCGGCTTTTGTAACAGAAGCCCGCCTTTCTCTCTCCGCATTTAACTGTTGCTGCATGGCAGATTTTGTCGCCGCATCGACCATAACGTCCAAAACTTCAGTTCGAGTAATTTCAATACCCCAAACCAAACAGGCTTCTGACAAAGATTCTTTAATTTTTTCATTGATGAAATCCCGCTTCGCTTGGACTTCATCAAATTCCATTTGTCCACCTGTTGATCGAACAATACTGGTGACTGTTGTTTTTACAGCCTGATCAATATCAGTAATTCGATAAACCGACTTTGCGGCATCAACCACTCTAAAAAAGACAGCCGTGGTGAGGTGAATCTCAACATTATCTTTTGTGATAACGCTAATTTTTTGAGGCTCGAGTTGGCGCTCGAGAATGACAACCTTTTGAGCCACACGATTTATAAGGGGTATGATGAAACCCAAACCAGCCGGCAATGTTTTTACATATTTTCCGAATTGCTCAATAACAAAGACTTGGGACTGAGGAACAACCTTAATTCCTGAAGCTGCAACTAATAACAAGAGAACGATGAGAGCTAAAGGCACAAACTCCATGTAAGGTAACTCCAGTTTATCTATGAAATTTCAAGTCAGTAATTTGCAAAAAAGGGGATTTTTAAATAAACTTTTTTCAATCATTATAACCCATTGAGCGTCCTTCCACATAACAAGGGGAATACGGAGAGCTTTAATCAATTAAAAAAGTTCCGTAACACCTCTTTAAAAACGACTTATAAAATATATATATATAGCAGAGCATAAAACTTCTTAAGATATATTTGAATAGGAATATGAGATTTTATTATTTCCCACATTTTATAAAGGGCGCTAATTTAAGTTTATTATTTTGAGATAGATAACAGAATATAAGAATGATGACACCTCAGCATATTCGAATTATTTTCATGCCTTCATGGTGTAGCTGCCAGAAATATTGGCGCGACGTTGCTTGTCGTAAATAGCTGAAATTATCCCCAAATTATGAGGAAATTTCTCGACTGCTCAGGGTGCGTAATATGCCCCCAAGGGTGGGTCTTGAAGCACTCAAAGAACGTCTTTTCCGCAGTCTCAATTATCAAGAGCTCATAGTAAAAGGAGCGCAAGACCATGATCGAACTTGTGATATTGGCCTGCCTTTTAGACGAACCAGATCAATGTAAGGACGTCAGTCTTACTTTTTCTGTTGAAAATCTCACACCGATGCAATGCGTAATGCAGGCCCAACCTGAGATAGCCAAATGGGTAGAAGGCCATCCAAGATGGGTTGCAAAACGCTGGACATGCCATGCAGCAGGACAGTTTGCAAAGACTTAAGAGATTAAAAATGGGATTTCGCTCAAAGATCTACATCTACGAACTTCTTGCGTAGAACTCTCTTGAGCAATCTTCTGAGTGAATCTACCAGATTTATGAGGAGAGAAAACTTGTTTCAGCAGCAATAATTTTTAATGCTGAAACAAGTTCATCTATTTCTTTAAAAGTGTTATAGAAGGCGAAAGAAGGTCGAACGGTCGACTCAAAGTTATAACGACGAAGTATTGGCTGAGCGCAGTGATGACCCGATCGAACAGCAATTCCATAACCATTGAGTTTCGCACCGATTTCTTCGCTTGAAATACCTTCAATCACAAAGGAAATAAGACTAGCCTTTTCAGGCGATCTTCCGATAATTTTCAAATTGGGAATTTGGCATATTTTCTCGGTCGCATAGATGAGCAATTCGTGCTCATATCGGGCAATGTTGTCCAATCCAATTTTCTCAACGTAGTCAATAGCAGCGCCTAAACCAACTGCATCAGCAATATTGCCTGTTCCTGCTTCAAACCTTTCTGGAGAACCGTTAAAGACTGTTCTTTCAAATGTGACATCTTTAATCATATTTCCACCCGTCTGATAGGGAGGAAGTCTCTCTAGAATTTGTTTTTTGCCATACAGAACACCTATACCAGTGGGCGCGAACAATTTATGACCAGAAAAGACAAAAAAGTCAGCGTTGAGTTCTTGAACATTGACCTTCATATGAGAAACGGACTGGGCCCCATCTACAAGAACATAAGCGCCGACTTTATGAGCCATTTCAATTAAAGTTTTTGCAGGGGTTATGGTCCCTAGTGCATTAGAAACATGGGTAAAAGAAACAAGCTTTGTTTTGTTAGTAAGTAGCCTTCCGAATTCTTCAAGAAGGAGAACTCCATTATCGTCTACGGGAGCTACTTTGATTTTTGCTCCCTTTGAAAGGGCTAGCTGTTGCCAGGGAACAATATTCGCATGATGCTCTAAGTGGGTAATGAGAATCTCATCATCTTTGCTAAGGTGCACCTGGCCTAAGGTAGCAGCCACTAAATTAATCGCCTCAGTTGCTCCACGAGTAAAAATGATTTCATTTTTACTGTTAGCACCAATAAATTTTGCGACTTTGGATCGAGCTTCTTCATAAGCATCTGTTGCACGCGCAGCCATCTCATGAGCTGCTCTGTGAATATTTGAATTTTCATGTTCATAAAAATATTTAATGCGTTCAATAACAGAGCTTGGTTTTTGGGTTGTGGCTGCGTTATCAAACCAAATTAACGGTCGCCCGTTTACTGTTTCCTGTAATATAGGAAAGTCCTTCCTCACCGAAACAACATCAAAAGAGGGATGTGAAGAAGAAAAGTTTCCAGCTTCAACAACCTTCCCCTGAGAGTGTTCCGAGTGAGAGGACGAAGTTTGATGAAGAAAATATAAATTATCGAATTTATTTGTATCTTCAAAATCCCTTTGCTTGAAAGTTTCCAAACCAGATAGAAATTTTTTGTGATCTTGAGCTTCGAATAGAGGGACTACATTATTTTCCTTGCTTATTCTCAAGGAGGCAGGGACTGAAATTCCAAAGAGATGAGGATCATTTTTAAACTCATCAGAATCGATCTTGTTACGGTGATTGTTGAATTCAGCCTCTTCTTTTTTTAAAGTCTCAAGAATGTGAGAGAGACTTACAAGTTGAGAATCACTCTTAATACCTCCTGATAAGCCAATAGGAACTTCACGCACCAAATCTTGGGATGAGCCAACGATTTCATCCAATGTAGGGAAGTTCGTATCATCCACGACGTGCCCACCAGCTTTTAAAGCGTTGGTATCGAGATGAAGGACGTCATCAATCAAAACATTCTTTTGACCTTGAGGCGCATTGAAAGACAAGGATGGAATTTTTGATGGATCGATCCCCTGGGAAGAAAGATCCCCCTTTAAGGGCTCTAAAGCAATTTGTTGAAGATCTTGAGGGCTAACCAAACTTTGCAAGTTAGGGGGTTCTGTATTATTTAATCGAGTTACAGAAGAAAGAAATGTTTCTTGAATAGGTGGGGATGGCGACCCTTGCTGCCCCAAAAGGCTCTGTGGAGATAATCCCAACCCCGCATTTGTGGGTTGGAGCCCGATAGGAAAAGATTGGTTGG
>JBJTOZ010000256.1:0-3417 GCA_046074825.1 Hyphomicrobium sp.
ATATTCTTGTGCTTTTAACCCTGCTCATGTTGGGGTACGTCCTTGGATACCGACGAGCCCGCATTATCGCGTCAGATCATATACGTGATATGCACTCTCTTCCAGCTTATCACGGACTTTATGCAGCTACGCTCAGCTTTATCCCTGCCCTCCTCACCTTCATCATCGGAAATCAATTTACGCATCTCTTAGCTAAACATCAATCCCTTGCATTACTCCCCGAGACAATCCTAAAGAATTCTTTGCAGCACAATGCGGCACTCAATCAAATTATAAATTTAGCATTAGGCCATAATGTTGGTGAAGTTCCAACAAGTGCAATTCAAACTGCTGCCGCAACATATTCTTCCATACTCACTTCAGGCAATTTTATAACACTATCTCTTGGTGCCTTGATCGGATTTCTAAGTTTAACATGGGCCCTTAATCGGATATCTTTTACATTCCAAGCTCGCAATAGCTTTGAGCGTTTTGTAAATTATCTTCTTCTCTTTTGCGCCATGATCTCTGTTTTAACAACAGCAGGTATTGTCTTTTCTGTTATCGGAGAAACGTACCGCTTTTTCTTTGATCCAAACATTACGGGTAAACCTTCAGTCTTTGATTTTCTCTTTGGAACAGACTGGAACCCACAGGCTGCAATGAGAGCAGATCAAGGCGAAATTCAAACGTCCTTTGGTTTTTTACCACTACTCGCTGGAACCCTTTTAATCACTTGCATTGCACTTCTTGTTGCTGGCCCCCTTGGTTTGCTCTCCGCTATTTATCTGGCTGAGTACGCTAGTCCACAAATGCGGGCATTAGCGAAACCTATTTTAGAAATTCTTGCTGGAATACCCACTGTTGTTCTTGGTTTTTTTGCGGCTCTGACTGTTGCACCATTAGTGCGAGATTGGGGGGTATCTTCTGGCTTTACTGTCTCTTCAGAAAGCGCTCTCGCAGCTGGACTTGTGATGGGAATGATGATCATACCCTTTATTTCATCCTTGTCTGATGATGTGATCAATGCTGTTCCACAATCACTCCGCGATGGATCTTACTCCATGGGAGCAACAAAATCGGAAACTATCAAAAAAGTTATTTTACCTGCTGCACTACCAGGAATTGTATCTGCCTTTATGCTCGCAATCAGTAGGGCGATAGGAGAAACGATGATTGTTGTCATGGCTGCAGGATTGGCAGCAAAAATGACTCTCAATCCGCTTGATGCCGTCACGACAATCACTGTTCAAATAAAAACAATTCTAGTTGGAGATCAGGAGTTTGATAGTGCTAAAACTCTTGCCGCATTTGCCCTTGGCTTCGTCTTATTCTTTATCACACTTGCACTTAATTACATCGCTCTGAAAGTCGTGATGAGATATCGGGAACAATATGAGTAACGGCCTAGCTGTAGAAAATATTCAAAGACTGCACCAGCACTCAGATGTTGGATCAGAAAAAGCATCTCAACGGCTGCGGATGCGGTATCGAGCCGAAAGACGATTTAAGTTTTATGGTATTGTAGCACTTGCAATTACAACATCCTTTCTTCTTTTTCTCGGCATTAATATAGTCAAGACAGGTTTACCTGGTTTTTTTCATCATACCCTCCTTGCAGATGTTTATCTGGATGAAAAAATTATTGCACCTAAAGGAAATAAAGATGTGGCTACGCTGAGAGCTGCTGATTATCAAGCTTTAGCCCGTGCAGCCTTGGCGCAAATAATTCCTGGGATTGAAGGTCGTCAGCTTAAAAAAGAGCTGAATGGTCTTTTGAGCAGTGGAGCGGGAGATAATCTTCGCGAGGCCGTTCTCTCACAACCAAATCTTATTGGACAAACCATCAAAGGTGAATTGCTGCTCTCCGACAATGTGGAACAGTACCTAAAGGGAAATGGAACAAGCATCCAAGTCGAGAACACTTTACCTGGTGCTGCCGTAGCAAGTAGTGTCTCAGGTGACGTTACAATCACGCTGTCGGAGAATGGTTTTTCCTCTGAGCTTCAAAAGATCAGCAAAGAAAAGCACCTCCTCTCAGGATTAGCCTCTCAACTCAAAACCCCTCAAGAGGAGACATCTAAAGAACTTCAAAATGAAGATTTAAAAACCCAAGGTGGACTTTCAGAAGATCTTTCGAAGCAGACGCAAGATACAGGAACTAGCATCGCACTTGATACTAAAATACCAAGTCGCCTCATTGAGATTAATGGCGGGATCGTTAAACTGAATTCTCTGTCTGAAAAGGTTGCTGTTGGTCAAACCATTATTCCCTTATCCTCAACAGCTGAAGCACCCCCTGGAAGTTGGAAACTTATAACGTATCAAACCCCCGAAGCGGATAGAAATATCAATGACCCATCAGTTACTTTTTTGGAGAAGATAAAATCAAAAGGTCATATTGAAGAAAACTTCAATTGGTATTTTTTAACTTCTGGAGACAGCCGAGAGCCCGAACTTGCCGGCATCAGAGGGGCGCTGATGGGATCGGTACTCACCTTGCTAGTGACCCTTTTTCTGTGTTTACCAGTTGGGGTATTAGCTGCAGTTTATCTTGAAGAGTTTGCTCCCAAAAATAGAATTACCCATCTCATTGAAATCAACATTAATAATTTAGCAGCCGTGCCTTCAATTGTGTTTGGCCTTTTAGGATTGGCTGTGTTTATCAACTTTTTTGGACTACCAAGATCAGCCCCCCTTGTTGGGGGATTAGTCCTTGCTCTTCTTGTTCTGCCCACAATCATCATTGCCTCTCGCGCCGCAATCAAGTCTGTTCCTCCCTCAATACGAGAGGCTGCTCTGGGTGTTGGAGCCTCACATCAACAAGCCGTTTTTCATCATGTTCTTCCGTTAGCCCTTCCTGGTATAATGACAGGAACTATCATCGGCATGGCGCACGCACTTGGGGAAACAGCGCCATTATTAATGATTGGAATGGTGGCTTTCATTGTAGATGTCCCCGCAAGTTTTACAGAAGCCGCTACTGCCCTTCCTGTACAAATTTTTCTTTGGTCAGATTTACCAGAACCCGCTTTTAAAGAGAAAACTGGGGCAGCAATTATAGTGCTTCTCCTTCTTTTATCCCTCATGAACAGTGCTGCTATATTGCTTCGCCGAAAATTTGAACGACGCTGGTAATTCCTATATAAGAGCAAGAGATAAGACCATGGATATGCGCCCAGACCCTAGGACTGTAATGTTTGCTGAAACTCCCAAAACATCACCAACTATTAAAGTCTCTGCACGTGATGTGAATGTTCACTACGGTTCAAAGCAAGCATTAAAAAATGTTTCTGTCGACGTTCCTGACCGAAGTGTAATGGCTTTTATTGGTCCTTCAGGCTGCGGGAAATCTACTTTTCTTCGCTGTCTCAATCGAATGAATGACACCATAAGTCAGTGTCATGTAACTGGAACGATCGTGATTGATGGAAAAAA
>JBJTOZ010000257.1:0-2865 GCA_046074825.1 Hyphomicrobium sp.
GGACAAATAGTGTGGAATGAAATTGCTGATTCGTCTGTAGATCCACATACCCTCAAACTTCCTGCACCGGCTCTTCAGATTGTTGCTGCCAACTCAAAGGATGGTGTTATAGGGAAGGGCCAACTGACTGTGAAGAAGGCCTGGGCGCGAGCAACACCAGGTGGAGCAATCGTTGGGGCTGGTTATCTTGAGATTGTAAATTTGACTACTACAGACGATACTTTGCTAACAATTTCCTCACCTATCGCAAAGCGTGTTGAACTGCACAAAATGTTTGAGGATAAGGGCGTAATGAATATGCGCCCTTTACCGGATGGCCTTGTAATTCCCGCAGGGAAATCTGTTGAGTTGAAGCCAGGAGGGTTTCATCTCATGTTCTTAGATCTCAAGTCTCCACTGAAGGAGGGACAAAAGTTTAATGTTGAGCTAACCTTTGCAAAGTCTGGAAGAATTTCTGTTACATTTGATGTTGGAGAAATTGGCGCTAAAGAGGGTCCTATTGACCACAGCCATCATCACTAATTAACAAAAAGAATGATGAGCAGACTAATGATGAAAAAATCTAATTTTTAAAATTCAATCATGATAAAAGTTAGTTGCAGCAGATGGGTATTCATTAGGGAGGCACGCCTTGATGGACAATAATTCATGGCCATTGCAAATACTAAACAATTCATACTGTATCGGAGAATTTTGAATTACAACTAAGCAAAGTTCTCTCCTGTGATCCCTTTTTGTAGAAACTCTCTTATCGTTATAAATTGCTCAATTGAGAGATCATTTTGCAATCTTAGTTTGGGTCTCTATTCTGCAAGATACAGATGTGTCAGAAATGGCCTTTCTTTTAGTAATTTTTACTTAAGAAAATTAAAAAGGACTTCAAACAGTACTTTTAATATCTTTTACTTACTAATCTAAAATATAAAGGGCTTAAAGAGGAAGGTTATTCTAGTTGCGCGTTAATGATCATGAGGAAACAATCCACTTCCTCCAGGTAGATTTAAAATCAGGGTGACCTGAAGAAACCCCACACAAAAAGTTAGTTTTTCTCAAGATTATTCTAAAGGATGCTTCAGATACTTTTTTTAAACAGTTGTATTTATATTGCGCAACAACTTCCTCTAATCCTCTGATTTAGATAATTAAATCTTATGCGCTTTGATGCGTCGTCGCGATTTTTTGATACATTTTAAACTGAATAATTTGTTCTGAAATCGAATCATCTCTATCGATTTAGAATAGTACTTTGTTTCACGGCAGGAGATCCCATTCAGAGAATTTATATCTTCTCCATAACAATTATTTCTTTATTGAAAAATGGCCCCAGTTCCAATCTCATTTTTTTCGGGAATCAATTTTAAAAAAGCTGGCGGCTACACGTCATTTTATCTGCTGAGTTCATTGTTTGATTGTGCTTTGTTGTCTGCTCAAGATGCTCCACCTAAAAATATTGAATTGCCGGAAGTTCAAATCATCTTGCCCCCTGAAACGGTTGCGAAACCAAAAGCTGACTCCTCTCAACAAAACTCTGCGTCTGCTCAGGTAGCACAAGCCGATAAAGCAGCAAGCGGGAAAGTCGATCAAGCTAAGACAGAGACTGCCGTTGAACAACCTAAGGTCAAACCTGGGGATAGTGTCCAAGGAATGCCGGGAACAGGTACCACAGGTATCAATGGCTATGTTGCGAGTGGCACGTCAACTGCCACAAAAACAAACACTCCAATCCTAGATATACCCCAGTCGATCACCATTATTACAAAGAAGGAGGCTGAGGATCGAGGAAGCCAGACGCTGGGTGAGGTTCTCCGTTATGTTCCAGGCATCACTGTTGCACAAGGTGAGGGTCATCGCGATCAGATTACGATCCGCGGGCAGAATACGACTGCCTCTTTCTTTGTCGACGGGGTACGAGATGATGTCGAATACTTTCGCGATCTTTATAATGTTGATGTGATAGAAGTTCTCAAAGGACCCGATGCTATGATCTTTGGCCGTGGTGGTGGTGGCGGCATAGTCAATCGCGTGACTAAAAAAGCGAATGGGGAACGCATCCGAGAGGCCACAGTTACATCGGGTTCCTATAATCGTGCGCGAACAACGGTTGATGTCGGTGATAAAATTTCTCCCGATGCCGCCTTTCGCTTCAATACGATGTATGAATACTCCGAGAGCTTCCGAGACTATTTTGATCTTCAGCGTTACGGCTTCAACCCAACGCTAGCCTTCCGCCCCAACGACAATACTAAAATTTCTTTAAGCTACGAATACTTCAAAGATGATCGCGTCGTTGACCGCGGAGTACCTTCCTTCATTGGCACACCAGGTCGCCCCTCGAACGGCCCTATCGAAGACTTTTTTGGAAACCCCAATGTCAGTCAGTCAGATTTTGAGGGTCAATCTGCCACTGCAACCCTTGAGCATCGCACAGAGAGCGGGGTCAATATCCGTAACCACACTTTTTTGGCCACTTACGACAAAGTCTATTCGAATACATTCGCTAATAGTCCTGTAACTTTTCCAGGATCTTGCGGGGATCTATCGGGCTGCGTAACACTTGGTGGCTACAAGAACGGTACACAGCGTGATACCGCCGTTAATCAAACAGATGTCACCTATCTCTGGGATATGGGAAACGGTATTCGCCATACCTTTCTCGGCGGGGCTGAGTTCTCCTACCAAGAAACTGAAAATTACCGTAACAACGCGAGCTTTGGCTTACCAGGCACCTTAAGTTTTGTAGTACCTTTCGACTATCCGACCACTTTCGTCCCCGTCTTTTATGACCAATTTCAACGTGACTGGAATACAGAGGTCTCAACATACAGCGCCTATATTCAGGATCAATTAGAGATCACAAAATATTTT
>JBJTOZ010000258.1:0-3373 GCA_046074825.1 Hyphomicrobium sp.
GGAACAGGGTCCGGAGAAAATCCCAAAGCACGCTTACGATCAATCCTGCGTATCATTTGTCGTAGACGAGGTTGAATTTCAGTTCTCCAACGAGTGCCATTGAAAACCCCGTAATGTCCTACACCAGGCTGAACATAATGGAAATGTTCATCGTCTGGTACTTTAATGCAAAGAGCATGAGCTGCCTCAGTTTGTCCTAGGCCACAAATATCATCTCTTTCACCTTCAATTGTAATAATAGCGGTTTTCTCTATGGCTGAACAATCAACGGATTGCCCTCGATGCAACATTTTACCTTCTGGCAAGGCGTGTTCTTGGAAAACAGTCCTAACCGTTTGGAGATAAAATTCCGCTGTCAGGTCCATGACTGCGAGGTATTCTTCATAAAAATCTTGATGCTGTTTTACGCTATCACAGTCTCCCTCTACAAGATTATTAAAGAGTTCAACGTGGGCACTCATATGCCGTTCTAGGTTCATGGTCATAAAACCTGTGAGCTGCATAAAGCCGGGATAAACTCTTCTCATGGCGCCAGTATGAGGAAGTGGTACGTAGGAAATGACATTGCTTTCAAACCATTTTAAGGAACGTTTTCTTGCAAGTTCGTTGACAGCTGTTGGATTACGACGGGTGTCAATAGGGCCTCCCATCATTGTCAGTGAAATTGGTTGGCAAGGATCATCTTGGCTTGCCATAAGTGCTGTTGCTGCAAGAGCTGGAACAGCGGGCTGGCATACTGCGATCATGTGAGTTTGTGGACCGAGCGTGCGCACGAATTCAATGAGATAATCGATGAAGTCGTCAAGATCAAAATGACCTTGGTAAAGGGGAACTTCGCGCGCGTCTGCCCAGTCTGTTATGTAAACGTCATGCTCCTCAAGCATTGCCGCAACTGTGCCGCGAAGGAGAGTTGCATAATGACCTGACATGGGTGCAACGAGAAGAACTTTTGGGTCGTTGGTCTGCATACCCTCTGGAAAATGACGTTTGAAATGAAGGAGATTGCAAAATGGTTTCGCGAGGATAATCTCTTCAGTAACAGGTACAGAGACCCCATAAGATTTTGTCTCTTTAAGTCCAAAAACAGGTTTTCCGTAGCGCCGAGTAACGTTTTCAAAAACTTCACAAGCGGCAGAAATAGCTCGGTTAAGGGGGCTGGAAGAGAAGGGATTGAAAGGATTTTCTACACTATATTTTAGGGCCTCGGCTCCAAATCGAAGAGGACCAACTATGGTATGCGCGAGCTCATATGCGTAGTAGTGCATTTTAGTGTAGCTCCCCAGCCAGCATTTTTTCTAACCTGATGGTTCGAATTTAAGACAATATCATGCTATTTTGCATCGCAACAGATTCTCAAGTATTATTGTAACTTATAGAATTTCTGTAGTGAATAACATGGTAATAATCACTATTATGGCATGAAAAGATTAATAGTGTGGCTCCTTTACTTTAAAAAAAATGATTAACGCCCCTCTCTCCACCAAGCAAAGGTCACGAGTGTTAAAATTACCAAAAGAGCTGGAAATCCTTTAAAAAGGGGTGTTGTTTGGATTCCACGCGTCTGGAAGGCTTCTCTTTCTTTTAATCCTAACCATTTTGAACCCTCAAAAAAGACCTTCGAATTCAAGACCATAGCTATTCGCGGAAGCTTTAGAGCTTCTTGAGTTTGGTTCTGAGAGCCTAGCCAGAAAATCCCTCCCCCTGATTGCTGAGCTATCTCTTTTATTTCATGATCAGTTGTTGTGACGTTCCTCATTTCCCTTGGATCTTCTGTCCCCGCATCAACAATGGCAGTTAATTTACCATCAGGACCTTCCATCTGCGCTTTGTATATTCCTGGTAATTTAACCTCAGTACTTCCGCGCCAAATGCCAGGTTCCGAAGGTTCCAATTTGATTTGACTAACCTCTCCGTTAGATGCTGTAAGCTCGACAGTGCCTACTTCCTCCTGCATAGAATGACGCTCAACAAAAATTTTATTGCCTTTTGCTTCAGCACTCAACCGTTCCTCTTCAAGGTCAGGCTCTTTCATCAACCAATGGGAAAGACGTCTCAGTAAATCGGAGTATGGTCCCCCACTCTCATATCCGCGTGCCCAGAGCCACGCTTGATCAGAACTTAGAAGAGCAACTCTTCCTTTCCCATGGCGATCTAAAATTAAGAGAGGATTATTTTGGGCCCCAGATAAAATCGTTTTTCCTCTCTCTGGCTTTACCTCTGCTTGACGAAACCACCGCCCCCAAGTGGGGGGCATCCCATCTTTTCCCGCTCCTAGCAACCCTTGAGTTACAGGATGTTTCTGTCCTTCTTTAGTTATCGAAGCTTTAAAGGGCTCCTCAAGAATTTTTCCTGTCGGACGAGCGGGTAGCACAGCTGCAAGAGGAGTTCGAAAAATAGTTGTTGGTTGAGCATAATCATCTCCAGATGCAACAAGGAGGGCTCCGCCATTTTTTTCAACATAACGCGCTATATTATCATAGTAATTAAGCTGTAAAATACCTTTATGTTCGTAGCGATCAAATATAATGAGATCAAAATCATTTATCTTATCAGAAAATAATTCTTTTGTAGGGAAAGCAATCAAGGATAGCTGATTAATAGGAGTGCCATCTTGTTTTTCTGGTGGCCTTAAAATTGTAAAATGAACCAGATCTACTGAGGCGTCCGACTTTAATAAATTACGCCATGTACGTTCTCCTGCATGAGGTTTTCCAGAAATAAGGAGTACGCGTAAATTTTCACGAACTCCTTCAGCAACAATCGCTGCTCGATTATTTGCTCTCGTAAGCTCTTGATCTTGACCTTCTATCTCAAGCTCTAAGATGTTTGCCCCAGCGTGCGGAAACTCCATATCTATTTTGATAGGAATTCCAATTTTTATTTGCTTAATTTCTTCTGGCTTTCCCTCACGTTGAAGCTTCAAGGATACTGTATTCTCTGTATTGCTCTTCTCAGTATCGCTATTATTTTTGCCGGACTCGACAATTTGAAATTCAACCTCACGTTTTTGGCCAACTATACCATAGCGAGGTGATTTTAGGATCTCAATCCTTCTATCAAATTCATTAGGTTGACCTGTGAGAAATGTATGTATTGGAGCAGTGAACCCAATATTCTGAATTGACTTAGGTGTGTCGTGTATTTGTCCATCAGTAATAAGAAAGACCCCAGCAATGCGTTCGGGTGGAACATCCCTTAGGGCAGCATTAAGATCTGCAAACAGGTTTGTGCCATTTTGACTTGTTTCTTGAGGTCTAGCCGCAAATACCCAACGTGTTTCCAAATTTGGGATTTGATTGAGTTTTCTCTCTAATTCAAGTTTAATTTGAGTAGTTCTTTGAGGTCTATTTTGAAGGGTTTGGCTTGTGCTTTC
>JBJTOZ010000259.1:0-5211 GCA_046074825.1 Hyphomicrobium sp.
TAATGGTGTGTTAATTCTTCGAGACGCATGGGGCCTTACAGAACTTTACTTTCGTATCCCAGCTTCTATCCTTACTAAAATGAGTATTCCTTAGACAAAAGGTTCAATAAAGCAAAAAAAATTCTTATGGATATTCCACAATCAATGAAGCGCTTTGTTTATCGGTGCGGCTTTGAGTTTATCAGCATAGTTAAAAGAGTAATAAGGGTGGGATAGTCTGACCTCCCATCAGCATAATTTAGCTGACCGTCAGATAATTCATCAAAAAAATAGCTCTTTAAAGGTCTGTGTTTCTCTCTAGTTCCAGCACATCATGATTACGACGCGCTCTGAAATACAGATTGTGGAGAAAGAGGAAACCCACCCAACACACAAAGATGAGAGCTATCATCTCAATCGTCATACAAACTCCTCATAATACAAGAAGATGTACCATAAAAAATCTGAAAGCGCGATAATCAAGTCTTAATATGACTAATAGTTAGTTTAAATTATTCTATAGGTTTCATTTTTCGCAGTTCTCTTAGGACAAACCCTTCGCAATAAAAAAGGCAATCGCGAATTGGATGAGAAATCTTCCCTCTCAATATGATTTCTATTAATTTTTCTCAATACGAGAAAGAAATCAAAAAAATAATTATACCCCCTCAACTATTAGAATATTTCACACTGGGATGACCGCAGAGTGAGCAACATCAGATTGCTCTAAAACAAATCCTAAAATTATAAATCAATACTTCATTAATCAAAAAGAACTTCTCTTTTTTCTCAGTTTTAAAATTTTTAATCTTTTTATGATCTACTTATATTATCATGGTCACAAACCCTCAAAGGAGGGAGAAAGCATGTTCCAGATTGCGATGGTTGTCTGCAGTATATTGCAAGGTGCTGCATGTAGAGAAGTAGAGCTGACTTTTGTTGATAATGAGCCTACGATTATGCCCTATGCGTGTATGGTCATGGGGCAAGTAGAGATTGCTAAATGGATGGAAGGGCATCCAAATTCATATGTCTCCAGATGGACATGTCGCAAAGCAGGAATTTTTGCTAGAACCTAAATTAAACTTCTCTTTGAGTTGTTGAAAAAAATCGTTCGACTCAAAGTATAGACTTTTTATTTTAGACCAAGATCACATGATCATTTGTCTTGTTTAAATTAATTTTTTAAAGTTCAATTCTGACTTCAAAAAAACATCCTAGGGTTTCAGTGAAAGCCCTCCCTGCTCTTTTCTTAATTTACTAAGTTGCTCCTTCCCCCACATCCTTAGTGGCTTCATTTTAGCCGAGAAGATCTATAATTCTCCCTGATCCATCTATGGCACGTACACGCTTTCCTGGGTTGGATTTCTGGGCTGTTTGCATAAGTGAGCGAATGTATTGATCGTGGTTCGTATTAGTCGTCTGTGTTGTCAACCAATTCCCACTCACGTCTTGTATTTGAATGTATATTGTTTCCATGAATTACATATGCTGAGAAAAAATTTAGATAGTTTATTGTTTTTATACATAAGAGAAAGATTGTAATCAGTACAGTCTGAATAAAAAAAATTCAATAATTTGGCTGCAAACTTTTTCAAATGATTTTACTGTTAGGGGATATGATGGAGACGGAGCCCAGCACTCAAAATTTTATCTCTCTGAAAGAAATGATTTATTTAAAATAAGAAAAAAATTTTTCCTAGCATTTTATTGCGAATGAGGGCGAACCTCTCAATCCTTACTCAGGCAACCGTTCAAAATCATCCCTCTCATTTTCCATTTACTTCTGAATTCCTAAGACTTTTTTGCTTTTGAGCTTTGAGGTTACGAAGCCCATCGACTGACAGAGGAACTTTTATGGATCGAAGGAACAACTTCCATCAAGCTGCTGCGCCTGCCAAGTAGTCGCTCTTGCCAAGCACTACGCCGTTATGGCGCAAAATAGCGTAAGCTGTAGTAATATGGAAGAACATGTTGGGTAATGCCCACGTCTTTAGGTATTCCTCTGCCAGCATGGTGTGTTTGCGATCCTTACCCACTGGAAAGGTAATTTCTTTTGACTCTTGCCCGTCCATAGCTTTAGCTGGAACCATATTCAACCAAGCGATTGTTTTGTCGATACGCACGATCAGCTCGGACAAAGTGTTTTCCGAGTTTTCGTATTTCGGAGCATCAAGGCCACTGATCCTTGCTGCACAAAGCTTTGCCGCATCACAAGCAATGCAAATTTGCGTCTTGAACGGCAACATATCAGGCGCTAGCCGAAACTGAACTAAGGCTTGCTCGTCATAGCCACGAGCTGAGACATCAGCTTGAGCTTTAATCAGAATGTGGCGCAAATTACCAAGAAAACGAATGAACACTGGGAGAGATGCAGAGGACATGGTGATGGACATTGTGGCTTCCGTTTGGTGTGGAGTTTTAACATCAAGTAGTATGCATTATCCAAGACTATGAGTCTAAGGGTAAAAACTATCCTCTTGCCCTTTGTGGTTTCTAAAACTGTGAGCTCTTTAAAAACACTCTCGATCCCTTCTCTATTTCGTGAAAGGTCACACACTTTTTTGACCGACAAAATAACTATCTAAAAAACATAGCCTTTAAATGGCGACCGAGAAGTATTTTCCAAGGCTTCGACATGCACAAACGTTTAAGTAGCTTCGCGAATGGAAATGGTGAGAAGGCTGAATGCTGAGGCGCACAATTTGGTTATGGGGGAGACCCTGTCAGTCCATTTGCGACACGCCGGACCGCCTCCTCTTTGATGCTTGCAAGGAACCGCGGCACATCTTTCTGTAAGGACTGACGCACGAGGAAGGCTGGTATGAGGGGATGGAAGCCGACGCTCGCACGATAATAGACGCGGGTCACCGCCGTATCTGGCAGTGGCTCAAGGACCCACTCGCCTTCCAAGTATTCTAGGTCGCCCGAAACAAGTTTGAATGTAATGTGCACGTTCTTGGTGTAGTTGGAGCGAAACACAATGCTCATATCAGGCAGAAACGAAGCCCAGCTCGCAATCGTGTGCGTGCGCACATCCCAGGTCGCGCCTGGACCGAGCTCCAATACGCGGCAGCTCTTGACCGAAGGAAATACCTCAGGCGCCCTCTCGCATTCCGTCAAGGCTCCATAGATGACCGGCGCCGGCGCCGGAACATCAATTGTGGCGCGAACTTCCCCGTCTGCGGGGGACTGAGATGGCTTGACTGAGACAATAGATTCGCCAGCGGTGAGCTTGGCCACCATATCCGGTGTCATTGCCCAAGTTTTTGGCGCAAACACGCAGAGGCTGCAAAGTCCAACGGCTGTACCTGTAAACATAAGCTTGTGTAGGATCTCTCGAATCATGTGTGCCTCTTGCAGAATGAACTCTTTCGCACCAATCGCTCAAACGGTTTACATCGTACCCGCTGCCATCAGGATCTGTATGAAGAAACTAAACCAACTCGGATGTATTGGATAACTGTATTCTCTAGTGACCCACATCCGATTACACTAAATTCATAGCGCACCCTCTTCATCATCTCACTTGTCGGCTACAATTCAAGCGCGGGTAAGAACTGTTTGTACGGACATCTAATCAGCCTCTATTAAGTTATCCACCTCCATAGTTCATTCTATGCTCTATATCTTTTCCGTGTACAAAATTTAGATGGCACCAATGGGCTGAAAATGAGTGCTGAAAAATCTCTCGGGGTGGCGGAGGAGTTTTAAGGAATTTTTTCAAGTAATAACAAACTATATTTGCCACCTCAGCCCTGATATCATTGCTCAATACTAAAGTCTTCAATCCTGGGAGATCTGCATTTTTTTTTGCTCTTTCAATTTGTTTTTTAATACTCACAGGTCCACTGTGAGGTAAGCTGTACTGATATCCTTCAAATTGATAATATTTCTTTTTTGGGTTGCTTGGGTGCCCGATGCTAGGAACCAGAGATTAAAAATTGTTCCCCGTATTTAGTTTTTCGGAAGGGTTAATCAGGTGGCATTATGATACGCCTCACTGCAATCAATAACTTAATTAGAATATTTTATGAATGTATTAAAACTTTTTCTTATCCCAGTTGCGCTTTGTAAATGTGTGCATATTGGGAATTCAGATTTTGAACAATTGATTTTAAATTATGATAATTTAGAACGTCTCAAAAAAATTATCCAGTTGGCCGTTAGCTTTATAAGCTTGCGAATCAAAAAACATTATTTGAAAATTATTTATGATCTTCCACGGGCTCATTTCGAAATATCGTTCTCATCGACGCTGCCTTGGTCATGTCCTGTCTGTAGCCTTTTTCTTTAAAGGGCTCATTCCCCCAGGTTTTATGCCTGAATACAGCCCTTCTGATTATAAAATCAAAATTGTTATTTGTTCTGAGAATGGAATGAAACTTGTTGATGCCGATGAGAATGGCTTCCCTCTTACAGACAGAACTAAAGCGCAAAAAGGGCACGAGCCATGTGCAATGAGTGGCCTCTCATCGTTTGTATTGCACAAACATGAGGACATTATAGAATTTCGACCATTAGAAAAAACTATATATGATGTGGGCATCTACTTATTTCGTCCTTCACTTTGGCTAAGTAGCGCACATAGAAGTCGTGCACCGCCCTTCCTAATCTGAATGTAAAAATATGCATTAAGGCTTAGAAAGCCCCGCTATGCAAAAGTTTTTTCAGAAATTGGAATCTCTATGCCACCTCTTTTTGTGGACGATAAACTCATTGTACTATTTAAGTCATCGCTTTCAGCAGCACTGCTGATGGTATTCACTCCTTCTGCAAACGCTCAGGATACAAACAAGCTTGTTTTGCCCCCCGTCGAGGTTGAGCAACCCAAAACAGGCTCTCAGTCTCAATCTCCTAAAACGCAGAATAAAATACAAACTTCCAAAACACAGACACAGGACTTTAATCCGACATATTCAGAAACTGAAACAGGAGAAAAAATAGAGACTTCAAAGCGAAATGACCCTTATGCTGTTGTTCCGCCTGGTACACGCTCGGGCAGTCTTGGAGTTGCTACTCCCGCAGAGGCGCGCGCTGATATAAATCGATTGCCTGGGGGTGTGGAGGTTGTCCCATCAGAGGAGTATTCAAAGGATACTCCAGCAATCACACTTAAGGATGCGCTTGATTATGTTCCGGGTGTTTACGTTCAAACTAAGTGGGGCGAGGATAGTCGACTTTCCATTCGAGGTTCTGGCTTATCGCGAAATTTTCACCTTCGCGGCATCC
>JBJTOZ010000260.1:0-6020 GCA_046074825.1 Hyphomicrobium sp.
TTTTTCTAGAGGTGCTAAAAATTTTAAAAATTGGGATTGCACGCCTCAATCAACTGCAGTGCATATCATTTGGCACTAAGGATGGGATTTTAAAAAAACGCCCCCCACTCCAAATACCTGGAAATAAATCATCATCGACGAGATTAAGAAGCTGCCTGGTAACTTCTCTCGTAAGAAGTGCCTCTAAATTAGAGCGAATACTGAGATATGGCTTGATTGCACCTGTCATAGGATCGATTTGAAAACGAAGAGGATGTTTAGGGCCAGCTTCAACCATTTCATCAACGTTGGTTCGAAACTGGAGTATCTGACTCTTTCCCTCTCCTTTAATTTCTAGTGCAACTGCAATAAATGCTGCATCTGCTACAGCGACAACAATCTTTTCATAAGGGGTCTTGAGGTAGGTACTTCCATTTTTTTCCCTGTAGAGAACAGTTGAGAACAGTTTAATAAGAGCTAGTCGTTGAATGGTGCTCCCTTTAAAGGTCCAAGTTCCATTGGACTGAATAGCAAGACCGATGTCACCACAGTTGGGTGAATTCCAGTTTTCAGGCCCGATAGCAGTCTTTGTACAAGCGGAATTTACAGAATTGGCTATTGAATCAAGAGAAACAAGAGATTTTTTTTCAGACATATGCGCTTTTTTTACCCCAACGTCGTGGAAAGATGTAAATTTGTTCAGTTACCGAGGTTTAACTTGACCCGGCCAGAAACTTCGTAGGCAGTATAGGGACAGTTTTCATATTTCAGTGTTTTGATACTAGAGCAATTTAAAGAAGTTTTAGATCTTCCCTCACATTGACATCATGGTAAAAGGGGGAGATCGATGGAGTTGTAATGAGCATTACATCAACTGAAGAAGATATCGTAGCCCGTTTAGAAACGGCTTCTCATCAAGCACAGAAAGCGCATAAAGCAGCTGCAAGTGTTATCTACGGACAGGACATCGTTATAGAACGGGCCTTGATAACCTTGCTCTCCGGAGGCCACGCACTTCTTATCGGTGTTCCAGGACTTGCAAAAACATTGTTGGTTGACACTTTAGGAAAAGTGTTTGGTCTTGAAGCAAAAAGAATTCAATTTACCCCTGACCTCATGCCATCAGATATCATCGGGGCAGAAGTTTTAGAGGAAACTCAATCAAAAGCCCGTTCTTTTCGTTTTATTAAAGGCCCAATATTTACCCAACTTCTTATGGCTGATGAGATAAATCGAGCCTCTCCTAAAACCCAGTCTGCCCTCCTACAGGCCATGCAAGAACATCATGTCACTGTAGCAGGCCATTGCCATAATATCCCTACCCCTTTTCATGTTCTAGCTACACAGAACCCTCTCGAACAAGAAGGGACTTATCCTCTTCCAGAAGCACAACTAGATCGTTTTCTTTTGCAAATCGATGTTACTTACCCTGATCTACCAGCAGAGCGCCGTATGCTTTATTCGACGACAGGTACAGAGGAACGACGTTTAGAGGCAGTGATGAATGCCACTGAATTAATTTCCATGCAACGATTGGTTCGTCAAATTCCAGTCCCTGACAAAGTTGTCGAGTCAATTTTGAAGCTTGTTCGCTCCGCCAGACCTGGAACTGATTCCCATCCTGAAGTTGATCGTTATGTAGCTTGGGGCCCCGGGCCTAGAGCAAGTCAGGCTCTCATGCTTGCAGTTCGAGCTAAGGCTCTTATTGATGGTCGCCTTGCACCCTCTATTGACGATGTCATTACTCTTGCTGAACCTACACTCAAACATCGTATGGCTCTTAAATTTGCTGCACGTGCTGAAAATCAGGATCTCTCTGAAATAATTTCTAAGCTAGCAATTAACGCTGGATCATAAATTCAATGGCTGCGACCACACCATTTTGGTCGACACAATATATATCTGACAGCGAAGTGAATTCGCGAATGCCGGATCTTCAAGAATCCGCCCATGCTCTGGCAGATAGGCTTCCCGACTTGCTGATTGATGCAAAACGTATCTCTCAAACCGTAGCTCATGGCATTCATGGAAGAAGACGATCAGGACCAGGTGAAACCTTTTGGCAATTCCGATCGTATGAAAGCTCAGATAGCGCTCAACTCATTGACTGGAGAAGATCGGCTTCTTCTGACCATCTTTATGTAAGGGAACGCGAGTGGGAAGCTGCCCATACTGTGTGGATTTGGTGCGACCTTTCCGCCTCGATGAACTTTAAAAGCCAACTTTCTCACTGCACCAAAAGAGATAGAGGTATTGTTCTTATGCTCGCAGCAGCCGAACTTTTGGTAAGGGGGGGAGAAAGAGTAGGATTAATGAGATTATCATTACCCTCAAGTAGCCGTAATATTTCGAGCCAGATTGCAGAAACTATTCTTGGAAATGCTGCCTCAACCTTCATCAATAAGAGTCGTCCTCCTCAACAAAAAATTCCTCTTCACTCTGAAGTCCTATTATTTGGAGATTTTCTGGCCCCAATCGCACCCTTGCGCGAACGACTAGAACTATTAGCAGAATACGGAGCACGCGGACACTTGGTTCAAATATTAGATCCAGCAGAAGAAACTTTACCTTTTAGCGGTCGTATAGAGTTTTCAAATCCGTCTGGAAGGGAGCGTTTCTTAGCCGACAGAGTAGAAAGCCTAAGAGATGCATATCAAAAAAAATTAAAAGACCATCGCGAACAATTACAAGAATTCCTTCAACGTATTGGGTGGTCTTTTCTAGTCCACCATACTGACAGGCCGGCAACGGAGCCTCTACTCTCATTAGTCATGCAGCTCTCGGGGCAAATTGGTAGAACCTCCCCCCCTAAAAACCTTTCTTAGGTGCAATGTGAGTTTTGCAGGACTAATTTTTCTTAATCCTTGGTTATTAACTGCTCTTGGCGCATTGCCTGCAATATATTGGCTCCTGCGAACAGTTCCACCCACACCTCACCAAATTTCATTTCCGCCAACACGTCTGCTTATTGGATTAGAAAATAGGGATAAAACCCCATCCAAAACTCCATGGTGGCTTATTCTCATTCGTCTACTAGCTGCAGCTTTGGTGATTATTGGTTTTTCTGAACCAGTATTCCGTCCGCAAAATGAAACTATTTTTAAGGGAGAAGGACCAGTCATTATTCTCGTAGACAATAGTTGGACTGCAAGTACATTCTGGCCAGATTGTATTGCATTAATCAATCGCCTTATTGATAAAGCTGAAACAGAAAATCGCTCTATTGCAATACTTAACACAACGCAGATTAGCAAAACATCAATTCTCAAAATTGGCACGGCAATTGATGCTCGCAGAGAAGTTTCCACCCTCTACCCACAACCTTATCCAGCTGATCGACTCGAAGCCCTACAGACACTCAAGAAAGGGCTAGAGCAAACAAATACAAACGCACCAACCATCATTTGGCTTAGAGATGGACTGGAGCATGATGGAAAATCTGAAGAATTCACGAACGCCTTGCGTGAAATTTCAAAAGGTGGAGAGCTGGGAATTGTGGATGTTGCCAGCGGAAAGGAACCTTTAGGAATTGCCTCATTTATTGGAGCAGACGGAAAGATTGTCTCGAAAGTTCTCAGCACTGGTGCTGGGCTTCGTGAAGGTAAAATTGCTGCTTACTCTTCAAAAAATCAGCGTCTAGCAGAAGCACCCTTCAAAATAGCAAGTGGGGAGAATGTTGTCACAGCTGATATTTCGCTTCCCCTCGAATTGAGAAATCAAGTCTCAAGAGTTGAGATTGATAAAATTAGATCCGCTGGTGCAGTGAGCCTGCTTGATCAACGTTCTCAGTGGCAACGTGTTGGCCTTATCAGTGGAGAACAGCAAGAGAAAACACAACCTCTTTTAGGTCCCATTTATTATATTCAACGAGCCCTTAAACCCTTTTGTGAACTTATAATTCCAAATGAAAAAAATGTGGATTCAGGATTGAGCCAAATTATCAATGACAAGGCCAATATTATTATGCTTGCAGATATTGGGACTATTGCAGGTGAGGCAGAAAAAAAACTAAAGGAGTGGATTAAGAAGGGAGGCATACTTGTCCGTTTCTCAGGTCCTAAATTGGAAAAGGGTGGTGACGAATTATTGCCAGTCGGTCTTAGGGCTGGAGGACGATCTTTAGGTGGGACAATGTCTTGGTCAACTCCACAACCTTTAGGTCCATTTGAAGAAACTAGTATTTTTTCTGGACTTGTTATTCCCGAAGATGTTCTTATCCGAAAACAAGTTTTAGCAGATCCTGCTCAAATCAATCCAGAGGTTAAAATTTGGGCCCGCCTTAAAGATGGAACGCCAATCGTGACATCTTCTGAATATGGGGACGGTAAAATAGTTTTATTCCATATAACTGCAAATTCCGAGTGGTCCAATCTTCCCATGTCTGGACTTTTTGTTGAAATGCTCCGTCGCATGATTGAGCTAGGATCTCCAGTTAATATGTCTGCCATATCGATGGAGACACAAAAAATTACTGGAAACATCGAAAGCAAGACGTCTCAAGTTCAAAAGGAAAACTTACCTCCGCTTTCAATCCTTGATGGCTTTGGAACATTTAAAACTCCCCCTCCAACGGCTCTTCCAATCCAAGCATCAGAAATTAATAAAGCCAAACCTAGTCTAGAACATCCACCAGGGTACTATGGAAAGACAAGCTCCCCCTATGCGCTTAATGTATTATCCCAAAATAGCGTTCTGAAAGCTTTGCCAAGCCCGCCTAGAGACATCCTCCATCTCAGTTATGAATCTGAGAATAGCTCCATTTTTATTAAAGCGTGGGCTTTACTCGCTTCACTTTGCTTTCTTTTGATCGACATGCTTGCAATCTTATTCTTAATGGGAGTCTTTAAAAATCCAAAATCAAAGGTCGTCTTGAATACCTTTATTTATTTTTTTCTTTCGTGTGTTTTATTTTTGGAAACCACTGGGGCTAGAGGTCAAGACACCATTAATGAAAAATCTCCGAATATGGGATTAGAACAAAACAATTCATTTGATGTTCAAAACAAAATTTCAACCTTCAACGCTCGAGATGCTATCGCAATGAATGCGACATCTAAAGTGACTTTGGGTTATATTTTAACAGGCAACCCGAATGTTGACGCAACAAGCCTACAAGGACTTTCGGGGCTAGCACGGGTTTTACAATCAAGAACAGCGGTTGATCCAGGCGAACCAAAAGGCATTGACATTATAAATGATGAGATAGCCTTCTACCCTGTTCTTTACTGGCCTGTGTTAGATGCAGCAGAAGCACTTCCCGAAGTCACACTAGCAAAAATTGACGCCTACATGAAGCAAGGCGGAATGATTATATTTGATACAAGAGACTACGGAAGTGGATTGCCTACAGGGATGGTCATGGCAGGAGAAAACGGTCCGCTCTTGCAACGGATGATAGGAAAGCTAGACGTCCCACGCCTTGAACCAGTCCCCGAAAACCATGTTCTTAAAAAATCTTTCTATATTCTGAATTCCTTTCCAGGCCGTTGGGAGGGAGGGGATCTATGGGTTGAAGCTCAAGATGATATTCGAGACGTTCCAAGTACTTTAGAAACTAAAACAGCCAAGAAGGCAGATGGAGTGACTTCAATTCTTGTAAGTTCAAATGATTTTGCATCCGCATGGGCGCTTGATGAAAGAGGCCGGCCTCTCTATCCCGTGGTCCCCGGAGGTGAAGAGCAACGTGAAATTGCTTTTAGAGCGGGAATTAACATCGTCATGCATGCCCTAACAGGTAATTACAAAGCCGATCAAGTCCACGTCCCTGCTTTACTCGAAAGGCTAGGCCAATAAGAAAATGAATACGAGCTGGTCCATAGATTTTACTCCAACTATTCCAAGTGAAATTATTGGAGCGATAGCAATAGTGGCTGCCTTGCTATGCATAATAATTTTTTTCTATCAGAAAAGAGGGGGTTTTGCCCGGATTTTTGCAATTTGCGGAATGCTTTTGATTTTACTTAATCCGACACTCCATCAAGAGGATCGCAGCCCCTTAAAAAATATAGCAATTGTTCTAATTGATGAAAGCACAAGCCAAA
>JBJTOZ010000261.1:0-3571 GCA_046074825.1 Hyphomicrobium sp.
ACCTTACCGGCACCTGAGCCAAGCTCTTTTACTATATTTTGTGCGTCGAGAACGATCGTGTGGGTCATCTGCTAAATACCGTGGCTGGATCGATTTTGGTCACTTTGATGATTGCGGATACAGCGGAAATGGCACACATAAAAACTGTGAGAGCAAATAGCCAAAATGCGAGGCTTGGTGTCATGACAAGAGGAAGAGGACTGTTTCTACTTAAATAAAGGATAGTCAAAGCTATTGTCATACCAAGAATGTACCCAAGAATTGCACTTAGTCCTGCCTGAGCGAGTATGACCTTATAAATATAGGTAGCGGAAGAGCCTAAAGCACGCAAAGTAGCAAACTCATTAATATGGTCTTTGGTGCTGGAGTAGAGCGTTTGCGCCACAATCACGGTTCCGACAAGAATACCGAGCAATGCACCTCCAATAAGAGCAATGCCTGCTCCAGTTTTGAAGAGCCACTGTCGGAGACTTCTATTTCGAAACTCAAGTTTGGTTAGAACCTCCGTCCCATCAAGACGCTCCTGAAGAGTTTTTCGGACCTCTTCTATTTTGGCGTTTGGTTCCAATTGAACCAAGAAAAAAGTACTTTTATCGGCTCTATCCCCGTCGAGATTGAGAAGATTGCGGGCTCTCTGTAACGTGGTAAAAACATACGGTGACTGAGTAAAAGATCGAATGCCATCTGTTAAAGCGCGCACCTTCACGCGGCCTACAGCTATTTGGGCCGTACTTCCAATACCCTCAATTCCGAGATCCTTTAAATAGCTTTGGTCGACAGCAATTGCATCAGGGGCTCTAATATCTTCCCACGTGCCATGGACCAAATTCCATGGTTCAAGACCACCACTTTCTTTATCAATACCCACAACGACAACGCGGGTGGAGCCTCCACTAGGCTTACGCCATTCAGCAAATGAGGAGATTATTGGGATAACGGCCTTAACCCCTGGCGTCGCTAGGGCCTGATGTCTTTGTCCCGGAGCGAGAAGTATTCCGCCTTCCTCAAAACTTTTAGCACCAAAAATGGTAATCCAAAGATCACTGTTCGTGCGTTCAATCATATTAGTGATCATATTTCGGGATCCGAGATAGAGACCCAATTGAACGGCAACGAGAACGATGGAGAATAATATACCGACCATCGTCACAACGAGCCTAATCCGATCATGAAACAGATTTCGAAAAGCGAGTGTTAAAATCATCGCACTAGATTATCCATCAGAAGGAGGGGCGCATCTCAAGACATTGGAAGGAATTTATAATCACGGAGAAGGCTTTTTTTAGAATTCTGGAAAATAGAGATTGTGTCCAAAGGGCAACAAACAAACTTGCGACACTCACATTTATTCCTTCAAGCTAGAAACCCCTTTTCCTCATACATACTATAAATATCGAATTCCGTTAAGTCTAAAACCGAACCTCCTTACTCATTTTCAAGGAAGCTCTGTTTCATTAAGAATTTTTGACACATCAAGAAAACAGGCTTTCTTATTTCTCTCCCCCTTTTTTTGGCCTTTTTCAGATACCATATTAAAGGAAATCATGATAGTTAATGCCTCAGAATAGCGAAAAAATAAAGACTTTTAAGGAATTAAATTGTGAGATCTGAAAATAAGACACCTCCACAAAAAAGAGCCTTCCAACGGACAGGATTATACGCCTCTTTTCTTCTCTTTTCCTTCGTCTGTCCCATAGCTTATGCGGATCCACTCCCTCCTAAAGAAACAGGAATTTGGTTTGACAACTCAGGAAAAGGAGCCGTTGAAATTGCCCCCTGTGGCTCTTCTCTTTGCGGAAAAATTGTTTGGCTAAAAGAACCTTTCAACGCTGAGGGGAAGCCTTTGGTTGATCGATTTAATCCCAATCCGCAACGACGCACATCCACAATTTGCGGCTTACAAGTCCTAGGCGGACTTCAATTTATGCCTGAAGGAACATGGGATATTGGTTGGATTTATGATCCTAAAACAGGCAAAGCGTATGATGCCGCGCTTTCTCTGACAGCACCTGATCAACTCAAAGTCACTGGTTATAAAGGTGTTAAACTTTTTGCTAAAAGCTTCACCTGGACCCGCGCCCCTTCCGATTTACCAAGGTGCAATGCGGAACTGGCCGCCTCGGAAAACAATGGTAAATTTGTTTCCCCTTCTGATAAAAAATCTAAGTTAGAAGGTAAAACTCCCACGCCAAATCGCTTTGAACAGGATGTTGAGACCTTGGAAGCTAAACGGAATAATTAATACTTAAAGTTCTCAAAATATCTTCTGGTCTAAAAATACCATTGATTTTACCGAGCATGTCAGTCTTAGGGACAAGTTTTATTTGAAAGTCAGCTTGCGCTTTCTAAGTTCTCTGGGCGCTGTAAATTGTTCTGTTTAAGACTTTGAAGTGTATTCTTTTCATCAATCTCTTTGGCCATTCGCTTTATAAAATTGATTGTGCGATCAACGACAATTGAGCGCTGACGATCTAACGTAATCATATGAAAACAGTCATTGAGAACCGTGACTTCTAGTGGACCTGCAATTTTCCTCTGCAGAGTTAAGGCATTGGAAAAATCACTTATGTCATCCTCTTTGGAATGAAAAAGTGCTGTCTCTTGTTTTATATGCGACAACCTTTTGTAAACATCCTTGGTTAACTTCATAAATTCAAACATCAAACCTCCACCTCTCCCAAACAAATCTTCAAGGGGACGTTCGTCGTTTCTAAAACTTTCCAGAACAAATTTTCTTATGCGATCGTCTTTTATTCCATAGGGTGCTCGTTGTTGTAGATGGAAAAAACGGGCAAACCATTTTGTATAGATAAATCTGAAGAGGTATAGACTTTTTGGAACAGCCCAACCATTGGGCCAAAGCGTTGGTGCATAGAGAATCAAGCCATGAACTTCTGAAGGTCTTTCTCTCGCCAGACGCAAAGACAAAATAGCCCCCGCAGAAAGCCCCCCAACGAATATGATGTCACAATGCTCCTTGAGATCGTCATGGGCGATTTCAATGGCTTTATACCAGTCTCTCCAAGAAGAAAGACCTAAAACATCGGTACTGCCCCCTAAACCAGGTAACAATGGGCAATAGACCGTAAATCCTTGCTGACCCAGACTTTGAGCGACGAAACGCAATTCTTGAGGATTTCCACCTAGAGAATGAATGAGAAGCACACCAATTCTGCCCCCCGATAAAGTGATACTTCCCCTAAAGCCCTTAATTTTTTCTTTCATTTTCATTGAGTTAGATACGTTTCTTTTGATAAAGCTCAAAATGATTAATCGAATTGTTTGAAAAAGCCAAGTACTCTTATGAACGCTACCACCTTGCAACGCACAGAATGGAGATCTTTATTCAGGATGTAGAATGGCCCCCCATTTCACGATCTGTTTAAAAAATTTCTAGCTATTATAGTATGAAAGATGACCAATTCGTTAAATTTTGCAATGCACCATTTAAGTGCCTTGATCCGCGAACAATGACTAGAGGGCACTGTGCCGCAACGTACGACAAAGTCAGGTGTTTTGGTTTTAGAGTTAAATATATCTTGAGAGATTAAGAGGCAGTTCATCATCTTAA
>JBJTOZ010000262.1:0-8087 GCA_046074825.1 Hyphomicrobium sp.
TTTGATCGAAAATTGCAATAATTTCTGTTTTAGATTTTCCAGGATTATCTTTGATCGTTTTATTGAGTATGCTTTTCAATTGATCATTAGTTGAAGGTGACTGGATAAGCGCTTTGAAATTCGATTGCGCCTTCTGAGATATGTTTGGGTTTCCCATACTCATAAGACGCTGTCGTTGGGCTATTTCATAGCCAGTAATAGGCTCATCATTCACCAGTGCTACAATTGCCTGATCTAAAAGATCGCCTGTTCCTTCTTTTAAAGCACCGGTTATGGTCCTATTTGAAGGCTTTGAGCCAGTCTTTAGATCTGGCTTTTTGGACTGTGGGTTAGTTTTCTGTTCTTGTGAGGAATTTGTGTCTGATTGAGATGGCACTACTATTTCTGGCAAATCAGGAACGTTAGTCGAGGATGGTGATTTGTTTGTAGATTGAGCATTTAAATAAGAGGTACATGAAAAAAAAGCAAAAGTTATTAAATAGATAAAATAGAATATGTGAAATTTAAAATGATATGGATGTTGAGAGGGTCTTTTGTTTTTCATTGTGTATACTAAATTAAGGAATGATTTTCTCATGATTATCTTTAAATTTTTGTAGGTATTTGTAAAAATTTCTCTTTCAATTTAAAAAATTTGATTTCAATTCATCAGCTAATAATAGGGAATTATTTTTTAACTTTATTCTATTGAAATACTTACTATGGAGTGGTGTTAACTGGATCGCCAGACAACTGATTTATTACATTAGTTTTGTAGTTGAAGCCTCCAAGGTATTTATACTCAATCCTAAACATAATACTTTGGTCTGGGGTTATACCTCCAGAAGGGTCTGTAATATTGGTGTTGAGATATGTTGCACTCAGCATGAAGCATTCATCAAGGTAACGGAGTTGCACTGAGTCAGAAATCCAATTTGAAGCACTGATATCATAACGAAACCCGCCAAGAAGCGACCAGCGGTCTGTAATGCGAAGTCCTAGGTTACCAGCTACATCTTGAAGACCTCCATTTGGATTAATTTCTGGATCATCAAAACGGTAACTATAGGAGCCAGTTACAGTCAAAGGACCATAAAAGACATTAAGGGCTGCATCTTCCCTTCTAAACTCGAAGTTACTATCATTGAAACGACTTTGGGATATAAGCCTAAAGAAAGGTGAGGGGGCCATATATAGACCCAGTACATAATCAGAATTATTTGTTTCTAACCCGCTTCTAGGACTAAAAATCGGTGTGCAATTGTAATTGATACCTGGTGCATAGGCTTGTGTGGGTGGTGGAGCTGGACAAGTGATGTACTGATTTGCATATGGGTTTACACCAGCAAGTTGATAGCTTTGTCCAAAGACGGCTCGAGCATATCCGCCAGATTGATGTTGGAAGGTATATTGCAAACCAACATTCGCACGAGTTCCAGTTTCTAATCTGTCGTATCCAGAAAATTTTGATGTCTCAAAAAGATTAGTGTCGTCAAAAACAATGCTAATTGCATCTTGGTCGGGAAATGCGCTTTGCTGAACTGACGATTGCCGCGCAATAATCTGACCTATGGGTTCTATTATATGAGAGGAACCTTTTGTTGATGCAACCCAAGGATAAGATACTGTCAAACCTCCCGTTGCTAATCCTCTAGCTAGACTATCATTAGATACGAATTGACCAGTGTTGGGGTTGATAAAGTTGTTGTAGGCATAAACATCCCCTCTTAACTCAGCGAAGGGCGTGTAAGAAATTCCTATTTTGTCTGTAAGTTGCCTTCGCCATTTCACTTCCGCAATTGCACGACTCGTTTCAGCGCCTGGATATCCAGCAGGTCCATCTGGTTGTTTAAAACTCATGGAGTTAGAAACGAATTTTAATTCTCCACCAAGGACAGGATTATCGAAAATATAATTATAATCTATGATAGGATAGGTATAGCTTGTAGCTGCGGGAGTATTGTAAACCAGAGACTGTAATTGATAGAAATTAATGCCTAGATAATTTCTTTCAGAAAGACCTGTGAGATATATGTTGTTGACACGGTCGGTTACAAGATAGCTATCGAGCTTATAAAATCTTCGAAAACTATCATCGGTATCCAGAGTTACGTTCCATCCATACTTCCACCAGTTAGAAAGTGAAAAATCACCATTTGTTTTTATGCTACCGCGAAAGCCGTTGAGATCTTGTCTGTCGCTTTCCGTAAATCCTACAGTTGATGGCAAGTCATTTGCATCTTGATCCATCCCTGCAAGTTTGAGAAAATATTGTCCATTCGATAATTTCTGACGCCAATCCCCCATCCAAAGGATACCTTGTTCTGACATGTATCTAGGGTGAAATACAAAATCGTAAGAGGGCGAGAGAGCAAAGTAATAAGGTATCTCAAGAAAAAAACCAAGATCTCGCGTGGAACCAATATTTGGTGCTAAAAATCCACTTTTGCGTTTAACAGACGGATCTGGATGTTCAAAGTATGGGAGATACAAAAATGGTTTTCCAAACATCTCAAACTGAGCATCATTATATTTTATAACTCCTGCAGCTTCATCTCTTGTGACTTTTAGAGCTGATACGCACCACAATGGTGGCTTGGTTCCATCTGATCGACAGGGAGTAAACTTGGCATTCGAGAACTGGGTAACATTTCCATCTTTGCGTGCAGCTTGTTCAGCTGATATGCGCGTATCATCTTTTGCAACAATACTGAGAGATTGTACGAAACCATCACGGAAATCATCTGTGAGAGTATACTGTTCTGCTCTAACTATATTACCATTGACGTCATTAAGAACAACATTACCAGAAGCTGAAAGAGTATTAGCTGATTGATCATAGATAATTTGATCTGCTGTTAAATTATTTCCCTCATACTGAACCTCTACATTTCCACGAGCGATAACTCTATTCCCCTTGTTATCGTAAATCATTTCATCTGCTTGGAGGTGGAGAGGAAGAGACCCTTCTATTTTTTGGAATTTACCAAACATTCCATCTTTGGGTTTGGTGAAAGCAGATTGAGAGTAATTTTTATTACCGTATTGTCCCGACATGTTGGTATTATATTGAGCCAAACTCGGGTTACAAAAGGAGAATACAATCCCCAGACACCAAAAGAAGACAGCAACCGCACGAGTAAATCTCTTTGTCGAATAATAAAGAGATATAGCCCGCATGGTAAACATTTTTGCCTGCGCAGTTCGCAGAGCTAGGTACACTCAACCGTCCTCCTGGTGCAAAAGCACCGTTGTCGAACCTATGATGGCTAGCGCAATGGGAAACCAAACAGCTACGAATGGAGGAAGCCATCCCGCGGTTCCAAATTGTCTAGAAATTTCAGCTATTAAGAAGAAACCCAAGCCCCCAATCATACCGGTCGCAACCATAGTCATAATGCCCCCCGAACGGAATGACCGAAGCGACACAGTTGCTCCCAAAAAAACCATGGATAAACATAGAAATGGGCGGGAGAGCAACATTTCGTATTGAAGTTTTAAGCGAGAGGTAGAAAGTCCTGATTTTTCAGCGACTTCAATAAGTCTTGGAAGGTCCCAAAAGGAAACCGAAATCACATTTCCAAGTGCATCAGAAACCCGCTCGGGTGAAAGATGTGTGGATAGAATATAGGAGCCAAATTTTTGTTGGGCTTCGCCTGGTCGTGTTACAAGAACGTCTTCTAGTAACCAGTAGCCATCTTTAAGAACAGCAGAAGCAGCTTCTAGTCTTTCAATAAAATGACCTGATGGATCAAAAACAAATCCATTTACACCGTTAAGTTCAACTCCTTTTTGAGCAACTCGAACTGCGCTCAGAATTGAATGACCATCAACTCCTTCTTGACGAAGCCAAGATCCAGAAGAACTGACATTGAGGAGATTAATTTCACGACCAAAATATTTAGCAGTTAGAAGGTCAGCATGACTACGCCAGCTTGCAGCTAGAGGGTTGTAAACAGTGATGCCAAAAATTCCAAGTAAGAACGCTACAATGAGGCCAGGATAAAGAAATTGCCAAGCTGATACTCCAGCGGCCCGCATAACTGCTAGCTCGCTTTTTCTCGAAAGATTTAACAATGTTCCAATCGATCCAACCAGAACGCCAAAAGAAAGAAGGAATTCTGTGTAAGCTGGAAGTCTAAGAAGTGTAAGCAGGCCTATTTTAAGACTACTAACATGACTGTTTGACTTCGAAGCTTGTCGCAACATTTCGACAAGATCTATAATGTAAATTAAAAAGGCACAGAAAAAGAACGTAATCAGTATAGCGACGAAGAAACGGGTTGCTATATAAATATTCAATTTTTTTGGAAAGATCTCAATCATCTTGTTTTTAAACCTAAATAAATATTTTTTAAATTAGAAAAAAGATATCTATCCAGGAAATCACTTACCACAAATAATGAAGCTATTCTTTTTTGAGACTGATTTTGTAAAAGTAATAGGGCACTGATAATTATAGTCAGAAGTGGAAGAGCATACAAAAGAGGAAACATATACGGTTTAATTACAATTATGTTATTAAGTGCCAAGCTCGACACCTTAACACTTGCTGCTCCAATTAAACCTAAAACCAAATTAACATTTCCCTTTTGACGCGTGCTACGTGTTGCTCCAATCGAAGCTATTGCGATCATTACAAATGCAATGGGATAAAGTGGATTTGATATTCTCTCGTGTAATTCTGCGGTAAATTGGCCTGGTTTTGTTTTTAATATATAACTATTAGGCTCTGGATTTACCAACTCATTATAATATCTTTCGCGGGGATTGAGTTCGCTATCGTTATTGGTTTTCTTATCAAGTGAATCAAGATCAAAAACATATTTTTCAAATGAGACAATTCGCTGAGGAGAATTTTGATCTTCTTTTGTAATTACGTGTCCATCTGTCATGATTAAAAAAGCAGAATTGTCTTGTTTAATAATTATTCCTTTTTCTGCCAGATATGACGTAACTTGTTGTTCCTTGCGAGTGTCATGGAGGAGCAAACCCAGAATATCACCATTAGGACTGCGTTCACGAATGTGAAATGTCAAACCTCGTTCTGGTGACGAAAAACGCCCCGGTTGGAGAGCCTGACCTAGAAGATCAGTTCGAACTTTTAAAACATACTCACGCAACATTCGCATACTCCATGGCATACAAAAATGGTTCGTGAAAATAAGTAAGCTTGTGATGATGGATGCTAAAAAAATGAGAGGCCGAGCTACAACCCATATAGATCCGCCAGATGCTGTGATGATAATGAGTTCGCTGTCACCACTCAAACGAGACAACGTATGTATGACCGCTATAAGAAGGGCAAAGGGAGCAATAATTGCCATCAGGTTTGGAAGAGCCAATGTTGTCATCGCCAGCAGAGTGACAGCGTCTTGACCTTGATTTGTAACAACATCAAGTTGGCGTAATGCTAAAGCGATCCATACAATTCCAGATAAGGTAGATATTATGAGAAAAACGCCAATTATAGTTTGTCTAAATATATAACGAAAAAACAAACTGGGCATTTTTTCTGAAACCTCAATACGAGGTCTTCAAAAAAAGAATACCCTCGTAGATAATTTTTCTATTTATATTCAGGAATTTTTGGCGTTTAGACTCACAAGTAACCCACCAATATTTATCAAGTTTAGAATGGCAGAAATTCGACCTAATGGGTGTTTTCATCTGTAAAAGTTGCCTATTAAAAGCCCCGTTGAAACCGCAATTTTGTGCTATTTAAAGAAAACGATTAGACATTTTAATAAAAGCAATTTTTCTTTTTTTATTTTTTCCTATTTATTCGAGGAAGATTGGACATCTGCGTGCAACTGATGCATTAAAGATCAGCTCATACTCTTTGTCATGGGTATGAAAGGAATTTATTTATTATCCTTGATTTGGAGCTTTCAAATGTCATCCGAATTAGAAATTGAGTTTGCGAGTTTAAGCAGTGATCTTCTACCAAACACGGTTGTTTTTTCAGCTGGTGAAATAGCGCTAGGCTCAAATGTAAAGACACTGAACCAGAAATTATCAGGATTAATACTCAAGGCTGCTCACTCATCAAACTTCAAGGGCTCTAACAAAACCTCCTTTGAATTGTTAGCGCTCCCAAAAGTTCATTTGGAACGTCTCTTAGTGATTGGTGTTGGAAAGATTGATGACCATAACGAAACAGATTGGGCAAAAATAGGTGGATATGCCTATGCGCAAATCACAGCGCGAAAAACTTCGAAGGCCAGTATTGTAGTTGATTTTGAAGACCTCGACGGTTCCGAAATAGAACGCATAGCTGCTCTCATAGGTTTTGGTGCAGAGTTGCGCCATTATAATTTTTCAAAATATAAAACAAAAAGAATGAAGAGTGATAACGAAACTAATGAGACAACTGAAGCTGGAGAAGGCGCCAAATCTTCCTCAGAGAGTTTACAAAAAATACTTATTCATACAAGGGAACCAAAAAAAGCGCGAAGCCTTTTTCTTCGGCATCAATCTGTTTCTTTCGGGGTCATGCTTGCCAGAGACTTAGTAAATGAGCCAGCAAATGTTCTTGGTCCCGTTGAATTTGCTGATCGTGTCAAAGGGCTTAAGAAGGTCGGTCTTGATGTCGAAATTCTGGACGTTGATGCTCTTTCCGCATTGAAGATGAACACGTTACTTTCAGTGGGACAAGGAAGTGTCCGACCTTCCTGCGTTGCGGTTATGCATTGGAACGGAGCTAAAACAAAAAAAACAAAACCTCTTTGTTTTGTTGGCAAAGGAGTTGTTTTTGATACCGGAGGTTATTCCATAAAACCAGCGTCCGGAATGGAAGATATGAAAGGAGACATGGGAGGAGCTGCTGCGGTAACAGGTCTTATGGCTGCATTAGCAAAACGCAAAGCAAATGTTCATGCAGTTGGCTTGATTGGTCTTGTTGAAAACATGGTATCTGGATCTGCAACTCGACCAGGCGATATTGTTACCTCCATGTCTGGCCAAACTGTGGAAATTCTAAACACAGATGCTGAGGGACGTTTGGTTCTTGCGGATGTTCTTTGGTATGCACAAGAACGCTATAAGCCCAAACTTATCATTGATCTTGCAACTCTAACCGGAGCAATCATGATTGCTCTTGGAAAGGAGTATGCGGGATTATTTTGTAATGATAGTAAGTTGGCGGAAGAGCTTCTCGCTGTTTCGAAAGATACAGGAGAAAAACTCTGGCGCATGCCGCTCGATAAAGCATTCCATCGAATGATTGATGGAAAGACCGCTGATATTAAAAATATTGGAGGACGTTGGGCTGGTTCATGCACAGCAGCAGCATTTCTCGAACGTTTCATTAAAGACACCCCATGGGCACATTTAGATATCGCTGGTACAGCTATGGATTCTGGCCGCAGCGAAATCAATACCAGCTGGGGATCGGGATGGGGGGTACGTTTACTCGACCGCTTTGTGGAAACCTATCATGAATGAACCGATCTTTGGAAAAGCCATCTGCTGATGCAAAAGGCCCAAAGCAGGTTTGGGGAACATAAGAGTAAGGTTGGCTTCAGGCAGCTTGTAAACGTCATTAAAACGGATAATTATCTCAATCTCGTTATTTTCCATAATATATCTTATGCGAATAGGATATCAAGAAAACCAATAAAACAAAGCTTTTCTTTAAACCCCTATCGGTCGCCTAAAGCTCTGTCGATGACTTCAGTAAGCTTCGCAATCAGGACGGCATAGATCGCAGCCACAAAGCCTGTCAGCATATTGACGCTGAAGATCACGCTTAAAATCTGCGCGATGTCCCGCCCAGTCCAGAGAGAGACAAAACTTGTGATGGCTGCATCGAAGTATTGCTTGACCTTAAAGAGCAACTCGCTCACCTGCTCTATTGTTGGTTGTGGAGCTGTTTCGAACAAAGCGCTTTGAGCGAGATTTGTGAGGCTCGGTGTTTCGATCACTTTTAGTGAGACGAGAACTTGAAGGCCAGCTGAGAATGTGATGCCTAAAAAAACTGCAAGATGAAAATAGCCCCACCGTGTGGCATGCGCATCGAATGTTAGACGCAGCCATCGCAAGAGGTTTGTTCCTATGCCAACTGTTGCTGCAAACAGGACACTCACAATCCACAGTCTTGCCTGGTC
>JBJTOZ010000263.1:0-8244 GCA_046074825.1 Hyphomicrobium sp.
AGGGTGATCGCAGGCTATTCCCAATCAGATTGCTAAATATGTTCCATTATAAAACTTTGAGAACACGTCCAGCATGTCCTATTGGTTCCGATCGTGCTCTTGATGGAGCCCTTATTACTTCTCCAGAAGCACGTGATGCTACTGAACTCAAGAAACTTGATGCTGTGGCTGGACGTGTTCTCAAAGTTTTGTAATGGAACATATTTAGCAATGTGATTGGGAATAGCCCGCGATCACCCTCCTGTAAGTCAACCAAAGAGAGTAGTTTTTTGCAAATTTTGCTTTTAGTTATTATCGATTGAAAGGCTATGTCTGTGAACAATCTTAAAAATCTCATTCGAACCATCCCTGATTATCCTAAAGCAGGGATCATGTTTCGTGACGTCACAACACTCCTGTCTGATCCGCAAGGCTTTAAGGCGACAATCGCGCAAATGACAGAACCTTTCCGGAATCTTCCAGTGGATTCTGTGGTTGGAATAGAGGCTCGTGGCTTTATTCTCGGTGGAGCAATCTCAGACAGATTGGGCTGTGGTTTCATTCCAGTCAGAAAAAAAGGGAAGCTCCCTTGGAAGACAATTGGTCAAGAGTATGCTCTTGAATATGGAGTAGATGTAGTAGAAATTCATGTCGATGCAATCAAAGAAGGACAGCGCATTCTGATCGTGGATGACCTTATTGCAACGGGAGGGACTGCCTTGGCTGCCGCACAACTTGTCCATCGTTCTAAAGGACAGATTATTGGGGCCTCTTTCATAATTGATCTCCCTGAGCTTGGAGGCAGTGATAAGTTATCTAAGGTGGGTATAAAGAGTCACGTTATCATGTCTTTTGATGGGCATTAATCGCATGGTCAACGAAGTCCAACTTTCTTCTTTTGAGATGGATGAGTGTTTCAAAGTAATTATGTCTTGGCGAAGTACGCCAACTTTAGTTCCTCCCTGTCCTTTATGCCATAAAGAAAGTCTAGAGATTAGCGATCACTCCTCACGCCCCCACACGGAATGGTATCGTTTGGTCTGTAAGAGTTGTGGATTTGATCGCTTTATAACTCTCCCTCTTGGTACTTCTCCTTTAAGAAGTGAAAGTTAAAAGTATGAAGATAGGCGCAAAATCCTATCGCACAATTTGGCGTTCCGAGGATGGTCACTCTGTCGATATTATCGATCAGACTCTTCTGCCCCATGCTTTCAAAATTCATAAACTTAAAACTCTTGAAGATGTCGCGACTGCTATTCGAACAATGCAAGTACGAGGAGCTCCTCTTATAGGCGTGACCGCAGCCTATGGTATTGCACTTGCCCTACATACAGATCCTTCAAATGCATTTCTTGAAAAAGCTATCCAGACTCTTGCTCTTCAGCGCCCAACTGCTGTCAATCTTAGATGGGCTTTGGACCATATGCGCTCTGTCGTATTGAAGGTGCCAGAAATTAAGAGATCGTCTTTTGCTTTTGAGGAAGCCGAGAGACTTGCTCAGAATGATGTTGCGAGTTGCAAGGCTATTGGAGAGCATGGAATAAAAATCATACGTCAAATAGCGGAGGACAAGGGAAGAGATACCCCTGTTCATATTCTCACACATTGTAATGCTGGATGGCTCGCGTGCGTTGAATGGGGAACTGCAACGTCTCCTATTTACCATGCTCAAGATGCGGGCATTCCTGTTCATGTTTATGTTGATGAAACCCGTCCGAGAAATCAAGGTGCAGCCCTTACAGCCTATGAATTAGGATCTTATGGGGTGCCCTACACACTCATCTGTGACAATGCAGGCGGACATCTCATGCAAACCAATAAAATTGATTTAGTGATTGTCGGTGCAGATCGTGTAACGGCACATGGCGATGTAGCCAATAAAATAGGAACATATCTCAAAGCATTAGCGGCATGGGATAACAATCGAATTCCTTTTTATGTAGCGATGCCACATTCAACAATAGATTGGGGCCTCAAGGATGGAAAAAACATCCCGATTGAAGAGAGGAGCGAAACGGAAGTTCTTGAAGTTTCTGGACGCACAAAAGAGGGACAACTTGTAAGTATTTCAATTGCCCCACGGGAATGCCGTGCTGAAAATCCAGCATTTGATATAACTCCTGCGCGCTTTGTTACTGGATTTATCACAGAGCGAGGAGTTTGCTCTGCTTCACGAGAAGGCTTGTTAGAACTTTATCCGGAGAAAAAAACATTAATATGAAGAAAAAAGAAAAACATTCCTTCAAGGGATTGCGCAAAGCATTGGTCGAGACGGCGCAGAGGATGAGTTTTTCTGGATTATCTCCAGGACGTTCAGGTAACCTTTCATGTCGTGTTAAAGGGGGAATGTTAATAACGCCTTCTGGCTTCTCGTATCAGGAGATGAAACCATCATCTCTTGTTTTTGTTAAAGAAGATGGTTCTTTTTCCAAAGATCAACTTTCACCCTCAACAGAATGGCATTTTCATAATGCAATTTATCAAGCGCGATCCGATATAGGGGCTATTGTTCATACACACTCGATGCATGCAACGGTGCTAGCCTGTGCAGAGAAATCCATTCCTGCCTTTCATTATATGGTTGCTGTAGCGGGAGGATCTGAAATTCCTCTTGTTCCCTATGCTCCCTTTGGGACAGAAGAACTTGCTGTGATTGTCGCAAATGGGCTTCGTATCCATAACGCGTGCCTTCTTTCCCATCATGGACAAGTAGCAATTGGTGATAATCTTCATGCAGCGTTGGAGTTAGCCCACGAGGTTGAGGTACTTGCAGAGCAATATATAAAGGTTTTGGCTCTTGGTTCGCCTAAGCTTTTATCTGAATCGGACATGAAGATCGTTTTGGAGAAATTTAAAACCTACGGACGAAATGTTTCTCAAATAATAAAAGAAAAATAGATTTGTCAAACAAGACGACTGTTCGCAATCCAACTTTTTCCTTTCTTAGAATTTGCCTCCTAATTTAAGTTATATCAAACCTCTGCCTCAACCCTCTTGAGGCTTAAAGAAATTTCTTGCTCGTTGTCGTTATCCATTTGGTGGACAGATTTTAAGCGAGTATTATCTTTTATGTGAAACGATTCCCCCCTTAGATTGATTCGCATTGTCGATTCGGAGCAAAAAAATGCGCAAGTTGTTACTTCTCAGTGGCCTTATCCTTTTTAGCTTTGGGCAGGCCTACACAGCAAATGCAAGCTTTTGCAAAGGTTCCCCATTTGCCCGAAGTGGTAACTCCTATGATCGTTTTGCTTATCGGTACCGTCAGCCCTGTTATTATCCCTACTACAACTCAGGATATTGGAAACCCACTTCTTATTTAAGAAAAAGACCACGCTTTCATTATGATATCCCTCCCTATTATCCTGCTTGGGGATATCCGTCACCAAGTGCTCTCAGCAGACGGTGGGGCGGTCAGTAGAACTGTCCTCTCAATGGGTGTTTAAAGTCTTATTTAATCTTGGTTTTAGAGGCCCCTTAGAAATTAAGGCTTTATCCATTGTATCTACGGATACCTTTTCTTAATTCCTTTTATGTTCTCAGAAATCCTTATTGCCTGACATAAATCCAACAGGGCGCATTCAGGTTCCATTCATCCGAACTCGTGTTTCATGTCCCTGTTGTTTGCAGATAAGGTTAGGTCTGCTTTTAAAAAACTCAGTACATATCTGAGTTTAAAAAATAGGGGAGAAAGACAATGCTGAAAAAAACTTTAGGTCTCGCAATCATAGCCATACTCAGTGCGTCCGCATTTGTGAGTGTCAGTGTGGACAGAGCCCAAGCAGGACATGGAGGGAGTTTAGCTGCAGGAATAGCGGGGGGGATTATTGGATTTGGTTTGCTCAGTGCGTACGCGCATGCAAATGAAAGGGCTTATTATAGAGCTTACGATTATAAACCTTACCCTGAAGTCTGCCATCAGGGCCCTCAGCAATGTGGTTGGGTAGGGCGTCGTTGCTTTGAGAATTCTTGGGGAGAGATGGTTTGTCGAGGAGGACGTTGGTCCTGCTGGAGAGAGACGTATTGTGATTAAAGATTAAAGATCAAAAAGTTAAGGTTATTCCACTTTAATCACTATCCAGACTGTAGTGGAGGTTTGGTCCCCTACTTTCTTTTAAGGAGTGCGGAGTGCAAAGCAATAGCTGCAGCATTTGAGACATTGAGACTATGAAGAGCTTCAGCTGTTGAGATGCGGACAGTATGGTGGCAGCTTTCAGCCGTAAGCTGACGTAATCCTTTACTTTCGGCGCCTAAAACAAGAGCGGTTGGTTTTTGAAAGCTCTCCTCCTCGAGCGTGTGTGTTGAATCAGAGTCAAGGCCAATGATTTCTACATTCATATCTTTAATCTCTGACAGTGTGCGCGCGAGATTTTGAACAAGTGCAATTGGGATTATTTCAAGAGCTCCTGAGGCAGATTTTGCCAAAGTTCCGTTGAGAGGGGGGCTATGTCGGCGTGTCATAATTAGTCCTGCGGCGCCAAAGGCGGCAGCCGAACGTAAAATAGCACCAACATTGTGGGGATCGGTTACTTGATCGAGAAGGAGAAGCGGCCCCTTTGTTAAAATTTGAGAGGCAAGGAGTTCAATCTCAGGTTCTGGAAGGGGTTCTGTTTCGAGAAGAAGTCCTTGGTGAACAGTATCACTCCCTAAAATACGATCTAATTCTCTTGGGGTTGTTGCTTCAGGTTTAATGTCACGTGCAGACAGAACTTCAGATAGTCTGCGTGTTGCATTCTCAGTGGCGAGAAGACGCAGAATTTTTCGCTGCGGATTTCTCAATGCGGCTTCTACAGAATGGGAGCCGTAAAGTCTTATTTTGGTCTCATCTGCAAAATCAAGAGAAGTCTTTGAGTAAAAGGGGGCATCAGAGCCCTTTTTTTTAAATTTTTTATGGTGAAAATGGGGTTTTGAGAAACGGGCAGTTTTCATTGTCTTCTTTGTCTGTTTTGGGGTCTAAGGTATGAAATTCTTTGACATTTGAAAGGAGCTATCTTCTCATACACAATGATAAGTTACTTTTCTATTTGACATCTGAAAGTGGCATTAGGATAAGTCGACTAAGCTAGTAGATTGGTTTATTGGCTTCTTGAAGCATTCAAGTCGATAGTCTCTTAATAGTGGTCTTAAACTTCTTTTGGAAGGGTGCCCGAGCGGCTAAAGGGGACGGACTGTAAATCCGTTGGCTTCGCCTACGCTGGTTCGAATCCAGCCCCTTCCACCATCAACGTGTCTTGAAACTTCATGCAATTTATCATTTGTAATTTTTTTTGAATTGTCTTTACATTCTTTATTTCTCGCAAACCCACCTCCTCTTAGCTCAATTTAAGTCTTTCATCCGTTTTAATCTCTGGAGAAGGCATGCCGTTACTGAGAATTGACGTTTATAAGGGAAGAAACGAAAGTGATCTTAAGAAGTTACTTGATGTTATCCATAACATAACGGTGGAGGTCTTCAACATACCGCCGCGAGACCGCTATCAGATTATTAATGAACACAGCCCCGAACATTTGATCGTACAGGATTCAGGACTTAATATTCCCCGGACGAAAGATTTTGTGATGATACAGGTCACCACTCGAAAACGTAGTCAAAAAATGAAAGAAACTTTCTATAGCCGACTGGCAGAAGAGTTGCACAAAAAATGTGGTATTGCTCAATCTGATGTTATGATCAATTTTGTAACGTGCGGTGATGAAGATTGGTCGTTCGGAAATGGTCGGGCTCAGTTTCTCATAAATGAACTTTCGTAACTTTGAGAAACTCTAATATTATAAAGATCGCAACACCAGTTATTAGGGTAACCGCTATGTCTGGTGTATGAAGAGGTCCAAATCGAAACACTTCTTGGCCAAAGGGAAGAAGTACTGAGAAGGTTAAGATCGAGAATACAGCAAGTGTTACCAAAATCATTGCCACACTCGGTTTAAAGAAAGCCTCTCCAAAGGCTGGGCTAAACGACCGATTTACTAACATGAGAGCAACAATTGATGTGACCAGAGAGAAAAAGACCAGTGCTCGTAGTTCGTTTGTTGGCATTTCCTTGTTGAACCCAACGGTAAAGATAACAGCTACCGCGAGAAATGCTGCAAAACCCTGAATGAGGCTCCATTTTATAAGAGGGGTTGAAAAAAGGGGTGAGTCTGCGGAACGTGGTGGTCTTAACATAATATCCCGCTCTTCCTTTTCTGCCTCAAATACGAGAGAACACACAGGATCTATAAACATTTCCAAGAAAGCGATATGAATAGGACTAAGAATGATGGGCAATCCAAAAAGAAGAGGAAAAAGAGCAAGACCCGCAATAGGAATATGAACTGCGAATATAAATGCGCTTGCTTTTTTTAGATTGTCATAAATCCTTCTTCCAAGTTTAATGGTCTTAACTATGGAGTTAAAATCATCATCAAGTAAAACAAGAGAAGAGGCTTCTCTGGCAACATCTGTTCCCCGACCTCCCATGGCAATCCCAATATGAGCAGCTTTTAGGGAGGGGGCATCGTTGACACCATCTCCCGTCATCGCAACAATTGCCCCTTGTTCTTTTAAAGCGCGAACAATTTTTAGCTTTTGATCTGGCATAACACGTGCAAAAATTTGAACATCCTTCGAAATTTCAACGAGCTCGGCATCACTTAGTTTTTGCAACTCTTTGCCTGTAATGACTTTTAAAGAGGGAAACCCTGCTTCTTTGGCAATGGCTGATGCAGTTGCTGGATAATCACCTGTAATCATAAAGACTTTTACACCTGCGCGCTGACATTCCAGCATGGCTTCTGGAACCCCTTTTCGAAGAGGATCAGCAAGTCCCACAAGGCCAAGAAATGTCATTTTAAAATGCTGCTGTATCTGAGGTAACATCATCTTTTGTGATGATCCGCGTGCGACTGCAATAACTCTCAATCCTCTCCTTGCCATCTCATCAACGAGGAAAGAGATCTCTTGGAGTGTTTCTTTGTCAAAGTTGCATAATTCAGCAATAGCCTCAGGAGCGCCCTTTGATGCGATAATATATTCATCGCTATTTTCTCTATGCCAAACATGTGTCACAGCAAGTAGATTGGAGCGAAGACCATAGATCTGTACAAGGCGTATCTTTGTCAGAGGACTTTTCGATCCTGTAATGGAAACAGAGAGTTCATGAAAGGCTTTTTCCATGGGATCAAACGCATCTTGAGCGCACGCTAGGACTCCATAGTTTAGAAGTTCTTGGTGTTCTCTTGTGAGTGCTGGGGTGCTTTCGCCAGAAACTTTTAGGCTTTCGCCATTGGGAAGAATTAACTCTTTTATGGACATCTTATTTTCTGTGAGTGTGCCTGTTTTGTCGGTACACAAAGCTGTTGCTGATCCCAGCGTCTCTATGGCTGCTGCACGTCTTGTCAGCACACGTGCCTTTGATATTCGCCATGCTCCCATAGCCATAAAGATGGTTAGCACCATGGGAAATTCTTCTGGAAGCAAGGACATTCCAATCGCAATCCCCCCCAAAAAAGCATCCATCCATCCCTGTCGAAGGAGTCCATAGAGCAGTATTGCTAGTAGACTGACAGATCCTCCTAGCAAAGCAAAAATTCTTACAAATTTATTCATCTGTAGTTTGAGATGAGGAGGCTCCACTTCCAGCGATCCAAGCGAATGTGCTATTTTTCCAATTTCGCTCATTGCACCTATTGCTTTTACAATTGCTTTTGCTGATCCACGGACTACTAGAGTTCCTGAGAAAATAAGAGCATGGGAACTTTCTTTTATTTTTTCATCGATACTTGTTTTTGGTGAGGGAAATTTGCTGACGGGGACGGATTCTCCTGTGAGAAGAGATTCATCAGCCTCAAAGTCATGGCTCTCGAGAAGCTCAGCATCTGCAGGAACACGATCGCCCTCTCCAAGAATGATAACATCTCCAAGGACAACCTCTCGTCCTGGGATGCGTTGATGAAGACCATTTCGAATGACGAGTGCTCGAGGACTTGTCAGATTACGAAGAGCTTCCAGAACATGTTCGGTACGTACTTCCTGAATGACGGTAATAATAATAGAAATACAACAGAACAGGACAAGTATGAGTGCATCTTGTAATTCCCCAAGCAAAAAATAAATCAATCCACTAAGTATTAGAAGCGACAACATTGGTTCTCGAACGACTTCTAATAAAATTCGCAAGTCCGTTCGTCGATTAGTCCGAGGAATTTCGTTCGGACCATGTGCTTTTAGTCGGAAAGCTGCTTCCGCGTCAGTGAGCCCTTGTACTAGCAGATCGTTGTTGTTTTTTT
>JBJTOZ010000264.1:0-5625 GCA_046074825.1 Hyphomicrobium sp.
GCCATTTCAGCCGCAAGCCAATCAGCATTGCTTGGTATCTGATTGCCGTCGGGTCTCTGCTGCTTAATTATTTTGGTCAGTCGGCCTGGCTGCTTGATAACAGCACTTCTTCCGCCAATCCATTTTTTGCGCTTGTACCTCAGGCATATATGGTCCCCATGGTAATCCTTGCGACGCTGGCCAGCATTATTGCGTCTCAAGCTGTAATTTCGGGGATGTTTTCAATCGCCAATCAGGCAATTCGCCAAGGATATTTACCGCGCCTAAAAATTGTTCAAACATCTGAAGCCGTACGTGGGCAGATTTATATTCCGTTGGTCAACTCCATGCTTCTTATCGGTGCAGTCCTTTTGACTATTGGCTTCCAGTCATCTGCCGCACTGGCATCTTCCTATGGCTTTGCTGTGTCCGCCACCAGGCTACTGACGACGTTGGCATTTACCCTTGTTGTTCTTTTGGTGTGGAAATGGTCGGCCCTCAAGGTGGTTGCCTTCGTGTTCTTTGCACTGCCGCTCGATTTAATGTTCATGGCCGCGACGGTGACGAAGCTTCCGTCGGGTCATTACATCACCCTCATCGTTACTGTTTCGGTGGCTTGGGCGATGTTCGCTTGGTATATTGGCAACCACTTTTTGACTGAGCGCGCACAGCGCATCGACATTCCGATTGGGGATTTTTCAGAAGTAGCCGGTCTTCGCACCGATCTGCATCGCCAGAACAGGCCTGCAATTTTCTTTCAGCACTTACCGTTTCCGCCGGACGTCCGTGTAACGCCCTTTGCTTTACTCCAGCATGTGCAGGTCACCTCCATGCTGTATCAGCCGACGGTGATCGTAGAGTTCTTGAGCTCAAGCCTACCCAGAGTAGCTGTGAATGATCGGATCTCCTTCTACGAATATCCGCACGGCATTACCCTGGTGCATCTTACTTTCGGATTTTGGGAGCCTTGGTCGATGGAGCCAGTGGTGCAACTGGGACTAGATCGCGGCTGGTGGGCAAAGGAAGAAGAAATCGTCTATTACGCCGCGCGGGAGGATTTGAGATTTAGCAAGGGTAACGGCCTGCCGCTGTCTGTAAAGCTACCGTATGCATTTCTGCATCGCTTTGATCAGCGGATACTGAGGATGGTAAAACTTGATCGTGCGCGCTGCGTTGAACTTGGCGCAGTCGTTGAGATCTAAGTAGCCGTAGCTGCTCCATAAATCACACGTCTTCAAGCAGTGTTTTCCGAGGGTAGAATTAAGGTGATATCAATAGGATTGAGAGGAAATTTCTAAACCTCTTGGTGAGGCGAATTGTTCTAAACATTTGGTCGGTATTACAAGCGGCGAGAGAATGTTCACGAAATCCTCTCTTGGGGATATAGAATTTTTTCTATACTTCCCTACGGCCTATTGCACTTCTTGAAAGTGACAGATGCACCAAGACACTTTGCTAGACCTTCTGGAACTCCAGTAGGCGCCCCAATATAGTGTACAGCTCCATTGTTAATTCTGCTCGCATTCACTGAGCAAATAGCATCATACTCGGCTTTTGATGTTGGACACGTAGCGGGTCCAAATACCTGGAAACTATTTTTACTCGTGGTGATCGGGCAGGAGCAAATAATCTGATTACTCGAGACTGAGCCCCAAAGGGGGGAAGACTTTCCTGTCGTGCTCGAAAAGCAGAGACCTCCGTCGCACTGGGCGTAGGATCCGCCATCATTGCAGGTGTAAAGTGCAATATTCTCGCTCATGGGAGGACTGTAGGTGCTTACAACATAACCACCTGCTCCAGGTGCGCCCTGGTTTACGGTCGCAATGTTTCCGGAAGAGTTAATTTCCGTGAACGAGTTCGTTGATGGAAAAGGATATGTTTGTGCTGTACTGATGCTGGTGCCATACATCCGTGTACACTTCGCATAGGTAATCTCATCAAAATTGACAGATGTTGCCCCAGCGCAAAGTGCATAAGACTGACTTGGCAATTTAACATATGTCCCTGGAAGCCCACTGCAGGTAACGGTCTGAGCACTGATTGGAGCAGTGACGAAGATGTAAACTACTCCAGACAAAAAGATTGATACAAGGAATTTAGTTAAACTGGAAATCTTCATCCTACGATGTTCTCTGTTAAAGGGTTTGCGAGTCTTCAAAATAGAAATACTTTTAAACTAATTCTTGATTGTGGAGAGGACTTTTATTTTGATTAAGCAAATTATTAAATTATAGAGTTAAAATCCTTTTAGATATTATTAATATGAGGCTCAAAAACCCAATCCGATCTGATCGCCCATCTCTCTTTAAAATCTTCAATGGCTGTTTGGTGAGATTATAGGCTATAAGCAGAAATGCATTAAAGCGAAGGAACCAATACCTACTTCTCAGTTAGCAAACTCTGGATGGCATGAATGGAAAAGGAACAAAGAACTAGAGCCTTAGCAGCAGGAGCCATCGGAAACTTGCTTGAATGGTATGATTTTGCTGTTTACGGGTACTTTGCCAATCAAATAGGTCGAATTTTTTTTCCTAAGGAAGAACCGGTTGCGCAAATTTTGGCTGCTTTTGGTATTTTTGCTGTGGGATATTTTATGCGTCCCTTGGGAGGAGCTTTTCTTGGGTACATTGGAGATAAGTTTGGAAGACGAGCAGCTTTAAACATCTCAATCGTTGCAATGGCTCTTCCTACATTTCTGATTGGTATTCTGCCAGGATACTCTGAGATTGGCATAATAGCCCCCTTGTTACTTACTCTTTTGCGGATGATCCAAGGGCTCTCGGTTGGTGGAGAGTATACGACATCAATGGTTTTTATGATTGAGCACGCCCACCAAGGAAGACGCGGACTAGCAGGAGGGCTAGCATGTGCTGGATGTGTGGCGGGAATTTTGTTTGGATCTGGAACCGCAGCAATTCTTGCTGCACTGATGTCCCCTGAAACGCTTGCCGTTTGGGGCTGGCGGTTACCATTTCTATTCGGTCTTATTATTGGCCTAACAGGATTTATAATACGCCGCCATATACCTGAAACAGATGTGAAGAAAGGGGATCAATCCCCAATAGTTGAGGTTCTGCGCAAGCATCTTGGATTGATCCTCCACCTATCAGCCTTTGCTGCCTTCAATGCAGTTGGATTCTACATCGTCTTTGTTTATCTCGTGAGTTGGCTTCAGTTTGTTGATGGGGTCACCCCTGCAAAAGCCCTTGAGCTCAACAGTTTCACCATGATCATTCTTTTTGTTACGGTTATAGCGATCGGCGCTTTATCGGACAAAGTAGGGCGAAAACCCATTTTGTTCCTATCGACAGGAATTGGTTTTTTAACGGCCTATCCTTTTTTTTGGCTCTTACATCATACAAATACGTTCTTCGCCCTCGTTGGCGAGATCGGACTCGCGATTACTGTTGGATGTTTTATAGGAGTTCAACCAGTGACAATGGTGGAGTCTGTTCCCAAATATATTCGATGCATAGCATTAGCGCTTGGGTATAATCTGACTATCGGTATCATAGGTGGTTGTACGCCAATGGTTGCTACATGGCTCGTCCACAGAACTCAAAACGATTTGTCTCCTTCGTTTCTCATTATGATAGCGGCTGCATTATCTTTTGGTGCTACCTACTATCTCAAATTAGAGAGCGTAGATGAGAAAGGCTAAGAGTATATTTTGTATTAGACACTTATCGAATGTTAGCAGCCACAGTTATGCAACGCGCTCTTCAAACCAACATTATTAACTCTCTTATATCCTCGGATTTTGAATTGCTAGTTTAGTGCTTCTAATTTTCAAAAAATCAGTCAGCTGGACACATGGTTTACTGTATATCGAATTGGTGTTGGATCATTTGGGTCGAGAGTTACTTCTGGAAAATCTTTTGGCTAGGCTAGCGAAGATTTGGGGAGGAAGTTAGATAAAAGGCAGGACACTTGACCATATTTTTCTTTTCCTAGTGAACGATCGTGAACGAACCAGAAAGATCCATGGTTGTCCTAAGTCATTGATTAATAGTATTCCGAAATTTAGTGTATTGCTTCTTTGATTTCATGAGTGAGAAGGATAAGCTGATACCTAAATTTGTGTAATACTCCCTTTAAATTAAGAACGCGTTACTTCGATTGTTCTTGAGATAAATCAATATAAAGCAGATTCTGTCCTCATATAAGGAATGAGCACCAAGGTGATAATAAATGGGATTTAGAAACACGGATACAAAACTCAACATAGGAAGGTGTTCCTTTGTTAAAGGGATCTGATCTAGAAGCAATACATACCGCAGGCCTTATCGATGATGCCCAACTCGCAAAGATCGCTGCTTTTCTTGAAGAGCGTCGCAGCGTACAAATAGAGACTCAAGCCCCGCGCTTCGACCTCACGCATGTGCTTTGGTATGCGGGAGCTTGTATCATAATCGGGGCGATGAGCCTCTTTACTACAATTGCTTTCAATAGAATGGGAGGTTGGGCACTCACAGCTTGCGGCGCCGTCTATGCAATTATGTTCACTCTAGCAGGTGATTATCTTTGGAAGAAAAAAAATCTACGCGTCCCTGGAGGACTACTTATTGCGGTAGCGGTGTCCATGGTCCCGATGATGATTTACGGCATTCAGGATGCTCTGGACCTTTGGAAATATGCGCAAGGTCAACCAGGAATTTATAAGAATTTTTTCCCGCATGTGCATGGAAGCTGGCTCTACATGGAAATCGCGACGATAGTTGCAGCCATAATTGCTGTTCAGCGCTATCCTTTTCCTTTTATTGTTTTGATTGCAGCGGTAGCGCTGTGGTTTATGTCTATGGACCTCGCACTTTGGTTCATGCGTTCTCCGGAGGACTATTCAAATGCGATGCAATTTTCAAAAGACAACTTTGAAATACGCAGACAGGTATCCCTTTGGTTTGGCGCTGGAATGATTGTTGTGGCGTGGGTAACCGACATTCTGCGAGAGGATGGGCCTGACTTCACAAATTATATCCACGCATTTGGGGCATTAGCATTCTGGGCAGCACTGCCATCATTTTGGGAGAGTACGGAAATTCTGAAATTCACTTATTGTCTGATTAATGTGCTGCTTGTCGGCTTTGGAGTTTTCATCAAACGACGTATCTATGCTGTGTTTGGTGCCTTAGGTATAGCGAGCTACCTTGGCTATCTTGCCTCAGTGGTTTTTAAGGATATGATCCTATTTTCATTCGCGCTATCAGCAATTGGTATAGTCATCATTCTTTTAGGGCTTGCTCTCAACCGTGACTATCCAAAGATTGCTGCGACACTCGATTCTGTTCTGCCAAACGGCTTGAAGATCCTCCGGCCTCACCGTGTTGGAGCACTCTAACTCTCCTTATGCTGGACTTGGGAATGATTTCATTAGGGGAACAGACTTTGCAGGAGAAGACCTTCGTGGGAACAGCGTTGCAGATCAGATCTTTGGTGGGGGAGGCAACGATCGTCTCGACGGAGGAGCTGGTATCGACATTCTCTGGGGTGAAGCAGGATACGATACTCTACTTGGGTGGGCAGATAACGACGATCTCCGATGTGGAGCAGGAAATGATAGCCTCACGGGGGCACAGGCATTGATCGTTTCTTCTTAAATGCCCCAAGTCAGAATGGCATCGACACCATCACAGACTTTGTCCGTGG
>JBJTOZ010000265.1:0-9177 GCA_046074825.1 Hyphomicrobium sp.
GATCGACCGCATCCCGCGCGGCCGGGAGGTGTCGGTGGAACGCGAGGTCTCTGAAGATCATTTTTTAAAAGTTGTGGCTTCTCGATTTAGCTACTCTGACGTAGAATTCAGAAATATCCGGTCGTTATTTGTACAAGATCCAGAAAGCCCCTATAGCATTATGGAATTACCTTTTGATGCTTCACTACATGAAATTCGTTCCCGTTATCGCAAGCTTGTTAGACAATCCCATCCTGATCGTCTCATTGCTGAAGGGGCCCCTCCTGCAGTCATAAAGGCAGCAACTGCAAAACTTGCACACATCAATGCAGCTTATGAAACAATTTTACATGAACGGGGCGTAGGTGGAAAAAAATGACTAATTTTAAATTGCTAAAAACTGCAGAGAGTAGACATGTTCATAAAATCTTCCCCTCGCCAAATATTGAACCTAGACTTAATAATCTTCATCCTAAATTCATAATACTGCATTACACAGGCTTAGAGACTTTTAAACGTTCTCTTGAGATTTTATCGCGGCCCGATTGCAAGGTCTCATGCCATTATGTTGTGGATGTAGACGGACAAATTGTTCAAATGGTTTCTGAAGACATGAGAGCATGGCATGCGGGTGTTTCATGTTGGAAGGGGGAGACAGACATCAACTCTCTCTCGATAGGTATTGAGATACAAAACCCAGGTCATAGTTTAGGCTATCCTGATTTTCCTTTAGAACAGATAAATGCTGTGATTGCGCTTTGCCGAGATATAATGTCTCGACATACCATGCAAGTTCAAGATGTTCTGGCACACTCAGATGTTGCACCTTCTCGAAAAATAGACCCTGGTGAAAAATTTGATTGGGAAAGATTGGCATCGGAAGGAATAGGTTTATGGGTTTCATCCGCACCATTAGATACAGTTGATATAAAAACGGGTGATGATTTTTCAGCGCTCGAGCGCATCAATGAAATCCGAAGCCTGTTATCCCAAATTGGATACTGTGTGCAGTCTTCAGGTGCTTTAAACGAAGAACTCAGCTTTGTTCTGCGAGCCTTTCAACTGCATTTTCGGCAAGAATTAATAAATTCCCATCCGGATTTTTCAACTCTTGTTACTCTCCGCAAGCTTATCGAAGCGCAAAGGGGCTTTGAAAGTGTTTAAAAGATTTTTTCCAATTACAGGGTATATTATTGAAAAGTCATAGGGATACACTCCTAATCCCAAAGGTTTTTTATATTTTTATAATATATTTTGTTGGACTTTGGGGGAGCACACACCTTGACGAACTTGATTAGAGGTATCTTATAATATGGTGTCAGTTGGCTGGACGGTCGCTGCAGTTCCTGGCGTTATGGCCAAAATAAATGTGAACGGCAGAGGAAAGTCCGGGCTCCATGAAAACAGGATGGCGGTTAACGACCGCCGGGGGCGACCCTAGGGAAAGTGCCACAGAAAATAAACCGCCTTCTGATTTTTTCTTAAGGCAAGGGTGAAATGGTGTGGTAAGAGCACACCGCGGCTGCGGTAACGCAGCTGGCAGGGTAAACCCCATCCGGAGCAAGACCAAATAGGAATGACCCGTAGGAGGAGAGAATTCCAGCCTACAGGCTTGTTTTCAGGCTTGTCATTCGGGTTGGTTGCTTGAGACGTTTAGTAATAGACGTTCTAGATGAATGATCGTCGCGGAAGAAATTCCAAACAGAACCCGGCTTATAGGCCAACTGACCTCTTTTCACTGCATATTTATTTTTTTAATTCACAGAAATTGCCCAGAAATTTTTTCCAACTCTTCTTTCTTATCTTCTATACTATTCTGAATATTGCGCTATCTAATCTTCAAAAAGAATACTCTTTTGCCATGTAATACGACAAACTATCAAGGAGGACATTGTGAACATTTTGGATGCTTTAAAAACTGATACAATCAACAAGAACGTTCTTTTGGCTGTTGCTCTTGTCAGCCTTGGGTTTGCTGGTTGGATGATGGCTAGCCGAAAAGAGTCTTTGCAACAGCTGCAAACACTTCAAGTCGCTCATGAAGGGGCTCTTCTCAGAATTAAAGAGTTGACCGACAAACTAACAGAAAAAGACCTTGAGGTAGAAAAGGTCGCCAAACTGAGTGCAGAAGAAGCAGTAAAAAAAATCATCAATATTCCTGAACTTGATAAGGTTCTAGGTATTAAAGCGACCCCAGCTGTTTCAGAAAATTCTACAAGCACCCCATCAAATGCTGCTGCCTCGGATCAAGTTCTTCAAGCCCCAGAAAGTGTGCCCCAAACTACCTCAAATGAAATGCCTAGCGCCGAAAATTCTGCTTCCTCTTCGTCTCCAACAAGTGAGAAAAGTGTAACAGATCTGGCAACTTCAACGCCATTGGCAGATCCAAGTTCAACCCAAGCCGAAACAGCTCCACAGACCTTGGAAACCGAAGCAGCTTCTTCTTCGTCTTCGGTTCCCACGGAGAGCCCTAGCGTTCCTTCAGAAACAGGAAGTGTGGGGTCCTCTTCGTCCTCGACGCCTGAAAGTTCAAACACCCCCTAAGACACTGATCAAAAAGCAGTATTTAGACGAGTTTAAAAATTTATAAGGTCCGCTTTATGCGGACCTTTTTTCTTTGATGTGTACGAAAGAGACAGAGACTAAATTTTATCAACTTTCCCACAGTTATCCGCTAGCCTCCATTGACACCCAAAATATTCCATGAGATCCCAGAAAGAGGCTTTAGGTTATTTTAGAAATCGAGGTTCTTCTGACGTCTTGGGGCATCATTCATTTTGGGGGATCCCAAGGCGAGTATCCTTAAATGTTGGTAGCGATCAGCCTGTCGTTACTTTCGTGTTCGTTGCGGACAAGTGGCGTTGAGAGAAAATGAGGATTGATCAACGAGAGGATGAACCGCTTTGTCTCAATATTCACAAACAAAATTGACCTTAAAGGGCGCGTTTCCGTTCCCATTTCTTTCAGAACAATCCTTCAGCAAGATGGATATAGTGGTGGGATCTACTGCTATCCCTCGCTTGAGGCTCCAGCGATCGATGCAGGTGGCGAGAGGCTTGCGAGGAAAATCGATGGGCTTCTGGCAGGTTTGCCAGATTATTCGGATGAGCGAGACCAACTATCTGTCGCGTTATACGGTGAAGTGCACATCCTCTCTGTCGACGGCGACGGTCGCATCATCCTATCTCAAGAACTACGCAAGCATGCCGCTCTACAATCGGAAGTTACATTTGTTGGTTGGAGAAAAATTCCAAATGTGGGCTCCAGAGCAGTTTGAAAAACGCAGGCAAACAGCACGAGCTAAAGTCAAAAAGCACAGGGATTTATTCGCAACATCAGCATATTTTTCTCAAGCAGATGCAACTCCCAAAGGTTTTCGCAAATGAGCGAAGAGGAGGCAGCAGTTGACCATCAAAAAGACCAAAGACATATCCCAGTTTTATGTGAAGAGGTTTTGAGACTTCTACAACCTAAAAACAACGAAATTTTTATTGATGGAACTTTTGGTGCTGGTGGGCACACGCTTGGGCTCCTTAAATCTTGTGATTGTCGCGTCCTTGCTCTTGATCGTGATCCAACTGCAATTGAGTGTGCAGAAGAACTCGCTTCCAAATTTACCCCTCGTCTTTCTCTTTCTCATCGTTCTTTTAGCCAACTCCAATGTGCTGCGCTCGAGTTTGGATTAAAGTCTGTTGATGGGGTTTTGCTAGATGTTGGTCTTTCCTCTATGCAGATTGACAATTCTAACCGAGGCTTTTCTTTTCAACACGATGGCCCTCTTGATATGCGTATGTCTTGTGTTGGACCAACAGCAAGTGACGTGGTCAATACATTTGATGAGGATCAGCTTGCTGATATCTTCCTCTCTTTGGGAGAGGTGCGACATGCCCGCAAGATTGCCGGAGAAATCATGGGGCAAAGGGTTAAAAAGCCATTCACTAGAACAAAAGAACTTGCAGATCTTATTATTCGGGTCATGGGCGGACGAAGATGGGGGGAAATTCATCCAGCAACTCAAGCTTTTCAAGCGCTTCGAATTTACGTGAATGATGAATTGACAGAGTTAAAAAAGGGGCTCCAGGCTGCAGAGGCAATATTAAAGCCAGAAGGACGCCTTGTTGTGATAACATTTCACAGTCTCGAAGATCGAATTGTTAAGCATTTTTTAAGGGAGCGTTCGGGAAAAGCCGATCATGGTTCCCGTTATAAACCTAGCCCTAGAAGAACATTTTCGGCTCCAAGTTTCCGAATTATTAACTCTCGTCCGCTTACACCTAATGAAAGTGAGATAAATGTTAACCCGCGAGCCCGATCCGCAAGGTTAAGAGCTGCGCAACGGACAGAGGCTCCTATCTGGAAAGAAAGAGAAGAAACATTTTAAATTTCAAACTGTAGCGCTGATCTAGAGTGGATGTTTTAGGGTGAGTAAGGAACATTAAACAAATGTCAATTTTAAACGCTCTAGCCACCTGTTTTATGCTTATCAGCGCATTTGTACTCTATAGTTTGAACTATGATACACGCCTTATAGAAACACAAGTTCGACTTCTGGACCGAAGTGCGAACACATCTCGCTCAGATATTGCGCTCCTCAATGCTGAAAGAGCTCACTTGTCTCGGCCAGAAAGAATTGAACCTCTTGCTAGAAAATTGGGTCTTGAACCGTTGAGAGCAAATCAAATACTTCAGGTCCCACTCAGCAAAATGATGATTAGTTCAACTCAGAAATAGGTTTCTTCATGAGAAGCCAACAAAATTTTCCACGCCGGACGGCCCATTGGAGGCTAAGGTTTGTGGTGCTGTGCGTTGTGGTGTCTTTTTTCTTAGTCGGTCTTCAACTTCTAAGACTTGCTGCAGAGGGTTCAAAAACCACTGGTGTTCGAGTTTCAATGCTTACTCCGGCTTCTGGCATTTCCCTTGCAAGGCCAGATATTTTAGATCGTAAGGATCGCCTTCTTGCAACGGATGTCTTGATGCCTTCCCTCTATGCTGATCCAAGTTTAATTCAAGATAAAGATGAAGCAGCAGAACAAATAATTCAAATTTTTCCTCAAAAGGAACTTAAGGAACTTCGCCGAAGTTTATCTGATCCCGCGCGACGGTTTGTGTGGATCAAGCGTCACTTAAGTCCGAGCTTGGCTCAGAAGGTTCACAACATTGGGCTACCTGGATTAAGTTTCATAGATGAAATTAAGAGAACTTATCCTACCAATCGTTTGGGAGGTCATATTCTTGGACGTGTTGACATCGATAATCGTGGGATTGCGGGAATTGAACGTTTTATTGATAAAATAGGATATTCTGAACCAACATATGCCGCTCATATTTCTTCAAAAGCACCCGTTCGACTGTCTCTTGATCTTGCAGTAATGCATGCTGTGGAAGAAGAACTTGAGAATGCTATAAAAAAATATGAGGCAGTCGGTGCTGGTGGATTGGTTCTTGATGCTCGTTCAGGGGAGGTTTTAGCAGCTGTTTCTTTACCTGGTGTTGATCCTTCTGAAGCGGAGGAAAGTCTCAATCCTGCTCGTATAGATAAAGTAATATCGGGGGTGTATGAGCTTGGTTCTGTAATGAAACTACTCACCGTTGCTTTAGCGCTTGAAGACGGCAAGACACTTGATAGTTTTGTTGATACCAGCCAGCCTCTTTCCATTGGTCAGGTAACTATTCGCGATCCACATCCCTTGGGTCGACCCATGACCCTTTCAGAAGTCTTCCTACACTCTTCGAATCTTGGTGCTGCACTTCTTGCTCTGTCTTCAGGGCCTGATCGTCAAAAAGCCTTGCTTCAAAAGCTTGGTTTGTGGACCGCTTTAAGGACTGAGGTTGGTCCTGGACCTGAACCTCTTCGACCGACACCCTATGGTAGATTGGAGCAAATTACAATTTCTTACGGTCATGGTCTTGGTGTGACACCTCTGCAATTTGCATCAGCAGCAGCTTCATTACTGAATGGAGGAATTAGGATAACACCTACTTTTTTGCGTCAAGAGGACAATTCTTTTAATAAGCAAACCGAGGATCGAGTCATCAGTGAAAAGACAAGCCACCTTTTGCGGCAGCTCATGCGTTTGAATGTAATAGATCAAGCAGGAACAGGGCGAGCAGCTGATGTGAAAGGGTATCGGGTTGGCGGTAAGACGGGCACTGCGGAAATAGCTGTTGGGGGAGCCTATCAAAAGAAATCCGTCATTGCCTCCTTTATTGGCGCCTTTCCCGCAGAAGCCCCACGATATATTACCCTTGTCATGCTCTTTGAGCCAAAAGGCCAAGATTTTACCGCTGGTGAGATTACAGCAGGCCACAACGCGGCTCCTACAACGGCCCGTATTATAGAGCGAATTGCACCATTGCTTGGCATGATACCAAATTCTGCAGAAACAGGTTAATTTAAAACTTTTACAAAAATCTCTCTTGCCGAAATTCTTGCAAGAGGCCAAAAACAAATCGCGATGAGATGAGGAGGCTTCTGGTCATGGGATCAAGGTGTGTAAAATTCATAGTGTTTGTGATATTTATTGGTCTTTCGCTTTTAACAGAGGCAGTGGCAGACCCCCCACCTCAAGCTTCGGCATGGAACGGCAAAGAGATTTCCTGGAATGATTTAAGAACGGGGGTCCCAGAGGCAACTCAAAGTGGCAAGACAGTAATGATGGTTTTCTATACCTCATGGTGTACCTCATGCCGAAAATATCGCTCATTATTTTCCGATAAAAGGGTCGTTGAGGCTGCACAGAAACTTGTTATGATATTAATTGATGCTGACGAAGACAAAATGGCTAATGGCGCCTATTCTCCCGATGGAACTTATGTACCAAGGACAATTTTTTTAACTCCAGATGGAGATGTGAGGGACGATCTTGTTGGGAAGACAGATCAAGAGCACCCCCATTCGATAGATATCACAAATCCTGATGAACTTTTGAGTTTGATGTTAAAAGCTGGAACTGAAGATCGTGATAGGGGAACGTTTTCGTCGGATCAAAGGGCCTCAAATTAAAAAATCCCCCTTACAACTCTTTATTAAAAATATATACCCTTGTGGTCATTTTTTTAATAAACGACTTCAGAAATCGTTAAGGCCTGTCTAAAAGATGCAAAATTAGCGGACGTGGTGGAACAGGTAGACACACAGGACTTAAAATCCTGAGACAGAAATGTCGTGCGGGTTCGAGTCCCGCCGTCCGCACCATTTTATTAATTATTTATTCAAATCATAGTTGCAATTTACAAAATCTCTTGCGCTGAGCTGCCTCCTCAATGAGACGGATATAATGACATTTAATTTTTTTATACCTCGTTTATAGTCCACTTATAAATCCAGTTGTAACGAGAAAGAATAAAAGAAGGGGGTAGAATTTTCAGAGCAAGATTTCGAAAAATTCGGTACATTCCCGCATAATGATAGATGCGGCCATTCTGAGCAGAGGCTTTCTGAATGCTCTGTACACGCTTATAACGCAATGTTGCATAAAGTGCTAAAGATTGGGGAATATCTCTATTTGAAGTCTTGTCAAGCACAGTGGCAAGAACTGCAGCATCTTCAAGTGCCATAACCGCTCCTTGAGCTAAGAAGGGAAGTATGGGATGCCCTGCGTCTCCAAGAAGGCTAATACGTTGGCTCACCAAAGGATTAGTCTCATTATGGGTATAAAGAGACCATTTCCGCCAGAGATAGGGTTTAGCCAGAAGAGCTTTCAGTTTTGAAGGAAATAAGGCTGTCCGGCTTGAGAGAGAGGTGAGGTCAACAGGTTCAGACCAATTCTGGCTTTGCATATCATCATCGAAAATTGCAGTTATGGCAATTTCGCGACCTCCACGTACAGGATAATGCACAATATGACTTGAAGGTCTCAACCATAATGTAGTGTCTGTTCGAAATAATTCGTCGGGTAGATCGTTTGAGGGAATGACGGCTCGCAGGGCGCACTTGCCCGAAAAAAGGAGAGGACTTCTTTTAAGAATCTGCGTGCGCACATTAGACCATATGCCATCAGCGGCGATCAATGCGCAGCCGCTTAGGTGTCGACCATCTTTGAGGTAAACACCTACTCCGTCGGAATTGCTTATAGCATTTACGACTTCGGAGTCTGTTTGAAAATTGATACTTTGCATTTCCAGAATGACTGCGGTCATTGCAGCATGCAAATCAGCTCTATGTAAAACCCAATAAGGAGATCCATATTTCTCTGCTATAGACTGTCCTAACGGTAGGTGCGTGAGAAGTGACCCGCTTACACCGTCCATCACGCGTATTCCTCGGGGCTCTGCGATTAGATGTTTGAGGTGGGTAGCGATGCCAAGCTCATGGAGAATGCGGGTCCCATTAGGACCAAGTTGGATGCCCGCACCTTCTTCAGGTGCTTTTTTATGTTTTTCGAGAAGGGTTACTGGCCATCCTTTGCGAGCCAAAGCTATCGCAGCAGCAAGGCCTCCAATCCCTCCGCCAGCTATTAGAATGGGAGGCGTTTTTCTAAAAGACGAATATTGCAATGAGCAAAACTTTTTAATCTCATGAAGTTTTAATAAAGTATTAAAACCCACTGTGACCTAAAAAAGCAAAACATATTTCATTTTGGTTCAGGTCTATGTTTACTGGGAATATTTGTTATACAGTCATGGGGATCGCTTTCATTCTCTTCCAATCGGTCGTCATAGACATATAAAGTGGAACAATAGGGACATAGAATTTGCCCGTCTCCCCCCATGTCGAGATAAACATGCGGATGGTCATGAGGAGGGCGTGCACCTAGGCATTGGAACTCCTTAACACCAATAAATATTTTTTCAGCTCCAATATCATTTGCAAGATGTGGAACAAAAGAAGAAGCCATTCTGAATTCACCTTCTGAAAGAAGTATATTATTAATAACTTGTAGAAAGCCCAACTTTCTTAGCGATCCTGAGGAGAAAATGATAGATACTGTTTTGCTCTCAATTATTTAAATTATCTTCAAAGAGGAATTCAAAGCTGTGTTGAGTTTTCTCTCCGATGGAATAAGACTTGCATTTATTGATGAAAATTTAGAGGCAACACGTTCTCTACCAGTGCTGCTTATTCATGGATTTGCCTCAAATACGGATATCAATTGGATTGCTACAGGATGGGTTGGAGAATTAAGAGCTGCAGGATATCGGGTTTTAGCACTTGATAACCGAGGTCACGGTAAAAGCGATAAACTCTACGAGCCAGAA